>CAZCTO010000015.1:0-59505 GCA_964501725.1 uncultured Oscillospiraceae bacterium | reverse complement strand
GTGTAATGAGATTCTAACATTTACAGCATAACTTTATATTGCTTCATAGAACAGTACGGAGGGTGCCCCAAGGGGTCCCGCTTTTGCATGTAAGTACAAATCATTTTTCAGAAACAGTTCTTCTTCACCGCGTCCCGATCACAGACGCCTTCTTTTCCGCAGTGGTAGCAAATTTCGTTCTCGAGATATACGCCTCTCTTCAACCGGTCCAGGTTCTCAAGGGTCGTGCGGGCAATCGCCTCCATTGCCTCTGCGGTGAAAAAAGCCTGATGCGACGTAACCAGTACATTCGGGAAACTCATCAGCCGCACCAACGCTTCATCCTCGAGAATTTCGTTCGACTTATCCTCGAAAAAGTACTCATCCTCTTCTTCGTATACATCCAGTCCGACGCCGCCGACCTGACGGTTCTTCACGGCTTCAATCAACGCGACGGTATCCACCAGACCGCCCCGGGATGTATTGATCAGGATTGCGTCGTTCTTCATCATCCCGAGCGTTTCCTTGTTAATCATGTGCTTTGTCTCCGGTGTCAGCGGACAATGGAGTGAAATGACATCCGATCTCTTCCAGATCTCTTCGAGCGCAACAATTTCTATATCCGTGCCCTTCGGCGGGAAAAGGTCATATGCGATCACATTCATTCCGAATCCCTTCAGAATGTCAATGAAAATCCGGCCGATCTTCCCCGTGCCGACGATACCGGCGGTCTTTCCGTGCAGATCCATGCCCATCAAACCGTTAATGTTGAAATTGTAATCCCTGGTGCGGGAGTAGGCGCGGTGCGTCTTCCGGTTCACCGAAAGAAGCAGTGCGCAGGCGTACTCGGCAACGGCATACGGTGAATACGCGGGTACACGCATGATGTGGATTTTGCCGAATCCGGCCTTGAAATCGACATTATTATATCCGGCGCACCGCAGTAGGACCGCCTTGATGCCGAGTGCATAAAGCTCATTGATTACGGTCTCATTTACATTATCATTGACAAAAACGCACACCGCGTCACAGCCCTTGGCGAGGAGGCACGTCTCCGGTGTCAGATGTGCGTCAATGTATTTGATCGAAAAATCAAATCCCGGCGCTAAACGGTCAAACCAGATCTTGTCATAAGGCTTGGCATCATAAAAAGCAATCTTCATAAGGAGTCTCCTTTATCGGGTGATAATGTCTTTACTTCACAAGAGCGGCGAAATTCCTGTTTTTTTATAGGCCATGAAAAGCTCCGTCGCTTCCCTTTTCATCGATTGCCGGTACATATCATATACCAGAGGTTTCCGCTCGCTGTCCGTCGCATCCAGAACGCTGCAATAAAGCAGGTTGTGTGTCCCCAGATCGCGGACGTCGATAACACTGCACCGAAAAAAAGCTGCCGCGTCGTCAAGCACCGGCAGTCCGTCAACAATATGATGTTTGACGTTCGCCCATTTGTCAGCGACCCGGGCACTCTGAAATCCAAAATTGGAAATGATGAACGGAGAGACATTTTCCGGAAGAACCGATATCGAAAACTCCGTTCCGGGCAGAAGAAGTTCAGAGGACCGGTTCTTTTTCATTGAGCTGTAGATAACGGTCGGGGGGTCCAGCGTGACCTGCACAAACGCGTCCACGATACATCCGCCGAAGTATTTCTCATCTTTAACTCCCGAAACATATAAGCCGTACGTAATCTTGTCCAGCGCAACTTTGTCCATTGTTGACTCCTTCTGATCTTCCTGAAAACTATCCTTTCAGTGCAATGTCAGCAAAATTAATCGGAAGCCCGAGCGGGAAAACCCGGACCTGTCCGGAAAGTTCTCTGCCTCTGCCGTGCGTCATTCCCAGTTTGGGCAGAATAAACGTCACCGTGCAATCGGCGCAGACCGCATGCGGGTCCGTCTCCGATGTATCGGCATCGACGCCCGTCGGAATATCGATCGCGATTACCCGTGCACCGCGAATATGTGCTTCTTCAATATCGGCGGTTATCGCCTGGATGGATGGAGGAAGAAGTCTGGTGCGCTCATAACCGGTTCCGATAATTCCGTCGATAACCACGCAGGGAATTCCCGGGACTTGATCGTTCACTATACGGGATACTCCGCTTCGAAGCTTATGAGGGTCAAACTCATCCGCAGGTCGAATTTTAACGCCCAGAAGTGCTGCGGCCTCTCTCATTGCCTTCACGTTTCCCACGTGTCCAAAGTTCGGGAAACAGTCCCAGACGGTTACCGTATATCCGCGGGAGTGAAGCAGCCGGGCACTAACATATGCGTCCCCGCCGTTATTTCCTTTACCGGCAAAAATATGTATGGGCGTCGTCCTCGCTCCGGCCATATATTCACAGATTTCCGTGACCGCAAGTCCGGCATGCTCCATGAGTATGTTTTGCGGAATTTGAAAAACTCTGGTTGCCGCCTGGTCAATCGCCTTCTGCTCTTCCCGGGTGATCGCCTTGCGGACGCGACGAACGGGTACATAAGGCTCCTTTGGCAAAGGAGGATGAAGAATGCTTTTCCTTGGCCAGAACGGGTTTTCCGGTTGTCTCATATAGGCCCTCACATTCAATCGTCAGAAAAAGCGAGAACTATTTCTTTTCATTTTAGCATAACGCATTGAGATAATTACAAGCCATATCGGTAGATTCATTGAAAAACGACTTGTTTTACACACCGTGTGACCTCAATGATGCATCGGCGGCTTTATAAACCGGCACGGCCAGCGTCGCCGTCAGAAGACCCGCCGCAATCGAAGCCCAAATCAACACGGGAAGGTAGCCGATCAGTTCCCACGTGCCGGTCATGAGGATCGCCGCGCCGATTTGCCCCACGGCGTGCGCCGCGGCCCCGCCGGCACTCAGTCCGAAAAACGAAAAGCGCTGCGTATTACGAAGAATCAGCATAACCCCCACCGCACAAAGCCCCCCGGTCAGCGAGAACAGAAACGCGGTCAGGTTCCCTCCGAACGCGAAAACCGCCATCGTCCGAACCAGCACAATCGCAATCGACGGAAGCGCCCCGAGCATATATACGGAAACAAGGATCACAATGTTTGCAAATCCGATCCTGAACCCGGGAACCGGAATCACGGAGAAAGGAAGAAACATCGTCTCTGCCACCGAAAGCGCCAGAGAGAGCGCGGTAAGAATCCCCAGGAGACTGAGCTTAAACGAAGAACTTTTCATAAAGACCTCCGCAAAAGCCGGATACGGCATCAATATCTCCCGGTTTCATCCCCTCCGCCTCCGGATCGGTCGCCACAATTCGGAGAACCACGCGAAAAGGAATGCACACGGATGCCTCTCCGACCTGATCGAGCTTTCCGGTATGTACGCAAATCTGATCTGGGCAGTCCGATGTTTCCACCCGGGCACCGCTCGCGTCCGCGCAAATCGTCATCTTGCTTGAACCCACTTCAATCGTCTGACTGACTTCATGGGTCAAACCGCTCAAATCCTGGCGCCAGACTTCCTTGCCGTCCACCGAAAGCACCGCCGTCATTTCAACGCCTGCATCCCGCGACCGCAACACTTTCCCGGCCGCAAAAGGGATCAGTGCCAACACAGCGATGCAAAGAATCAACACCCGGTCGCCGATGCACAGCGAAAGCCGCGGCGTATACCGGGTTCTGTTCCGGATGTTGCTTTTCGCTTCGTTTGGCATCATTTACTTCCCCGTTAATCAAAAAATGTCAGCGTCTTACCGTCACTCACGGTAAAAACACCTTCAAGGCCACGGCTCGCGAGCACCTCGGTCCCGGACACGACCATAACACACTCGAAATCCCGGTGCTCGCGCCAATACCCGATCGCACCTTCTTTTCCCATCACAAAGAGCGCCGTAGACAGGGCGTCGCATCGTGTTCCGTCCGGTCCGATGATACTGACCGACAGCAAATCCGATTCGGCGGGCATCCCTGTCTCCGGATCCATAATATGAATATACTTCTTACCATTTTCCTCAAAAAACCGCTCATACCCGCCCGACGTGATGACGAAAAGATCAGCAATCTCGAGAATTCCGGTATAGGCACCCGGCTTCTCCGGGTCGGCAATAGCTACCCGAAACTTCCCGCCGTCGCTTTTTGCTCCGTAGACGCATACATTTCCTCCAAGATTAATCAGCGCCGAATCGATCTCATAACTCTTCATGATTTGAAGGACACAGTCCGATGCATACCCTTTTGCGACAGCGCCGAGATCGACGTTCATACCCTCTTTTTGAAAGGATACACCATAATCTGACGAGTCAAGAATCAACCCGGAATAATCCACAAAACCGAGCGAAACGGCAATTTCCTCTTCTGCCGGCACCCGGTATTCGGTTCCCGAAAAGCCCCAAAGATCCATGATCGGCGCAATGGTGATATCAAAACTGCCTCCGGTGTCCCGGCATAAAGATACCGATTTTTCGAGCAGTCGAAATGTCGCTTCGGATACGGTGACTTCAGATGTACCCCCGGATGTATTCAGTTCAGAGATTTCACTTGTTGAATTTGCTCGCGATAATAAGGCTTCGAGCTCGTACACTTTGTCGCAAGCGGCTAAGACCGCCTGCTCCGAATCGCTGCCGGTGGCTTCGATGTGCATGAAGGTATTCATCGCAAAAAAATCGGTCGCATATGAATTTTTCTTTGTTACCCCGCCCCGCCCCGTTGTACACGCGGAAGAAAGCAACAAGATGCTCACGAAGACGCAAGCGGCCCGAAAAAGTCGCTTGATTCGGATAAATCCGGAAAACCGAACCGCCCGATTCAACCGGAACTCCTTGCCAGTGCTTCTTCAAACATAAATTCCCCGGAAAAAGCATCGTCTTTCCAATCGACTTCCAACTTGTCGAGAATTAAGCCCTCTGCCATGCCCATCGAATAGTACCGGTCATCGCCTTTCACTTTAACTTTATCGATCACTTTCCCAAGATTTCTTCGTATCATTGATTTGGAGTTTTTCGAACTTTGGTATTCCGCATACCTCGCCATACCCTCGAGCCATTCAAATTCTCTCTCCAGGGCGATCTCATTCTGCGTCATCCCGCATTCTGTCCTGCGGACCTTCCGGGTGCTCAGAAACAATTCTGCATATCGCAACGTTTCTTCCCTGCTTTTGGCATCAAGAGCTTTCTGCAGATAGGCTCCTTCGCTTCGGATCAGAGAATCAAAGCGCTCGTTGTCGTAATACGCGGAAGAGATATTATGGACTGATGATACACCATCTACGCGCACTTGGTTTTTCTGTGCTTGAAAAGCATGCAACATTTCATGAATTATCGTGCCCTTGTAATGCTCTGCATCCACATAAAGTGTCTGAGGGGGAATCAGATACCCGAGAATACCGGCCTCCTCATTCATTTGCATATATACGGAGCGGTTTAAGCTGTTTTGCGTTGCCATACTTCCAACCCATCGGTCTGCGGTATATACGGCAAAAGCCTGAGGATTAACTGCCGGCCGACGGTATATATTCTTCTGCAGTACGTCGTTATAGCCGGTGTTTATCCATTCACTCGCGTCAACATCAGCACTGATCAGAAACTCATACTTTTCGTTAAAAATAATAAGATCAATGGTTGTCCCGTCAAACCCCGGAAAGATATCCGTTCCGTTTGCCGCCAGGTAATCATATACGCTCTTGATTTGTCGAATCTCTGTATCACTCAGCTGCTCCGTACTCGTATCCATATGGCTGTATTTATATTCGAAAATAGCGTGATTAATCAGAAGCCCGAACACAAGGATGGCAGTGAGCGAGATGAAGACCAAAAATATCCGAAATACGATTTTTCTCACAGGCAATCACCTTTATCAGCGGGATACGCCTTACACTCGCTTGATCCGGGCATATTTGCGAATCGTCTGATATATACTCAATGCCGCCAACGGAATAATCAAAACGGAGCCTGAGAGAATCGTCCACCAAAAAACCAGAAGATTCTCCGCTATTTGCGCGGAAACTTCCCAAGTCGGATAAGAAAATTTGGATTTAACGGCCATATTCTGTCCGACAGGAAAAACGCCGTCTGCCAACCTCAAGAGATCAAATCGTCCTGTGTTGCTGATGATAAGAAAGTTCTTGACGCTATCGTTATAAGAAGAAACGGAGCTTTTCAAATCATTTTCGGCTATCCCGCTGATCTGATCCGGAAGAACGGCTTCATAGCACATGATGGCCAGATCATCCTGCGTGATCGGATCCGTCTCGCCGCCTTCGAAATCATCGTATCCTTCGTAGAGGTAATTTGACTTCGGGCCGCCGTTTTGGATAAGATTAGCAAGCTCTTCGAAGTAGATATAGGCTCTTGCCTTATTACTTCCCGCGAGCAGATCCGTTTTCGATGCTGACTCCCGGACTACGCCGACGATGAAATAGGCGCGTGATCCGATGATGATTTTCAGGCCGGTCACGTTGTAGGATTTGAACAAATTCCATGCCAACTGCTCGTTGATGACAATGCTCTGTGAATCAATCACCTCTTCAGACAGAAAACTGCCCGACAGAATCTCCATCGGGTGAAAAAAGCCGTAATTCCCTGATACCCCGGTAATAGAAGCCTCTACCGGCGTTTCTGACATAATTTCTCCGATGACAGCGGTAATGCTTCCTTTGGCTTCTGAGGAATAGGCATCCGTCCACAGCTTTGCCGTATCAGCGGTTTCCTCTTTGGAATTATTCTTGTCTCTCTTTTTGCTTTTGTCATCTTTTTTCTTGTCAGCTGCTGAGGCAGATGATTCGACAATCGTGTTCAGATTATCACGAATAATCGTGATTGTGGCGATATCAATACTCTTCTCGGTGTCAATATAAAGTGGCGGCGCTCCGCCCGGTTGCGTTTGTCCTTGCGCGAAAAGAGTAACCTGGCGGTACCGTTTGTCGGTATCTCCGGCCCATCTTTCGGCCGCTGTTTGTGTGTGCTGAGCAGACTTGATTTGAGCAATCCGGATTCCTGAGAAAACGATCCCGAAAAGCGCCGCCGCAGCCAGGATAAACGGCATCCCAAACAAAGCCCTCTTGAAGCCGGTTATTATGCTGTTTTTAAGTTTGTCGGCGAAATTTTTCGCGACGGTCTTCAATTCCACGGATCAAACCTCCTGCTGATTATTATCAAGCCTGACCTGTTGCCCGTTCTCGAGAGGCTTTTCGCTTCTGGTTATGATGGATCTGCCTTGAATGACAGAAGGATCAAGAGCGGAATTTTTCCCGTCCGTGGCAAGAACGGTAACGCTCACCTTCTGCGCAGTATATCTCTTGCCGAGAGGACTGTCTTTTGTCTTCAAAACATAGACAAATTTACCTTCATTATCTTCATAAATCGCGCTGTTCGGAACCAAGCATTCAAATTGCTTGCTATAGTCATCGAACCAGATCTCAATTTGGCTTCCGGCATAGAGGTACTCTCCCAATATAGATGCGGTTACGATTCGTGAACCGGACGGATTGCTCGGATCAGGACGGATCTGCGATACAGTAACGCGATCCGCCATCCATTGGTTGACTCCGAAATCCATTCCCACATAGATCGTTTGAGCTTCCTGTGCCGTAAAAGTAAATGACGCTTTAAAACCGCCCTGCGGGTCGGTAATAGTACCGAGATACTGATCTTTGGTTAATTGATCGCCGGGGGAAAAGACGAAACCGGTCGGTAATCCGCCGATCGGAGCTCTGATTTCGGTTATTGCATTCATAGTTTCGAGCTCGGTAATTTTTTTCTTCAATTCTTCGATCAGTTTATCTTCATCGTCACGGGCTTTCTTGTCTTTTTCACTTTGCACGCCGTCAATTTTCTTCTGATCCGAAAGTGCGTCCTTGGCGTCCTGAAGTGACTTCTTGGCCCGCACTAGATTTTTTTCCGCCACGGTAACCGTATAGTACGAATCTGATTCCAAAAGCTTGGCTTCCGCCGCCTCAAGCTTCGTCTGTTCATTGCTCAGTGAATTTGATTTGGAATTAAGATTACTGCTCGCGGTTGCCAGTTCTGTTGTGACTTGATTCACCTCGGTCTGTGCAGCCGAAACCGCCGCTTGCGCATCTTCCAGATCATCCTCAAGAGCTGCCTTATCCGCCTCCAGTCCCGGTAAGTCGGCAGGGTCAGTATCCGGTGAATCAATCCCGGCTTGAACAATTGCCAGTGCTGCCTCGATATCATCCACCTCAGTCTCGGCGGCCAAAAGGACTGTTTGTGCGTCAGCCAAATCAAGTTCAAGATTTGTCTTCGTTGCGGACAGAGCGTCGATCTCGGCATTCAGAGATATTATTGCCGCATTCGCAGCCGTCTTTGCAGTTTGCGCGGCTGTAATAATGGACTGCTTATTCTTCGCGTTCGTCAAGTCAAGGTTTGCCTGATCCAGCGCGGTCTGTGCTGAGTCAATCGCATCTTCGTATGAGGTATAGTCCGGTGTGTTGACCGGAAGCTTGCTGTTGTAATAGCGTTCCAACTCGATCTGCTCAAGCTGGGCCTTTACTTCCTTGAGCTCCGTCGAATCCGTTACGGGTTCAAGAGTCATAAGCACATCGCCTTCCAGAACTTCATAATACTCATAAACAAAAACTTCTTTGACTGTCCGGTTGTCAAAGGCTTTCACATCCTTCTTGGATGCCGCTTCGATCGTACCGGTCGCCCTGTTGCTGGTCGCGATTGTCCCGTATCCCGGGTATTGTGCAGATACTTTGGGGAGAGAATAATTCATAATGGTCTGCGAGAAAAACACCAGCAATCCCATAATCAAAAAGAATATGATCGCTGTGCGGACTACCCATTTTCTGCTTTTTTTCGGTGTTGTTGCTTCCATATTATCCTCCACGCTCGAATCAATTCGACGACTTGTTGTCTGTGGTTAAGTAACTTCTATTTTATTCCTGATCGTGAAATTCCTTCGACCAAATACTTCTCACCATAAAGAAACATCAAGAGCGGCGGAATCATAAATATAAACGATGCCGCAAATGCGATGCCGATTTCTTTCTCGTTGATCTGAGATAAAAAAACGGAGAGCGGGTGTTTATCCGTATTTTTAAGAAGGATCAACGGCTGCTCAACCATATTCCAATAGTCGATAAAAAGCAGGATACTCATAGCATACAGCGCACTCTTGCACATCGGAATACAAATACTCCAGAAGATGTGCCACTCCCCCGCGCCGTCCAATTTTGCCGCCTCGATATATGAAGACGGAATCTGCCGCATATATTTCGTCAGAAGGAACACACTGAATGTCGAAAACACACCCGGTAAAATAATCGCCCACCAGGAATCGTAAATCCCGAGTGTCTTTGCGATCAAATAATTAGGTACCAGCGTGACCTGAAACGGCATCAGCATCAATATGATATACGAGAAAAACAATACTTCCATGCGCTTCCTGCGGTATCTTGCGAACGAAAATGCCGCAAGTGATCCGATGGCTATTTGCCCGACGACGATCGGGACCACAAGAAAGACCGAATTCCAGAACTTGAGCAGATACGCCGGACTTTTGAAAAGCAGGGTGGCATACTGCTCAAAACTGACCATATCCGGAATAAAGTTGAGCTTTGGTTCCGAAACCAGGAAGGTCTTGGTCCCACTCGTATAACCGGACAAACTATCATAAACAACACTGTAATTCGTCACAATTTCCGAAGAAGACATAAACGAGTTGAGTATTGTTAGCACAATCGGCAGTAAGGCAAATACGGAAATGAAAAGACCGATCAGAAAGAACAATGTCATAACGATCGTATGCTTAACCTTGCGCTGCTTCAAGGTTCCGGTGATTCGCCGAATTCCCTTTTTCGAGGCTTTATCATTCATCTCGTCAAAGAGAGAAGCTTCCGTATTAATTACTGCTACCGTGTCTGAGCCGGGTTGAGTGTCACTTGTTACCCTCGTAATGCCGGTATCTTCTGTCGATGCGTCGTTTTCGAGAGCCCCGGTATAGTAGGATTTCTCACTGTGAATGGAAGAAAGATCCGCGGGAACCTGCTCAATCCGGGCATTCTTATCGTCCGTCGATTTCGGCTCATCTGCAATCTGATCCTCGGCGGAATCCAGAAAGTTAATGTCATGCCGGATAAATCCGGTGATACGTTCCTCCTTATGCATACTACTCCTCCACTTCTCTTCCGAGTTTGAACTCGGCAAGGAATAGTACGCCCACAATCGCAATCATGGTCAGTGCCATGATTATCGCGGCAGCTGTCAATTTCTGATAATCAAGATTTCTGAATGAATTGTTCATGAAGTGCTGAAGCATATAGAGGACGTCGAACGGATAATCTCCCGTCAGCAGGTACACTTCGCGGAATATCTTAAATGAACTGATCAGTGACATAATCCCTACAAAAAAAATCGTCGGGTAAAGATAGATCAGATTGATGTTGAAAAAACGTTTGCCGCTGCCGGCACCGTCAATTTTAGAAGAGTCAATCAGTTCCTGGGGTACGTTATTCAGTGCGGAAAGGAACAAGACCATGTTATATCCGAGCGTTTTCCAAACAAACAGCAAAAGAATTACAATACGACTCCATTCGGATTTCATCCAATCCACCTTGTCGATTCCGAACGGCGCAAGATAGGTATTTACCGTGCCGTTGAAACTGAAGAGCACCTGCCAGATTAATACAACGGATGCTACCGGTACCATCATCGGGTTAAGGAGTACACTTCGAAATGTACTTCTTCCGGGCACTTTTGTATTCAGAAGCAATGCTAAAAGCAGCGCAAGAACCACCGAAAGAGGAACCGCAAGCAGCGAAAACATCAGCGTGTTTTTTCCGGCGGTCAGGAACGCTTCGTTACTGATGACCCTCTCGTAGTTTCGCATTCCGACAAACTCTGTGTTCGTGGCACTTCTTTGAAAAGAGTTGATCGCGATCACAACAAGCGGCGCGAAAAAAAAGAGAGTAACACCGAGAACGCTTGGCGCAAGATACCCGGAGAACAAAAGTCCTTCCTTTATTCTCCGGGTTCGCTGCCACTTGACCCGCCTGGCTTTCGCTGCTTCAGGCTTATACTCGGGAGCCGACATTCTTAAATCTGCCTTTCGTTCAATTATGATTTTTCACTCACGAAGGTCTTAACGCGGTTCTGAATGATTGCAGAAACGTCTTTTTCTGTCTTCTGTCCGTTAAAATACGCGGGAACTTCCTCAAGAACGATCGCCAGAATTTGCTCGTCACCCTCGGTCTTGGAGGAAACCGCATTGATCAGTTTCATATAGTTATCGGCGTCTTCTTGCGTAAGTTCATAACCGTAATAATCTCTTGGCATCGGCGAGCCGTCCGGCATAACCGGGTGAAGCGCACGATCAATTTGCTTGTCCAAAGCAACTTGCAGCACCGGTATACCGTAGTATGAGGAAGTCTGGTACTCCTCACCGAGAAATGTTTTCATGAAATCCCATGCCGCATCCTGATTGGGAGACTCCGCGGATATTGCAAAGGACTGACTGACACTGCAGGATAAGCCGCTCTTATTCGCGGACGGATAGCCGACGAAACTGACGTTCTCTCCGAAATCAAAACGGAACTGGGCAACCGATTCAGGCCCGTAAACATAGGCTTCCGTCAGTGCTAATTTACCGGTTCTCATCAATTCATACGGATCAACATAGTATGAGCCGTCTCCATTCTCGTAATATACACCGCCCTCCGGAATATTCTGCGTTGCATCGTCGTCGCCCCCGTAGGTTTTAGCGAGATCCAGTAATTTGTAAAACTCATCAGTGTCAAAATTGACCTCATTCTTTTTATAATTCACAAAGGAGCCCATGGAGGCACGCAGGCACTCGCTAAGCAGCATGGATTGAGTAACGTTTACAAGCGGCAGCACGCCCTCCGGGAGAGAATTAACCATTTCACTGAACTGTTCGACAGTCCATCCCGACCGCTCTCCGATCAGACGAACCGGTCCAACCAATCCCTGAAGGTGAAAGTTCAGCGGGAACTGATACAATTTCCCGTCGTTCTCATAAACAGAGAGGATACTTTGAACATAATCAGCTTTGTTAAAGGCTCCGTCTTTTTTCCCCAATGCATACAAGTCTGCGAGCAATCCTTTCGCTTCGAAAAGTTCGAGCGAACTCATGCCGTAGCTGGTAAAGATGATGTCCGGGCCTTCTCCGTCGATCATATCAAGGTAGAGGTCATCTACCAAAGCAGCGTATGCTTTGCTGTAGGCATTCAGATCCGGATCGTTGGCGTATTCCATATAATTGAAGTCTTCGCCGTAATCTTTGATTATTGCACGATAATCCGTACTTGTTTTATTGAATTTATAAATTTGTGATGTAATCGCGGTGTCACTGAATATCTCCACTCCGGCAATCACGAGAAACTCTTTCCCGACGTTCGGGTTGGTCGCTTCCTTTGTAAGGATGGCCATTTTAATCGGAGTCGGCTCAGTACCGTTCTCCTCTGCATAGTAGTAGTAGTTCTGAGCGACAATAATCATTTTCTCCTTGGAAACAGGAATCATTGATCCATAGGAATAGGTGGAAAGATCAAGATCCGTATCATTCCAAGAGAGTATTTTTGTCTCTTCGCTCGTCGCCATATCATAAGTATAAACGCCGCCGGTTTTCTGGATGTAAATTCCATCTTCGGTAAATGTCGGTTGACCCATAGCTATATCCGTCATATCAATCGGCTCACCCAGCTTCTTGGTTTGAGTGTCAATCGGATAGAAGTTGTATGCAATTTCTTCTCCTTTTCCGTATGAGGCAACGTATACGACACCGTCAATTATATACATGGCGTCGCCCATGCTATCCACTTCGACATCAAAAATCTTCTTTCCGGTGCTGTCATAAACGGTAATATACGAGCCACTGTCCATCATCTCACCATATGTCGACACGTATATATTTCCTTCACTGTCAAAAATGAAAGCGCCCGGCCAACTGCCCGTATCAAATTTAAAAGGGACTCTTGGTTTGACTTCTTTACCTGTCATATCCAGCGTCAAAATAGAGTAGTTTTGGGCCCATGTAACCGGATCATAACTGCTTACGATCATGAGCAGATTTCCTTGTGCGTCAGCCTTGAGACTCATCACATAATCATTCTGGGTCAGTACGTCATTCAAGTCGAACTCACCCACTCTGTTTCCGTCCAAATCATACATCAGAAATAAACGCTGATACATATCATTGTAGGAACCGTCATCAATAATCGGCTCCTCTATGGGTTCTGAAGGAACGGTCTCATCGGCAACTGTCGTTTCACCGGCTTCCTCATCCCCCGCAACGTCATCTTCCACGGTCTCTTCACTAATTGGTTCATTTACGGGTTCCTCGTATACAACATCATCGGTATACATCGGATACTCTTCATAGTATTCATCGCTGTACTTATAGATCTCCACTTGAATACCTATTTTGTCTCCAAGATCGAGAACACTATTCACATAAACTGTATCGTTAATATTCTCGGCTTTGTAAATCTCGATCTCTTTCACAGAATAATAAGGATCGGTCTCCAGAACCTTAATCCCGGTGTCCTTCTTCTTTTGCTTGCATGCCGTAAGCGATATAAGCATCGTTGCTGCCAGTAAAAAGGACATGACTCTTCGTAGTGTTGTGTTCATATTCGTACCTCTCCCGCCTGAATGTCGGCTATTATTTATCTAATTAGCAATTGTCATTTGCTCCCAATATTGTATACTAAGTTTGCGCTTTTGCCTATGATTTTCTTGATTCCCAACATTCTTCTTTCGAAAGTAATAATATAACTGATGTATCACATTTTCCCGGTTTCTTCATTCCTTACCATGAATTCACTGCGGATTTCTTTGCTTGAAATTCATTGGGGCATTATACCCGCTGTCGCAAATATCTCCAAGCATAATGTAGACGAATCGATGACTCGTTTTGTTGCGTTTCATGCCGTTTTTGCTAAAAAAAACCGGTACCCGACAGAGTACCGATATAATACAGGGCGGGACTTGAAAGCAAATCCGCCAACCCGGGGTTCTATCTCCGATATCTTAGATCAGGGTAGCCTTGCTTACTGAATACTTCTTCTTCAGTGACGGGCATCCCGAAGAGGTATCCTTGGCATGTGTCACAGTTATTCTCTTCAAGAAAGTCCAATTGCTCCATCGTCTCGACACCCTCCGCCATGACATTGATTTTTAACAGATGGGCTACATGAATAATCAGTCGTAACAGATCATCATCATCATCGGATTCGCCAACCGCATTTACAAAAGTCTGGTCGATCTTGACTGTCTCGATGGGGAGCTCGCGAAGATAGTGTATGGATGAGTAACCGGTCCCGAAATCGTCGAGATACACATGAAACCCCATCTGCTGCAACAATGACAGGACATCTGCGTTTTGCTTCAGCGAAGTGATCAGAGTTGTCTCCGTGATCTCAAGTCCGATCCAGGAAGGGCGCACATTGGTTTTGCCGATGATATCCACCAGAGAGTCAAAAAAGTCTTTTTGCACGAGTTGAACAGGTGAAATATTGACTGAGATAATGATGGGTTCTTCCGAGGTCTCGTTAATACGCTTTGCAAAAATGCAAGCGGTCTCAAACACCCATTTGCCGACAGACAGGATCTGCCCCGTTTTCTCGATGACGGGGATAAACTGTGAAGGCATAATAATGCCCTCATCCGGAACCATCCAGCGAAGCAGTGCCTCGTACCCGATTAATTTATGATTTGTGTAGTCAATCTGTGGTTGATACACCAGGAAAAACTGACCGTTCTGAAGTGCATCCGGAACCATATTCTGAATATGAGTTGTTTCTTTCATGATTTCATTCATTGTGGGATCATAGAAGGTGTATCTGTTCTTACCGTCTCTTTTCGCCTCGTACAGCGCCATATCCGCGTTGATCACAAGATCAAATACATCTGTTGTATCCTGCGGAAATCTTGCGATACCGATGGATGCCGTCGGGTAGATATTGCAATCGTCAAGACAGTATTTTTTGCAGAAAACCTCTTGGATTTTTGCTGCCAGATCCTCGGTAAATTTCCGGCTCATTGGATTCTGAACCATCGCGACAAACTCGTCCCCGCCGATTCTTGCAATGTATACGTCCTTTTCCCCGGCCGCGATATCAAGCAAATCCTTGGCAATCATTTTTAAGAGAAGGTCACCGTTCTGATGCCCCCGCGCCTCGTTAATCAGTTTGAAATCATCGATATCCACATATACAACCGCCACCTCTTCAACCGGCAGGCTTTGGCCTTGCGGTAATGACGCTCCGTCAACCCGGATCGCCTTGGCAATCTCGGCCAGAGTATTGAAAAAGTGGGACCGGTTCGGAAGTCCGGTCAGCGAATCTTTGTATGCGGATTCATATAACTCGGCCTTACTGCGGACCAGTTCTTGTTGGGTCCTTCGCAGTTTTCTGTTTTCGCGAAGAAAAATAGCGATCAAAATGGCGGATGCACCGGCAGCTGCAAGCGAAATTAAGAGAGCGCCGCGATATATGTTTCCTGAGCTTGGAATGGATGTATAAAGTGACCGCCCGGGGAAATCGGAAAAGCCGGCAGAACAGATCGCCGGTAAGGCCAAAAGCGAAAATACAATCATTCTCAGGTTATATTTTCTTCTTTTCTCCATTCGGCCTCCCACACAGGCGTTTCCGCCCGGACCTGATGATTTTGTCAAATGGCCCGCCTTTTTGATTATATCTAATATTGATTTGCTTTTCTACATTTTCGGAAAGATTTTTTGATTATCAATGTATTCCTATTTTGCTGATTAAAAAAGAAAAATGCAGACAGCCGGCAAAAAGCAACCCATTCTGCCCGCCGTTATGTTTATAATAAACCTGCCGTACACTCACGGTAAGGAAGGGTTTATTATGATCAAATTGATCGCTTCTGACATGGACGGGACGCTGCTCGACGAAAACAGTCGCCTCCCCAAAGGTTTTCATCATTTGCTGGACAGGCTTGCGGAGCGGGGGATATGTTTTGCCGCAGCAAGCGGACGCCAGTATGTGAATCTGGCTGACTGCTTCGGCAAGGAACTCCACAGAATGATTTGCATGTCCAATAACGGTGCTCTGGTAAAATTTCATGATGAAGTTATTTATTGCAGGGCTTTTGAAAAAACAGATATGGACGCTGTCATCGCCATCGGGCGAACTCTCAAGGATGGGTTATTCATTGCATCCGGAGTTAAGTCCGCTTACATCGAAAAGCCGCTTTCCCGCAACATTGACAGCTATCTTGCGGAGATGCCCGCTTATTTTTCAGAGCTTAAAATCATTGACTCTTTCAGTGATGTCCGGGATGAAATACTGAATTTTTCGGTCTGTGACTTTCGCGGCACCGAGAAGTATGTGCATTCGTTGTTCTCTGCGCTTGACGGGCATTTTGACATCAAGGTGTCCGGAGAGATCTGGCTCGATATTTCGCTTGCCGGAAATAACAAGGGGGCCGGACTTCGGGCAATCCAAAGCTATCTCGGGGTGTCGCGCTCGGAGACGGCCGCTTTTGGTGATTTTCTGAACGATTCCGAAATGCTGATGAGTGCAAAATTCAGTTTTGCCATGGATAATTCACACCCCGAGCTCTTCCGTCATGCTGCTTTTCGGGCACCGTCCAACCGCAATAACGGGGTTCTCCGGTCGATTGAACACTTTTTGGATCACCCTGAACAGTATATATAATGCACAAGTGCTTATTTCCTTGATTATTGCTCGTAAAAAATGATATAACCTATGCATGTGGATATGGCGCACCCATCAAAGAGGTGCGTATACACAAGGCATTTTCCGGCCGGAAAGGATCAACCATGTTCAAAATTGTATCCAAAAGAATTCTCAACCCTTTCGTAACGTTGATGGAGGTTGAGGCGCCATATATCGCACGGAAAGCCCGTGCCGGACAGTTTATCATTTTTCGGGTCGACGAATTTGGTGAACGTATTCCGCTGACCATTGCTGATTTTGATCGCGATAAAGGCACGGTTACCATTATTTTTCAGGCTGTCGGCAAATCGACCAAGCTTCTTGCCCAGAAGGAAGAGGGCGATGAAATTCTTGATTTTGTCGGGCCGCTCGGCAAAGCAACCGAGCTCGACGGATACTCGAAGGTCTGCGTCATCGGCGGCGGCGTCGGCAGCGCGATTGCCTACCCTTCCGCTAAAGCGCTTCATCTTCTGGGAGCCCATGTGGATATGATTGCCGGTTTCAGAAACAAGGATATCGTCATTCTTGAGGAAGAAATGCGTGCCGTTTCCGATGAGCTTTTTCTGGCAACGGATGACGGTTCATACGGCAAGAAGGGTTTCGTAACCGATTTGTTGCGGGAGCGAATCGAGAGCGGCGCCGGATATGATCTGGTCATTGCGATCGGACCGGTTATCATGATGAAGATGGTCAGCGAGCTGACTGCAAAATATGGAATAAAGACACTGGTAAGCCTGAATCCGATCATGATCGACGGAACGGGAATGTGCGGCGGATGCCGCGTGACCGTTGGCGGTCAAGTCAAATTTGCCTGTGTTGACGGACCGGATTTCGACGGACACATGGTTGATTTTGATGAATTGATGCGCAGAAATACGTATTATCGGAAGCAGGAACTTGAAGCTTCGGATCATGCCTGCCGAATCGGATTGGAGGGCAAATAACATGCCGAATATGTCACTGAAAAAAGTACCGATGCCCGAACAGGACCCGCAAATCAGGAATAAAAATTTTGAGGAAGTCTCGCTGGGTTATACGGAGGAAATGGCGAAGGAAGAGGCATTACGTTGTCTTTCATGCAAGAACAAACCTTGTGTAGCCGGTTGCCCCGTTAATGTTCGTATTCCTGAATTTATCGCAAAGATCGCGTCCGGTGATTTCGAAGAGGCTTATCAGATTCTGTTAACCACAAACTGTCTGCCTGCCGTCTGCGGTCGCGTCTGTCCGCAGGAAACACAGTGTGAAGAGAAATGCGTCCGCGCAATCAAAGGAGAACCGGTTGCCATCGGACGTCTGGAAAGATTTGCGGCGGACTACCACCTTCAGAATGCTTCGGATAAATCCGAACCCGTTGCTCCGAACGGTCACAAGGTCGCGGTGATCGGATCCGGCCCATCCGGCCTCACTTGTGCCGGCGATCTGGCACAGCTTGGATATGAGGTTACTATATTTGAAGCTTTTCATAAGGCCGGCGGTGTTTTGGTCTACGGGATACCCGAATTTCGTCTTCCGAAAGCGATTGTGCAGAAAGAGATTGACAGTCTGCAGCGCAAGGGAGTCAAAATTATGACCAATATGGTCATCGGCAGAGTGCTTTCCATTGATGAGCTTTTCGAGGAAGGATTTGAGGCGGTCTTTATCGGAACCGGAGCAGGATTTCCCTCCTTCATGAATATCGAGGGAGAATCACTCATCGGGGTTTACTCCGCAAATGAATTTCTTACCCGCTCCAACCTGATGAAAGCATACGACAACGGTTACGATACGCCGATCCGGAACAGCAAGAAAGTAGCGGTTGTCGGAGGCGGAAATGTTGCCATGGATGCCGCCCGTACCGCCAAGCGTCTTGGTGCGGAGAGCGTTTATATTGTTTACCGCAGGTCGGAATCCGAAATGCCCGCAAGGCTTGAAGAGGTTCACCACGCCAAAGAAGAAGGCATCATTTTCCGGAATCTCTGTGCTCCCGTGCGAATTATGGGCGGTGAGCAGGGCGAAGTGACCGCCGTTGAGCTGGTTGATATGGAACTGGGAGTACCGGATGAATCCGGTCGCCGCAGACCGATCGTCGTTTGCGGCTCAGAAAAAGCGCTCGAGGTAGATACGATCATTATGGCCATCGGAACCTCTCCGAACCCGCTGATTCGAAATACGACATCCAATCTTGAGACCAACAAATGGGGGTGCATTGTGGCCGACGATACCATGGCAACCTCGCGCCCGGGCGTATTTGCCGGCGGCGACGCGGTCACCGGCGCGGCAACGGTTATTCTCGCGATGGGTGCCGGTAAAACCGCGGCAGCGTCAATTGACCGCTACATAAAGGGTTTATGAGCAGAATTGTTATCCTGGACGGGCATACTATCAATCCCGGTGATCTTTCATGGTCCGGACTCGAAGACTTCGGAACGCTTACCGTGTACGGGCATTCTCCGGAAGAACTTGTTGATGAAAGAATCGGCGACGCGGACATAGTGTTGTCCAGCAAAGTAGTTTTTTCAAAGGAGCGACTGAAAAGGCATCCTGATTTGCGCTATCTCGGGGCGCTCGCGACCGGATATAACGTCATTGATGTCAAGGCTGCTTCTGAGCTGGGAGTTACCGTTACCAACATTCCGGAGTACGCAACCGCGGCAACAGCGCAAATGACAATTGCACTCCTTCTTGAACTTACGAATCATGTCGGGCATCACGATCGACTGGTGCATGAAGGCCGTTGGGCGGAAACGCAGCATTTTTGTTTTTGGGATAAACCGTTGACCGAACTCCTGGGAAAAACAATCGGTATCGTCGGGTTCGGACGAATCGGAAGACGCGTAGCTTCTATCGCGGCGGCTTTGGGGATGAAGGTCCTTGCTTCCGGACGGAACGACAAGGCGCCTTCGATCAGCGATATCGAGGCTCGCGAAGCAGGGGACGTAAAGATTGTTTCGCTTTCGGAAATCCTACGGGAAGCAGACTATATTTCATTTCATTGTCCGCTCAACGAGGATACCCGGGAACTGATCAATCGTGAAACCATCGCACAGATGAAGGACGGTGTCTATCTGATAAACGCTTCACGCGGCGGTATTTTTGAAGAAGCCGCTGTTGCCGAGGCGCTTCATAGCGGTAAAATCGCAGGTGCGGCCATCGATGTTCTGTCGATTGAGCCCCCCTCTGCGGCGAATCCGCTTTTGACGGCACCCAACTGTATTATCACACCGCATATCGCATGGGCACCCAAAGAGACGCGTCAACGTCTGATTGACACGGTTGTTACGAATGTGCGTGCATATCTTGAAGGTAACCCGGTTCACGTTGTTTCTTAGTATCACTTTTATGAGACAAAGAACGAAGGCGGCCTGCTTCATTGGAAGCTTGCCGCCTTCGTCATACGTACCCCCGTACAAATGCCTGCCTGTGGGAAGGTATCTCCCCGCAGACACCATAGGCAGATTTTAATGTTATTATGCGGAAAAATCAAGCATTTATGGCAAAAAGAAGGTATTTTTGAGGTTTGAGGCCGCCTTATTAATAATCGACTCTCCTTCATGTTATACTCTACATGAATGTCAAAAGAAGGCGGGCTGTACCTATGAAAGCATTATTTATTGGTGGTACCGGAACCATTAGCATGTCCATCACACGCCTGGTCGCGCAGATGGGTTGGGATCTGACGCTCATCAATCGCGGAAATAAACTGGAAAATGTGCCGGCAGAGGTACATCAACTGACGTGCGATATCAATAACGAAAGCCAAATTCTTTCGCTGCTCGGAGACCGGAAATTTGATGTCATTGCCGATTTCATCGCTTTTGTGCCGGATCAGGTTCAGAGGGACATCTCACTGTTTGAGGGGAAGTGCGATCAGTATATATTCATCAGCTCCGCTTCTGCATATCAGAAACCGCTCTCCCATTATGCCATCACAGAGAGTACACCTCTTCACAATCCTCACTGGCAGTATTCTCAGGCAAAAATTGCTTGCGAAGAGCTTCTGATCGCACAGTACCGGAAGACCGGATTTCCGGTGACAATCGTCCGGCCAAGTCATACATATGCGGACGGCTCGATCCCATTATCTTTTCACAGTCCGAAGGGGCCCTGGACAGAACTGGAGCGGATGCGCCGGGGCAAACCGGTGATCATCCACGGAGACGGCAGTTCTTTATGGACAGTGACTCACAGCATGGACTTTGCCAAAGGCTTCATTGGACTGATGGGTAATGTTCACGCGATCGGAGAAGCCGTCCATATCACTTCAGACGAGTCGTTGACATGGAATCAGATATACGAGAGCATCGGGAGAGCGCTCGGCGTTGTTCCGCAAATCGTCCATGTGGCAACGGATACGCTGGTCCGGTTGGATCCTTCGTTGAACGGCCCGCTGAATGGTGACAAAACGCACAGCGTCGTTTTTGACAACAGCAAGATCAAGCGGCTCGTACCCGGTTATGCTGCGACGATACGATTTGATCAAGGGATAAAACAATCCATGGACGTTCTTCTGAATACCCCTTCTCTTCAGGATTTTGATCCGGACTGGGATGCCTGGCTCGAGAAAGTTCTTGCGATTTCCGTGGTCATGTAACAGCGTCCAATTTATCCTTTACGTATTTAATCGCCGGAGTAAGGCTCGGGAAGATATGGTCCGCGCCGATACTGTCGCACAGGCCGGATTTCCGGAGCACGCCAAGCGGCTGATCCTGGACACTTGCGAGAATGACTTCGATGGATCTCTTATGACTGCGTCGAATGAGACCCCTGAAAGCCTGAAGTGCCGTTGCATCCATAACAGGGACATGCTTCATTTTTATGATCAGAATTTCGATTTTTTCGCCGACCTGCGCAGACGCATCAAGGAATTTATCGGCCGCGCCAAAGAAGAACGGCCCGTTGATTTCGTATATTAAGACATTTTTGTATTCTTTTTTGCCCGCAAACTCTGTTTCTTCACCCTCACCGACTGTCTCTTGAACGCCAAGACTCAAATCCTCTTCGCCGGCATCCATGTTACGGACTTTGACTTCCGCGACATCCGACATTCTTTTCATGAAAAGGAATGCCGCCAGCACAATGCCCACTTCAATTGCCACAACAAGATCGAAAAGCACCGTCATGAAAAAAGTGACAAGAAGAATGAGTATGTCGCTTTTGGGAGCTTTCAGCAGGCCGACAAACGACCGCCACTCCGACATGTTATAAGCGACAACCAGCAAAACGGCGGCCAGCCCGGTCAGCGGAATCATTTTGGCAAAAGGCATGAACAAGAGCACGATCAGCAGAAGGACGACCGAGTGAACCATGCCTGCAACCGGCGTTCTTCCGCCGTTTTTGATATTTGCGACAGTACGGGCGATAGCTCCTGTTGCGGGGATTCCTCCGAACAGCGATGATCCGATGTTTGCAATACCCTGTGCAATCAATTCCGTGTTGGAATTGTGCTTGCTTCCGATGATACCGTCTGATACCACTGCGGAAAGAAGAGACTCCACTGCCCCGAGAAAAGCGATGGTGAACGCGGGTCCGATCAGGTCAACAATCCGTTCGTATGTGATAACCGGTGCTCTGAAAGTCGGCGGAGCACTCGAGAGCGTGCCGAACATGCTGCCGATTGTAGGTACTTCCATCGCAAAGATCTTAACAATGGCCGCGGTTACAATCAAAGCAATCAGCGCACCGGGAATTTTCTTTGTTATTTTCGGCCAGATGATAAGGATGGCAAGCGCAATCGCGCCAACCAGAACCACTTGCCACTGCACTGTTGAGATACTTTCAAAATAGACAACCCACTTGTCAATGAACTCAACCGGCATAGCCTCTTTGGGAGCAATCCCGAAAAAGTCTTTGATCTGAGAAGTAAAAATCGTAATGGCGATACCGCTGGTGAAGCCGGTGGTAATCGGATATGGAATGAATTTAATGACGGAGCCGAGCTGAAAAAGGCCGAACAACATCAGCATGATACCGGCCATAATGGTTGCTATCATCAACCCGTCAACGCCATGCTTGGCTACGATTCCAAAAACAATAACCATAAAAGCGGCTGTCGGTCCGCCGATTTGCACCCGGCTCCCACCGAAAAGCGAGGTCAGAAAGCCAGCGATTATTGCCGTGTAAATGCCCTTCTCCGGAGAAACACCCGAAGATATCGCAAGGGCTATGGATAACGGGAGCGCAATGATCGCAACAATGATGCCTGCAATGACGTCTTTTCCGAACTGTTCTTTGGAATAATGTCTGATTGTATAAAAGAGTTTTGGATTAAAAACAGATGAAATGTACTTCATTGTATCCCCCCGGCATCATAACTTTTCCGCGTTACAGTATACAAATGTACGCCTGACAAAAACACCTGTCAATGTTAGACAACAACAAAAAAAGCCCTGAGTTTCAGGGCTTCTGTTGTCAATTTGAGCAAAGAAAGCGTTTACTCGACGTCCTTGGTCGTTTTAAACTGAATCAGTATTCCCGCAGCGACCAGCGCAATTGTCAAAACCGTCGAAAGTAAAAGGTCTTCTCCGCTTCGCGCAAAACTTGTAATGACGGTGTCCGCCTTCAGATCAATCTTATCAAAACTGGCAAGCATGGAGCATAATCCCTGTGAAGCCATCACTCCGCCCATGAGTGACGTGATGACAATGATCGCCGGTTTCTGAAGAATGCAAACGATGATACCGACAATAACGCCCGCGATTAATGCTGCGGCCAGGACCATAAGCATTTTCTCCGTTTGCGTCTCGCCCGGGAGTTTTTCGAAGCCTTTGGTCATCAATTCACCGACACTTCCCGAGTCCGAAATCTCATAGTCAGTGATCTTGTCAACACCGCCATCTATTGACGTTTTGCCTGTTATGATTTTGACAAAAGCCGATACGCCGACTCCGTCCGCCATAGTAAGCAGAAATGTCCTCAATACTACATATGCGGTCAGCAGGGCAGATACATAAAACAGCGCCGTTTCATAAATATGAAATGAAAGAAATCCGAGCAGGACTCCTCCGGCTCCCATAAACACCAGTAGCCAGACTCCGCTTCCCGATCCCGGAAGATACTCTGAAATGATACCGTAGCCGTAATAACCGATTACCGCGCCGATCGCAAACCCGGCCAGTGCCATCGCGGCGCGAAAAAATCGATATCCGAAAAAGCAGAGAACAATACCCATCCCGAGCAGAACAAGGAGCGTAAAAGTCAGCATTCTCATTCCTCCGTTACTCAAGTCGATTCATGCGATATAAAGACATTATATCAGAAGAAAAGCAATGAGGGTTTTGGCATTACCGCAGATTTCATTCAATTTTGAGTAATTTTTCACTGATTCGTTTCTTAGAAAAATGACATAATGAGGGCAAGTCTTTTCATACACCCTTCAGATATTGATCTAAGACCGCCCTACCCTCCGGGCGGTCTTTCTCTTTCCCTTCGTTCCGAAACGTCGCACACCCTCATGAACTTTTATGGGGTGAGATTTCCTTTTATCCGCAACTGATTTGCGGTAAAATGGCATAAAGACTTTTCGGGAGGAATTACCGATGAAAACTTTTCTGGTAACGCAGGAGCCCAAAATTCGTTTGCACGGCAGATATGACCGGACAGGCAATCGATTTTGGATGGATTATACCGGTTCGGGTATTGAGTTTTGTTTCCGCGGTCTGCGTGCTGACATTCAGTTTACGGCAGAAACCGGCGGCAAGGATCAGTGCGTGCTTTTTGAGGTAGACGGTACACCGGCGATACGAATTCCATTACTTCAGGGAACCTCTGTATACACGATTATCGACAGTCGCGTCGGCGATGCGGATCCGGCTCTGGTGTCGGCGGCACTGCGTCACATTCGGGTATATAAGGAAAGTCAGGCGCACACCGGGATTGTGGACGCAAGTACATCTTGTGATTTGATCCTTATAGACGGCGAGCTTTGCGATCTGCCGGTAAGGAGACGTATTGAATGCATCGGCGATTCAATTACGTCCGGCGAAGGCGCCTTATCACCGTCCGCAACAGACATCGGTTCCACGGTCAATATCGAAGAATGGACTTCTTCCTATTACAGTTGGACCGGATATCTCAGCCGTCTGATGGATGTCGATATTCAGGTTGTATCTCAAGGCGGTTGGGGCGTGCACTGCGGTTGGAATAACGACATCCATATGAATATTCCCTCCATTTATTCCAAAGTCTGCGGGCTGATTGCCGAACCGTTTGCCTCTGCGCGCGGCGCGTCGAAAGAGTATGATTTTTCCTTTGATCCGGATGTTGTGATCGTCAATTTGGGAACCAATGACCAGGGTTCTTTTCATCAGCCGCCCTGGACCGACCCGAGCGACGGAAAGCAATACAAGATGCATCGTGTCGACGAAGACATCAATCCGATCTCCTCCGTATATGCCCAAAAAGACTGGCGCGTTTTTCGTGACGGGGTAGTCGATTTTGTCAGAACACTTGCCGTAAAAAATCCCAAAGCGCATATCCTTTGGATCTACGGCATGATGGGTTCGGGGCTATGGCCTGCAATTGCAAGTGCCAAACGCATTCTGGACGAAGAAGGATTCACAAGGTTTGACGCCGTGCTTCTGCCTTCCGTCAGCCCGGATGAATACGGCGCAAACTCGCATCCGCTGAGGGTTTTCCATGAAAGAACGGCGGCACTTATCGCAGATATTATTAAACCTTATTTTTCCGAAAAATTAGTACCGTAGCGGGGATCTGTCGGAGGAGACACTTATGAGACTTGATAACGAGCTTTGGATTGCGGGGACCGAAAAAAAGTGCATGCTTCATCCCGCGATGGCGAATCGCCACGGCTTGATCGCCGGAGCAACCGGAACCGGAAAATCCGTTACACTGAAGGTAATTGCCGAGTCATTCTCGGATCTTGGCGTTCCTTGTTTTCTGGCCGATATAAAAGGAGATATGTCCGGGCTTTGCCAGCCGGGGCTGGACAATGCAAAAATGCAGGAGCGGATCGGCTGGTTCGGAATCAAAGACTTTACGTATAAGGAATATCCGACGGAGTTTTTTGATGTTTTCGGCAAAAAAGGACACCATCTCCGCGTGACGGTATCCGAGATGGGACCACTCCTTTTAGGCCGTATGCTGGATCTTTCCGACGTACAACGCGCCGTTCTGTCTATGGTTTTTCGCATCGCCGATGAGAAAGGCCTTTTGCTTCTGGATCTCAAAGATCTGCGCTTGATGCTTCAGTATATCGGCGATCATGCCGACGAGTTCATTCTGTCCCATGGTTCAGTCAGCAAAGTTACGGTCGGAACGATTCAGCGCAGCATCGCGCTTCTGGAGGACCAAGGCGCCGCGGAGTTTTTCGGCGAGCCCGGCTTCGAAATTTCTGACTGGATGAAGACTGATGCGAACGGCAAGGGAATGATCAATATTTTGCACGCTACCGAGTTGTATGTCCGGCCGCTGCTGTACTCGACCTTTGTTCTCTGGCTGCTTTCAGAGCTTTTCGAAGAGTTGCCGGAAGTCGGTGATCTTGAAAGACCCAAGATGGTGTTCTTTTTTGACGAAGCACATTTGCTGTTTAACGACGCACCGGATTATCTGATTGACAAGGTCGAGCAGGTCATTCGTCTGATCCGATCCAAGGGAGTCGGTGTATATTTTGTCACGCAAAAACCTGCGGATGTTCCGCCAACCGTCTTGTCGCAACTGGGCAATCGCGTTCAGCATGCCTTGCGTGCATATACGCCTGCCGAGCAAAAAAACATCCGTGCCGCGGCTGAGTCGTTTCGTGTCAACGAAGCTTTTGACGCCGAGACCGTACTTACCGAACTTGCGACCGGAGAGGCACTTGTCAGTTTTCTGGATGAAAAAGGCGTCCCCTCGGTTGTGGAACGCGCGTTCATCCTGCCGCCGCAGAGTTTGATCGGACCGGCCGGTGAAGATAAAATTGCTTCCCTTGTAAGCGCTTCTCTCCTCTATACCAAGTACATGACATCGCTCGATCGCGAATCGGCATACGAAATGTTGGCTGCCAAGTATGAGCAGCAAAAGAAAGAGGAGACCGAACAGGCACAAGCGGAGATCGAAGAAAAAGAGCAAACCAAGAAAGAGAAAGAGGCTGCCGCCAAGGCAAAAGTCGCCGCCGCAAAAGCAAAGAAAAAAGCCTCTTCTCCGATCGGCAAAGCGGTAACCTCAGCCATGAGTTCTGCCGGAAGAGAAATCGGTCGGAGCCTTATCAGAGGACTTTTCGAAAACTTTCTGAAATAACCTGATCGGCGACTGCGGAGCAAAGCTTGATCAGGTGGTTCCCCGGTAATTATCTTGCGTAGCTGCCTCAACCCATTGATACATGGTATCCATAACTTCCGCGAATGTCTCCGCTCTCATTGCCGCCGATTTGAAATCGACGGCGTTTTTCTGTCCTTTAAAGTAAAAGGCCAGTTGCGTACGCATTTCCTTTACAGCGGTTTTCTCTCCGAGTCTTTCCGTCAGTCCCCGCAAATGGCGGTTCACAACTTCCGCCCGTTCCTCAGGTGTCGGAGCAGGCGGTAACGTCTTCCCGCACAGGAAGGCCTGAATCCGGGCGAAAATCCACGGATCCCCTTGAGCGGCTCTCCCGACGGCAATTCCGTTTACACCGGTTTCATCGAACATTTTGCGGGCACTCAGACCATCATTGACGTCACCGTTACCGATAACGGTGACACCCGTTCCCCGCAGTGCGTCCGCGACCTGTCTCAAAACGTCCCAATCCGCTTTACCGTGATACATCTGGTCTTTTGTTCGCGCATGAACCGTCACCGCAGATGCCCCGCAATCCGCACAAAGTCGTGCGAACTCGACGGCGTTGACATGTCCGGCGTCCCACCCTTTTCGGAATTTGACAGTCACCGGAATTCGATAGGAAGAAGCCGCCTTCACCGAAGCGGTAATGATTTCAGCCGCACGGGGCAGATCGCGCATCAACGCCGATCCGGCACCGGTTTTCACTACTTTAGGTACGGGGCAGCCCATATTCAGATCAATAAACGAGGCCCCCGAGAGAATCGGGTGTTCCAGAACGAGCGGAATGGCCCGGGAAAAATCCGCGGCATCGTATCCGAAAAGCTGGATCGCGCATGGCGCCTCATGTTCCGGATCTATTTCAAGATAACGGTAACTCTTGAGCACAGAGTTCTGATACGCGATTCCCCGTGCGCTCACCAGTTCCGTGGTACCGAACGCGCAGCCGAATTCGGAGCATAACATCCGAAACGTTACGCTTGAATTTCCGGCCATCGGCGCTAATCCGATGTTGCCAGACAGCTGTTTTGCGGCTATAGTAATTTGTGACCGAATCTTTTCATTCATGAATACCATTATACCTTTTGAAACGCCGGGCAATTCACTTCCTTAAAAAAATCATCTGCTTCAAGGAGTAACATGCAGTCACGTTTTCAAAAATACGAGTTCCGCGCACTGGACTGGATCTACGAGAATCTTCGAAGTCGTAAGGCCGACCGGATTATGCGCTTTGTCTCAATCACCGGAAATCTCGGCATCATTTGGCTTGCGGCCGCACTGACACTTTATATCACGCGTATCAGCCCCGAAGCATCTTTTTGCATTCTCGGCGCTCTGCTCACCAGCGCTTTACTCGTCAATATGCTTCTTAAAAGGCTTACGCATCGAACCCGGCCGTTCAATGTAAAGGAAGATCGTGAGACACTTATTTCCCCTCCCTGCGACTTCTCATTCCCGTCCGGCCATACGTTTTCATCCTTTGCCGCCGCCACCGCCATTTTTCTGAATGCGCCTCGTATCGGTATTGTTGCCCTCATTTACGCAGGTGGAATTGCTTTTTCACGACTTTACCTGTATGTGCATTTTCTTTCGGATGTACTTTGCAGCGTCGTCTTCGGGGTTGCGACGGGAATGTTGGTCTGTTACCTGTTCAATGCGAATTTTATACTGTAATTTATCTCCCGGTTTTCAGTCGTGTTATGTTGTAAATTTCTTCTTCCCTCGCTATAATAAGGAACGCGATCACAGTATGACGCATGTTTGGTAATTTGTTGTGATATGCTTCGGTCGTTCAATGGATAGGACAACAGTTTCCGGTACTGTTGATACGGGTTCGATTCCTGTCCGAAGCGCCACAAATGAGCTGTCTCAAAAGACTCGCAGCAGAGTCAAATGAGACAGTTTTTTTGTTCACGCAGACAACAAGAGCCTGAACTCAGGAAGACACGGCAGATACCGATTGGCTGAATATCCATAATTTTTTCAAATCTCTTATAGCCTTGATATATTCTTTAACTTATAATCAATTCAGTCCATTCAACCAGTTCGGAGGCTCGATATGCGTAAGCCCGTTTATCGTTTGATATCCATTTTTTTGGTTAGCTCATTTATGTTGTCGTCTCTTTTGCTTTCTTCGTCATGCAAAAAGTCACTGCTGAATCCGGACAAGCCTGTAACCATAACCTTTTGGCACAATTACGGCGGCCAAATGAAAACGCTGATGGACGATCTGGTGAGCGAATTCAATCGAACCGAAGGAGCGGACAGAGGAATTATCGTTAGCGTCACGGCCATCGCCGGATCGAAAGAACTGCACGACATGCTCGTTACTTCAGCCGGGAAGCAACCAGGGGCATTGGCACTTCCGGATCTGACGACCGCCTATCCGAAAACGGCAGTGCTTCTGCAAGAGAAAAATCTGTTGACCGACTTTACTGAATATTTTTCGCAAAAAGAACTCGATGCCTATGTTGCGGACTTTGTCGCCGAAGGCTATCTCGGCGAGAAGGGTTTATACGTGTTTCCGATAGCGAAATCCACAGAGGTTCTGTTTGTAAACCGGACACTATTTGATCGCTTCGCGGGTGCTTGCGGCTTTTCGATTGATGATCTGAATACCTTTGAAGGAATCACGCGTGCGTCGTCCGCCTATTATGAGTGGACCGACGCGATGACGCCTTCGATCCCGGGTGACGGAAAGGCTTTTTTCATGGCGGATTCGCTGTTTAATCAGGCTCTGGTCGGAACGCGCCAGTTGGGCTCGGATTTCCTGATTCCGGGTGAGAACGGCACTTCGGCCGCTCTCGATCTGCAAAGTGATGCCTATACGCAAATAAGGGATGCCTATTTTGACGAAGCGAAAAACGGCGGCATCGCCGTATTTGACGGATACAGTTCGGATCTGTTTAAGACCGGCGATTTGGTTTGTGCCGTCGGTTCCACTGCCGGCGTGCTTTACTATCCGACGAGCATCACCTATCCGGATAATACGAAGGAGACGGTCGATTATAATTATCTGCCCTACCCTGTGTTCGAAGGCGGCGACAAAATCGCTCTGCAACGAGGCGGAGGCATGTGCATTACAGCGCAAAGTGATGCGAACCGGTTGGCGTCTTCGATTTTTATTAAGTGGTTAACCTCTCCCGAGCAAAACCTTCGCTTCACATTGTCCAGCGGCTATCTCCCGGTAACCGACGAGGCATTTAACCGGCTATTGGAGAGTGATTTGACAACAATGGCGGAAGCGCCGGTATCCGAGCAGCTAAAGACGATTCTTAAAATGTTTGACGAATACCGGTTCTTTTTCGCGCCCTACTCCGAAAACTATGACGCGCTTCAAAAGGACTATGAATCAACCCTGCGAAAAGAGGTTGAGGATGCGCGCGCAACGGATCTTGAAAAGCCATGACGCAGGATAAGCCGATCGTTCCCCCGTCGGACACCAAACCGGCGTCCCGCACGCGAAGAGGCATCTTCCGGATATTACGATTTTCGGATATGCCTGTTCCGATCCGCATCCGGTTCCTGGGATTCGTCGTCCTTTTGGTTTCGATTCTGTTTCTTTTGGTCATGATGATTCTCTTGCTGACCGGTACGCTCACGGCCGGGCAAAAGGAAGCCGGCGAATATTTCACGCAAAGTCTGCGGACAGCAAAAACAGATGTCGAGAAAGATTTCGGAAAAACATCCATGCAGGCACTGGATATGTCCGAAAAGGTCACTTCTTCCATTGAAGACTATATGTCGGACTATGATCTTTCGCCGTCCGATCTGCAAGACCATCCCGAACTTCTGGAAGGCGTACTCGATGACCAGTTTGACCGGCTCCTGTTCTCGCTCGAAAAAGCCGGCACCAGCGGTGCATTTATTATTTTGGACGCCACCGTCAATCCCTCTCTCGAGAATGCCTCGGAATCCCGCGCCGCACTTTATATCCGAAATATGGAGCCTAATGTCGTCAGCGCCGGCACCCCCAACATGACACTGCTTCACGGTTATCCGGACATCCCCAGAGAACGGGGATATGCCCTGAATTCCATATGGTCCATGGAATACGATCTCTCCATGATGCCGGAGTACGAGCTTATTGCGAAAGCATCGCAGGATGAATCTTCATTAAGCCGATTGTACTTGTGGAGCGAGGCGAAGCCGCTTTCAGGAAGCAGTGAGGATATAATGCTTTGCATCGTCCCGCTGCTTGACGAAAACGGGAAGTTTTACGGTGTATGCGGATTTGAAGTCAGCGGCATGCTTTTCAAGATGCTCTACCCGCCGGATACCACCGAGTATAAACGCGTTACTTCGCTGCTTTGCCCGATTAATGGCAATAGCGATCTGATGGTCGGAAAATCCTTATGCGGCGGTGACGACAACAGCATTCGGACGATCCTTTCGGATACACAATCCGAGCCCGAAGATACGGTCATGAAGGTCACAAAGAAACTCAAGTTCGTTCGAGTCTATCAGTTTGTCAGCTCGGATCAAACCATCGAGAAGCAATTGCATGACCGTTATTTTGTCGGTTTACACGAAAATCTCATACTCTTACCTTCCGACTCCTTGTTCAAAGATCGCGCTTTTTCGATCATGCTGTTGATGCCTGAAAACGAGTACAGCACGATGCTCGGCAAAAACAATATCCGAATCGTCTCTTTGTGTGCGTCGTTTGTCCTCGTCGGTTTGCTTCTGGCGGTCCTGATGAGTCGCAAGTTTGCCGCCCCGATACTCAACGATCTCAACCGGTTGACCGATGAAGAGAACGACGATAACGAAGATCCGATGAAGACACCTGAAATCATGGCGATCCTCGCCCAAATCCGCTCTTCTCACCCCCGAAAAAATATCACCGACCAGCCTGACCGGCTGTTTGACGATTTCCTGATCAAGATCCGCCGGCTGACACCCACGGAGAAACAAATTGTCCTTCTGTATCTGGATGAAAAAACGACCCGGGAAGTGCTTTCAGATATGTTCATCTCAGAAAGCACGCTCAAGACACATAACGGTCACATCTATACCAAGTTGGGGGTCGTTTCGCGGGATGAACTTCATCTCTATTTTCGCCTGATCGAAAAAACCGGCCGGCTCGGGGATTTGAAGACCGCTCTTTCACCGAAATGAATGAACCCGCGTACGGCGGGATCAATAACGCAAATATTTCGGTGTTTTTTCCCTTAAAAATTCAAATATCATACCGGGTAGGATAGTCATCGACCGGCTTTTTTGTCATGCTGTATTCATAATCAACACCAAAAAAACAGTAATGTGAGGGAGAAAAGATGAAGAAGATTTTTGTTTTGTCCGTTTGCGCACTCATGGTCGGAAGCTTGCTCGCCGGCTGCGGCATCAAAGAAAAACTCGAAAGAAAAGCAGGTGAAAAAATCGCCGAGAAACTTGTCGGCGACAAAGTCGATATCGACGGAGACAAAGTGGTTATCAAAGGTGATGACGGTGAGGAACTCGAAATCGGCGGCACCGAGTGGCCGAAGTCCGGTCCGATCGAAAACATTCCCAAGTACAAATCCGGCGAAGTCGAATCGGTAATTCAAACGAATAAAACCGTTCAGCTGAATATCGAGGATTCCGATCAGGATTACTTTGAAGAATACATTGACGACATTAAAGATGAGTTCGACAACGAGCAGTATGAAAGCAAGGCATCCGATAACATTACTTATTCCGGAAGAAACGATGACGGCGTAGCGGTCTTATTCGTTTTCTCCAAAGATGACGATTCCTGTTTCATCACCGTATCCGAACCGGAAGAATAAACGAACCTTTGTCTTAACTTTTTTCTTTATACTTCATAGCTGAAGAGGGACTTCATCCTTTTGAACGATAGTTCATGCGGATCAGTCCCTCTTTTGTTAGTCCGGAGCGCTTTATTAGTGCCGCGGCCTCTTCTGCTGCTACACCGCTTTCACTTGTGATTTTTTCACTTCGTATCCAAGTTGTGTGATCGCCTTTTCGATTTGCCCGATCGTCAGCTTTTCTTCATCAAAATTCAGCTTGGCTTTACTGGAGTTAAAGAGTACGCTGACGCTTTCTTTGTCTACACCGGGGAGTGATTTGACTGCGCCTTCGATTTTAAGCGCACATGACGGGCAAGTTAAGGTTTCCAGTTGAATTGTTGCTTTTTGCATTTGATTACCTCCCTAGTCTTCTTGGGAAAATCTTAAACGATACCGGAGAAGTCTCATACCGTTCAGAATAACGACAAGGATGCTTGCTTCGTGTACCAACATGCCGATCGACATACTCATCCACTCACTCAAGAATACATTGATCAGAAGAAAAAGCACAACCCCGACTGCGATGACGATATTCTGCCGCATGTTGTTCGCTGTCGCCTTGGTCAGGCCGAGCGCGTGGGGAAGGCGGCTGAAGTCCGAATTCATCAGCACAATATCGGATGTTTCAATCGCCACATCGGTGCCGGATCCCATCGCTATTCCGATGTTTGCCTGAGCCAGCGACGGGCTGTCATTGACACCATCGCCGACAAAAGCAATGATTTGACCTTTTGACTGAAGCGCTTTGATGTAAGCCGATTTCTGCTCCGGAAGCATGTTTCCGTGTGCCTCCGTAAGCCCGAGTTCCCGTGCGACGCGATTGACAGTTCCCGCGTTATCACCTGACAAAACGACAAGATTTTTGACGCGCAAGGATTTCAACTTCTGAAGATCGGACTTGACGCCGGGACGGATCGGATCCCGAATACCCAGGAGCAACGCCAGGGTTCCGTCTACCGCGGTCAGAATCAGCGAATTGCCTTCCTCCTCAAAGCGCTTTATATCTGCCGACGCTTTTTCATCGATCCGTACATGCTGTTTTTCCATCAGCGCCCGGTTACCGACGGCGACCCGATGACCGTCGACATTCGCGACAATTCCGCCGCCTTTAATAACTTCCGTGTTTTCGACCGGATCAATCTGAGTATTGCCGATATATTCCAGGGCGGCTTTTGCCAGAGGATGATCCGATTCGCTTTCAATACTCGCCAGATAACCCAGAACCTTCCCCGCGTCTCCGGTGTAAAATTCCTGATCCGTCACCTTCGGGTTTCCGACCGTGAGCGTTCCCGTTTTGTCGAATACAATGGTATCCGCTTTACTGAAGTCATGAATGACTTCACTTCCTTTGAGCAGCACACCGTGTCGCGCCCCGTTGCCGATTCCTGCGACGTTTGACACGGGCACACCGATGACCAGCGCCCCCGGACACCCCAAAACCATGATCGTGATCGCCAGTTCAAGGTCTCTCGAAAAAAGCCACACCAAAAACGCAATGACCAGCACCGCCGGTGTGTAATATTTGGAAAAACGATCAATGAATCGTTCCGCTTCAGACTTGGAATCCTGTGCTTCTTCCACCAGTTCGATGATTTTGCCGAACGTCGTGTCTTCACCGACCCGATCCGCAACGATTTGCATGGTTCCGTTATCTAAAATGGTGCCGGCATATACCCTTGAGTCTTTGCTTTTGCCGACCGGAAAAGATTCGCCGGTTATGCTGGCCTCGTTGATATATCCCTCTCCGGAAATAACCGTTCCGTCGACCGGCACTTTGGCGCCGGTTTTGACGAGCAGGATATCGCCGATGTCAACATCGTCAATGTCCACTTCTGAAAACTCGCCGCTATCGTTCTGTTTGAGCGCACTCTCCGGAGCCATTCGGGTTAACTCCCTGATGGCCGAACGGGTTTTGTTCAGCGTGCGTTTCTCGAGAAATGCGCCAAACAAGAAGAGAAAAGTGACGATGGCCGACTCCTCGAATTCCCGGATGATAAATGCGCCGAGCACGGCAAGCGTCACCAGAACATCGATACTGACGACTTTGACGCGCAAGGCCTGATACGCCTGGATTGCGATCGGCGCGATGCCGAGCGCCGAAGCAATGATTAACGGCCACGAAGTCAGATATTCGTTCCCGATCCACCACTCATTTATAAAGAAAAGCGCGATCAGGTTGCCGCTGATCCACATGATGTGGTTTTTTTTGCTCAAAATGAATTTCTGCACCTTGATCTCCGATCTGTTCTTTTTCTTATCTTTATCCGGGTGGTTTTCAACTAGGAGTGGTAAGCCTTGTCGAGTTCCGATAACATCCGATATACCGCTTCAAACGTCTCACAAACATCCCCGGGGACTTCATAGTGACGGGTGATTTCACGCAGCTTTTCGAACTCGCCGGATAACTCGGGAAGCCGTGATTTTGAAAGAGAGATTTTCTCGGAGATGGCTTCAAAAACTTGTCTTACGTCATGAAACTCAGGATGATTTCCGCCATGTACCCGATCGACAACCGGTACATATTGCTTAAGTGTTTTATAATACTCCTTCTTCGCCCGGGAAAAATTTTGATTCCTTGTCATCTCTTTATTCCTTTCCGTAATTGCCGGAAGCCTTGGTTGGCTCCTTCGGCCTGACGCTCGAAAAACGTTTTCCTACCCCATCCTCTGATTGAATTGTACCACGCTTCACCGGGGTCGTCCGTTGTATTTACAACGCGGTATCTTCCCCGTCGATTACGGTTTTCTCATATTGACAAATCTTGATTTGAGGTGCATGATTGCTTATATCGACATTTTTTGATATGAGGTGAAACCATGATCGGAGATATTGAGAGTCAGGCCAAGGTTTTCCGGGCTTTTTGCGATGTGCACCGTCTTCAGATTCTGGCGCTTTTGCGCAATGGTGAACGATGTACATGCAAATTACTTGAGGATCTGGATATCGGTCAGTCGTCGATTTCCTATCATATGAAAGTACTTGTGGAGTCCGGTATTGTGGAGAGCCGGCAGGACGGCAAATGGACCTATTATCAGATCAGTGACAGCGGGTCCCGGGAGGCAATACTTCTTCTCGAAGAAATTACATCGACCGGGAACGCTGTTTTTGAAGAGTGTATTTGCGAAGAAAATAAAACGATCCAGAAATCGGAGCATTGATTTTATGAATGTATTTGAATCGGCATGGGATTTTTTCCAGAATCAAATTCTCGGTATGAAGTGGCTGAATGAGCTCATCGGGATTGCCCTCTCCGGATTCGGTTTGGATACGGGGAATCGTTGGGTGGGAAGTATTCAGTTTTTCATTTACGACGTGATTAAAATAGTTGTGCTCCTATGCTTACTGATTTTTATGATCAGCTACATTCAGAGCTTTTTTCCGCCGGAACGAAGCAAAAAAATCCTCGGCCGCTTCAGGGGAATCGGCGCGAATTTCGTCGCGGCGCTGCTCGGCATGGTTACCCCTTTCTGCTCTTGCTCTTCGATTCCTCTTTTTATCGGATTTACCTCCGCGGGGTTGCCGCTGGGCGTAACTTTCTCCTTTCTGATTTCCTCGCCGATGGTCGACCTCGGGTCCCTCGTGCTTCTGACGAGTATTTTCGGCGCGAAAGTTGCCGTCATCTATGTTTTGGTCGGTCTCATGATCGCCGTAATCGGAGGAACCATAATCGAAAAACTGCATATGGAAAAACACGTGGAAAGCTTCATTCTGTCCGCCGGATCCGTCGATATCGAATCCCCCGATCTGACCAAAAGAGATCGGCTGATTTATGCCGGGGAGCAGATGTTCTCCACCTTCAAAAAAGTGTTCCCGTACATCCTGGTCGGTGTCGGTATCGGTGCGGTGATTCACAACTGGATACCGGAAGAATGGATCGCAACGGCACTGGGCAGCAAGAATCCCTTTGGTGTAATTCTTGCGACGCTCATCGGTGTTCCGATGTATGCCGACATTTTCGGAACCATCCCGATTGCCGAGGCTTTGTTTGCCAAAGGCGCACAACTCGGCGTGATTCTCTCCTTCATGATGGCGGTCACCACCCTTTCCCTGCCGTCCATGATTATGCTTCGCAAGGCGGTGAAACCCCGATTACTGGCATTGTTCATCGCTATCTGTACCATAGGAATTATTATCATCGGTTACTTATTCAACGCTTTTCAAACATTCATCGTATAGGAGGAAAATAAAATGACAAAGATCTGGCGCCCGGGATCAAAAAAGAAAGTTGACGTTCTGTACCTATACCTTGATCTGGAGACCTGCGACCGCTGTATCGGAACGGATCAAGTGCTCGACGATGTCATGGCAGTTCTTACTCCCGGGCTCGAAATGGCGGGTTACGAAGTAGTTTATCGAAAAATTGAGATGGCGACCGCGGAAATCGCATCGCAATATCAATTTCTTTCTTCACCGACGATTCGCGTTAACGGGGTGGACATCTGCAAATCGGTTGCCGAAAACAGTTGCGGTTGTTGCGGCGATATCAGCGGGACAGATGTGAGCTGCCGGGTTTTCGAGTATAAAGGGAAATCATTTGAGGTGCCGCCGAAGGAGATGATTGCAGAATCTATTCTGAAATCGGTGTTCCAAAAATCGGGCGACGTTTGTTCTTGCAAAGAGTATACGCTTCCCGGAAATCTTAAGGAGTTTTACGAGGGAAAGCAATCTAAATCAGAATGTTCATGCGGAGGTTCATGCAATGGATAAGAAAAAGTTATTAGCCAGGATTCTGGTCCCGTTATTGATTGTGGTCGCAGTGGCAGCGATTTGGATTGTGAAGAATGAACCGTTTTCAAAAGCAACACCGACATCTGCCTCCTCCGGAGCCACAAAATCGACAGATATTTCATCTGCTGTTTCGGAAGAGACCGAACCGGTCCCGGATTTTTTGCTGGAAGCGACCGAAATTGATCTGGAGGCACTGGCGGAATACGGTCTTCCCATTGTGATTGATTTCGGCGCGGATTATTGTGATCCTTGCCGGAAAATGGCTCCCGTACTGGTATCCATGAATGAGGAGATGCAAGGAAAGGCGATCATCAAGTTCGTTGATACCGAGAAATACAGCGGGATTGCAAGTGAATTTCCGTTATCGGTTATTCCGACACAGTTCTTTTTTAATCCGGACGGAACCCCGTATGTTCCCTCAGAAAAATTAGCGGAAGATCTCGGTATTGTTTTTGACACGTATAATTACAGGGATACGGGAGAGCTTGCTTATACGGTGCATCAGGGCGGGTTGACCGAGGATGAGTTGCGAGCCATCCTCATAGATATGGGGGTTACAGAGTGACTGAAATCTTAGAGAATTTGTCCAAACTCATCAACGAGAGTATCTGGCTGGCTCCCCTGTTGGCGCTTTTGGCCGGTGTGTTGACCTCTTTTACTCCTTGCGCGCTTTCCGGCATCCCCCTCGTCGTGGGATACGTGGGCGGTACCGGCCAGCGTGACCCGAAGAAAGCTTTTCGTCTGTCAGTCACTTTTGCGGCCGGCGCCGCCGTAACCTTTACGGTTCTCGGCGTGATTGCGTCTGTTTTCGGTCGTTTGATGAGTGCTTCCGCATCATGGTGGTACATTCTTCTGGGTGTTCTGATGATTCTGATGGCGCTGCAAACCTGGGAGATTTTCGAGATTATTCCGTCCAGCTATCTGATCTCAAGAAACACTCAAAAAGGATATGCGGGTGCATTCATCGCCGGAGTACTCGGAGGCATCTTTTCTTCGCCCTGTTCCACGCCGGTACTGATTGCCTTGCTTGCCATCGTTGCCGGAAAAGGAAGCATACTATGGGGAATATTGCTGCTTTTGTTATACTCCGTCGGCCATGGAATTCTTGCCGTAATTGCCGGTACATCCGTCGGGTTTGTTCAGAAACTTTCCGCCAGCGACAAATACGGCAAAGTCAGTATCGTACTGAAAATCATTATGGGTACTTTAATACTGCTCATCGGATTTTATATGTTTTATCTCGGATTCTAACAAGTAAAGGAGAAAGCAATTATGGGACTGTTCGGAAAGAAAAAAACTGAGGAGAAGGCACCTGCCTGCTGCTGCGGCGGAAACTGCGATGCGGAGAGCATGGCTAAGGCAGAGGCCGCAAAGACAGAAGGCGCAAGCGTTAAAGTCCTCGGAAGCGGGTGCGCGAAGTGTAACGCACTGGAAGCCGCGACAAAAGCCGCCCTCGAGGAGCTCGGGATGGATACATCGATCGAACATGTTACGGATTTTGCAAAGATCGCGTCTTATGGCGTGATGACCACCCCGGCGCTCGTTGTGGACGGGAAAGTCGTGTCGTACGGAAAAGTCTTAAAAACCGGGGAAGTCATCAAGATTTTGCAAAATGTGCGATAATGAATGGATCGAGTAACTCAGGAGGTGCCCAATGATTATTCATATTGTGATGTTTACTCTGAAGGACTTTGCCGAAGGTAAAACGAAGTCGGAGAACCTGATGATTATGAAAGAGAAGCTGGAATCGCTGACGGGAAGTATTGACCTTATCCGAAAGATCGAGGTCGGTCTCAATATCAATTCAAGCCCGGCTGCGTATGATATTGCCCTCTATTCTGAGTTTGACAGTGCCGAAGATCTGAATGCATATCAGATTCATCCGGAGCACCGCAAGGTTTCCGAATTTATCGGAAGTATCAGCGACAAGAGAGTCGTTGCGGACTACGAAAGATAGGCCCGGACTTCACAATGGAACTGCTGAAGCCTGATTACGGGCACTCAGCCTGGTCTTTAAGTGATCGCATACGCTCGTACCGGCGAACCGTCCCCGTCACGCAACAGCAGCGGCGCGGCCGAAAACAGGAATCGCTTCCCTTCAAGCGGTTCCAGATTCACCAGACCTTCCACAAAAACAGTCTCTTGCAGAAATAATTTCCGATGCATAAGGAAGGGCTCCGATTCGCTCATCAGCGTTGGCAGGTCTGCGCCCAGAAGGAGCGGCTTCTTTTCGAGCAGGAAAAGCAGGAGCGATTCCGAGAAAAGCGGATATTCTTTGAAATACTCCTGCTTCCGGGAGTGTTTCCCCCATCCGGTGGAGAGAATGATCCGGTCGTGATCGCGAATCATTGACCGTTGCTCTTCGGACAGATCCAGTATCGCTACACCCTTTTCGCCGATCTTTTCAATTTGCGGGGACAGGCATATTGCCTCGCCGACAAACGCCTCAAGCGAAAGATCCGTAATGGCACTGCCTTCTTCCAGAAAGTGCCTCGGCGCGTCAATATGCGTTCCGGTGTGAGACCCGAACCGAAGTTCGGTCACCTGACAGACATCCTCCGGAAATTGCAGCATCTGTTTCAGCGAGACGCTCGGATCGCCCGGAAAAACCGCCATGTCTTCGGATATTTCCATACTTAAATCAATGATCTTCATCGGGGACCTCCTCTCCTTCCAAGAGCGTAAAAAATTGTCGGATCCGCCCGGTGATGTGCGGCAGATCCGCCGGTTTCGGATTGTACTGAATGTAAGGTTTACTCATCGCGGAGAACATGATTTTTCCGGCAAAATGCGGATGTCCTAAAACCCGTGAAAGTGCCTGCATATCGGGGCGTGCGTTCTCAACGTAATAGAAGAAAATGGTCTCTGCCTTGACGATCACTCTCGAAAAACCGTAACGCCCGGCCATATGTCTTACATAGGCGATATCCGTCAACACCAGGACTTCTTTGGGCAGTTCACCGTAGCGGTCCGCCAGCTCGTCCTGTACGTCCATATAATCCTTGTGACTTGCGATCGCGCCGATTCTCCGATACGCATCCATCCGCTGACCTTCGTCCGGAATGTATTCCGGGGACAGGTACGCGTCGATATCCATTTCGACGACAGCCTCGCGGGGTTTGACGATATCGATTCCCTGAAGATTTTTGACCTCTTCGTCAAGCATACGACAATAGAGCTCATAACCGATCACGTCCATCTGACCGTGCTGTTCGCCGCCGAGAAGGTTTCCTGCCCCGCGAACTTCAAGATCCTTGAGTGCGATTTTAAAACCGGACCCGAGTTCAGTGAAGTCCCGGATCGCCGAAAGTCTTTTCTCGGCTTCCTCGGTCAGGATCCGGTCCCGGCGATACGTGATATATGCGTAGGCCTGACGGTCGGAGCGACCGACGCGGCCCCGCAACTGATAAAGTTGAGAAAGGCCGAAGCGGTCGGCATTTTCGACGATCAAGGTGTTGACATTCGGCATATCGATACCCGACTCAATAATGGTCGTGCAAACCAGAATATCCGCCTCGTGGCGAATAAACCCTTCGATAATGTGCTCGAGCTGATGCTCGCCCATCTTGCCGTGCGCCATGGAAATCCGCGCCCCGGGAAGAGCTTTTTCGAGTTCGGCAACTTTTTCCTGAATTCGGTGGGTATCGTTGAAAAGGTAAAACACCTGCCCCTGTCGCGAGATCTCGCGGAGACAAGCCTCGTTCAGTATATCTTCATCATATTCCATCACGTATGTTTGCACCGGTCGTCGATCGAGCGGCGGCTCCTCCAGAACCGATATGTCCCGAATCCCCGAAAGAGACATGTGAAGTGTTCTCGGAATCGGTGTCGCCGTAAGCGTCAGAACATCCACGGACGTTCGCATTGCCTTCAATTTTTCTTTGTGATCAACACCGAAGCGCTGCTCTTCGTCAACGACCAGAAGGCCCAGATTTTTCGGGGATATGTCCTTCGAAAGGACCCGGTGTGTGCCGATGACCACGTCGATGGTGCCGCTATTTAAACCGTGAACCGTCTTTTTCATTTCGGCAGGCGAGGCAAACCGCGAGAGCAGTCCGAGATTAACGGGGTAACCCTCGAGTCGATCGCGGAGATTCTCGAAATGCTGCTGTACCAAAACCGTCGTCGGCGCGAGCATAATCGCTTGTTTGCCGTCCATAATGCATTTAAAAATCGCCCTGAACGCGACTTCCGTCTTACCGAAACCGACATCTCCGCAAAGCAGACGATCCATAATCCGCGTGCTTTCCATGTCGTCCTTGATATCCCGGATCGCGCTGAGTTGGTCCTGGGTCTCCGGGAAAGGAAAATCTTCTTCGAACTGTCGCTGCCAGACCGTATCCTTGGCAAAAGCATGGCCTTCCAGTTGTTTTCTTTTTGCATACAGTTCAACCAGATTAACCGCAAGATTCCGAATGGAACTGCGTGCTTTCTCCTTCAGGCGATTCCAGTCCTGGCCGCCGAGACGGGACAGTTTAGGGGAGCGGCCCTCAGAACCGACGTACTTCTGAATCGAGTCGAGATTCTCCATCGGAATATAAAGGGTATCTTCCGACGCGTATGTGATCTTTAGATAATCCCTTCGCACAGAGCCGTTCTGAAGGTTGACAATGCCGTCATAACGTCCGATACCGTGTTGATCATGGACGACCAGTTCCCCGGGAACGAGGTCGCTGAAAAGATCGATATGGATACCCTGACTTTTCTTTCGGTGAATCGGTCTGTCGATACCAAAAATATCGTGTGTTCCGATAATCATCAGACCGGCCGCCGGGTACTCGAACCCGGATGGCAGCATCCGTCCGACGATCGGCGCGAATGCCCCGCGCTCACGAAGGAACTCGCGCAGTTTATCGGCTCGTGCCCCTTCGCCGGCCATCAATAGTGTCTGATGTCCGCGCTTGGCTCTGCCCGTTATTACCTCGGCAAGATGTTCTTCGTGTCCCCTGAAGCTGTCACAGGATCGACCTTTAATCGAAAAATCATCCGCGCCGGGCAACCCGTTTCCGGATGTCGGAAGATTCGAAAGGGTAATGACTCTTCCTCCGCGATCCAGTTCGCGCATCAAATCGCTTCCCTTCACGATCAAGTCCAGAGACAGCGGCAGAATTTGCCCTTTTTCGAGAAGCGCCGTGAACCGTTGCGTGAAGTCAGCCTGCGCGCTGTCGGCTCTTTTCCGGATCTGAAGCACTTCGTCCGCAAAAAGCAGGGAGCCGGAAGATCGGATATAGGAAAGTACCGTTTCACTGTCTTTGTAAATCAGTCCAACCCATTTTTCGGCCCCGGGGAAAGGGATCCCCTCGGAAATCCTTTCTGCGTCATGTGCGGAAAGCCGCATTATATTTTCACAGACATCCCGGGTTGCGCCTTGCGCGGCCGCAGCCGATCTTGCCTTTTCTCCCTCTGCCATGATGGCGCGGGATATCTCCTGGCGATATTTATCCGAAATCAAGAGTTCGCGGGCAATGTCAATATCGACGGACGAAAGCGGGTCAACGGAACGCTGGCTCTCCAGTTCAAAGTGCTTGATTTGATCGATTTCATCGTCAAAAAAAGAAATGCGGACGGGCATTTCCGATCCGATCGGAAATACATCGAAAATATCTCCTCTTCTTGAAAACTCCCCTTCGCCCTCAACTCGTCTGACGCGCTCATATCCGATGGCGACCAACCGCATGGCAAGATCCTCGGGGCTAACGCGAAGACCCGTCTTCAGGCCGACAGATGCCTTGCGAAAAGCATCGGCGGGCATGAGCCTGCTGTTGAGTGCGCCTGTTGTGACAATGACTGCCGAAAAATCACCGTTAACGAGTTTCCGCAACGTCTTGATTCTGCCGAATTCGGTCTCACGGCTGGAGGCGTCGACTTCTGCCAGGCTCAGTTCCCGCTGACGAAGGATCAGTATCTCACCGTCAAGGAATGCGGACAGGTCCGTCTGAAGCAACCGCGCGCGAAGCTCGTCAGATACAATCACGACAGCCGGCTTTCCGGTTTCTTTGGATAACGATGCGATTATGTATGCCTTCAAGGAATCCGGCATCCCGGAAATATTGATATGCTTTGCTTTGGTTTTTGACTTTACGGCCTGAAGTATTTCTTCGCAAGCCGGATCACCGCGCGAAGCTTCCAACGCGGCTTTCATGTAACCGTCGCTGTTTATCGTAAACGACTTTTCTTGTCCGCTCCGCAAGGTCACTTTTCGCCGCCGATCCGCGCCTCAACGGCTTTGGCCGCTTCCGTAAATACGCCGAACATGGTTTCCTGCTGTTCCTTGGGAATATCGGAAAGTACATAATCCGCGAGGTTCCACTGCTCGGGTGCCGGTCCCGCCCCGATTCGAACACGGGCAAAGGATTTCGATCCGAGTTCAGTGATCACCGACTTCATACCGTTATGGGTTCCCGCTCCGCCGGATGCACGCACACGGATGGATCCGATCGGCAGATCAATATCGTCATAGATGATGATGACATTTTCAAGAGGAATTTTATAAAACTCAACCGCTTCGCGAACGCTTTGTCCCGATAAGTTCATGAACGTTCCCGGACGCAGGAAAACGACTTCCTCGCCGTTGATTTTCCCTTTTCCGTACTCACCCTTGAATTTAGTCTTGCGAACAGAGGCTCCGGCCCTCTGCGCCAGAACTTCCAGCACCATGAAGCCACAGTTATGCCAGTTAAATTGATATTTCGAGCCCGGATTCCCGAGGCCGGCTATCAGATACATTCGTTATACTCCCTCGCGCCTGCGGTCCGGTTGAATCAAATTCGCACTGCGAAGCCGGTTCTTGTTGGCTACCCAGTTCTCTTTGACGATCTGTTGCGAGCGTGCAATCGCAAGCCCCAGTTCAGGAACATCATCGGTAATGGTCGATCCCGCGGCTACGTATGAGTTTTCATTGAGCGTAACCGGCGAAATCAAGTTCGAGTTTCCGCCGATAAAAACATTGTCCTTGATAATGCATGCGGTTTTATCCAGGCCGTCATAGTTACAGGTTACGGTACCGCAGCCGAAGTTGACGTTCTTACCGACCTGAGAGTCGCCGATATAGGTCAGATGTCTTGCGCGCGAGTAGTCTCCGATCATTGAGTTTTTAACTTCGACAAAAGCACCGACCGTCACGTTGTCTCCGAGGACCGAATCCGGCCGGATATGTGAGTACGGTCCGATACGGCAATTCTTGCCGATCCTGCATTCCCGGGCAATCGAATTGTCCACGGTCGTTCCGTCACCGATGGCGGCATCTTCCAGTCGGGTGTTTTCGCCGATGATGCATTCTTCACCGATTACCGTGCGTCCGCGCAAAACGGTTCCCGGCAGAAGGATGGTATCCCTTCCGATTTTGACCGTTTCATCAATCCATGTCGCGTTGGTATCCAGTATCTGGACACCGTTCTTCATATGCTTCACGCAGATTCGCCGGTTCAAAATCTTCCCGGCTTCCTGTAATTCGACGTGATCATTCACGCCGCGAGTCTCGTCAAAATCCGTAATATATACTCCGATTTTGTGTCCGTCGCGGATCAAAATCTCGATTGTATCCGTCAGATAATACTCTTTCTGTGAATTCTTGGCGTCGATCCGGCCGAGTGCGGAAAGCAAAAGCGGCGTGCGGAAGCAATAAATGGAGGAATTGATTTCGCGAATATTTTTCTCCTCGTCCGTTGCGTCGCGGTCTTCGACAATCTTAACTACGTTTCCGTCCCCGTTACGTACGAGCCTTCCGTATCCTTTGGGATTCGGAGCTTCGGCTGACACAACTACGGCTCCGTACTCCCCTTTCTCGAAAAGGTCGATCGCCGCGCGGAGGGTTTCGCCGGTAATCATCGGGGCATCGCCCGGAAGCACGATCGTGCAACCGTTTCTTCCCTCCAGAAAAGGAGCTGCCTGCATAACCGCATGGCCGGTTCCGAGTTGCTTTTCCTGCAAAACAAACGCAACATCCTCGCCGAGGACCGCGCGTACTTCTTCCTGCTTATGACCGACTATGTATACCTGTTCATTGGCTCCGGATTCTCTGAGTGTCTCTGCAACCCATGAAACCAGAGGTTTTCCGGCTGCTCTTTGAACCACTTTGGAATGATTGGTATTCATTCTTTTGCCTTCTCCGGCAGCCATTACAACAGCGCAAACTTCCATTTTTGTATTTCTCCTTAATTTATTGGTTTTATACGCAGCTTGATTTATTTATGCATGAGCCGCACGAAAACGCGCCGAATTTTGTCCTCAGGGGGATCAAATTCCGGTGCTTTCCATGTCCAAACTTATTATACACGAATCCGCCCCCTATTTAATGAATATCTCGTAAACGCGTAACAAGTTTCACGCCCATCTCTGCGGAAATGTCCTTCATTCTTTCTATTTCATGCAATCACTGATACTATGGAAGAAACCAATATTTTTTGCGGAGGTCCCTATGATTGCAATTTTGCTTGTCGCCGGTTATGCCACCAGGCTTTATCCTCTGACAATCAACACGCCCAAGCCGCTCCTTCCGGTAGCCGGACGAGCGATGCTCGATTATATTACCGATGAAATTGAAACGTTGCCGGATGTCACCCGCATTTGTCTGGTAACCAATCACCGGTTTGCCGCAGACTTCGATCAATGGGCGACCGACAGGAAGAATGCCGGAACTTCTGTTCCGATCATCGTACTCGACGACGGCACAACAACTAATGATAATCGTCTCGGCGCCATCGGGGATATCAAATTTGTAATGGACACGCTGAAGCTCGACGAAGACATGGTGGTCGTCGCCGGCGACAATCTTTTCACCTACAGGATGAGAGATATGTATGACTTCTTCCGAGCCACCGGTAAAGACACGCTTGTCGCAATTCAGGTTCATGATGTGAATCAACTCCGTAAGCTGGCAGTGGCGACCTTGGATATCAACGGAAAAGTATTGAAAATGGTCGAGAAACCGGAGAATCCGGAATCCGATACCGCAATTTATGCGACCTATTTTTACCGTCGCGAGACGCTCCCCATGATCCGGCAGTATCTTGAGGAGGGCAACACCCCCGACGCCCCGGGACATTTTCCGGCATGGCTCCATACACGACAGGACGTTTACGCTTATCGCGCGGACGGTACATGTATTGATATCGGGACACCGGAAAACTATCGCGATGTATGCGATAACTTCAGTGATCTGTGGTCGACCCGCAAGGATTATGCCGGGGACTTACCGACTGATTAACCGAAATGCCTTCTCTACAGTCCTTCATAATAGTATGTGAATCCTTCAAGAGTGTTCGCATAGGACAAATATGTCTCCAGATCCGTTGCCTTGTCCTTCTTAAAAAGCATAAACAGATCGGAAAGACCGGGTTCCACTGTCGGCATATAGTCAAGAAACTGGACATCCTGCGACCAGGACTTATCTTCGATAAAGATTTGCGTCGCTTGACCATAGCCCGCGATCTCATCAATCAGGCCGTTTTCAAGCGCTTGGTTCGGCGAGTAAATTCGGCCGTCAGCAAGCTTTTCGACCTCTTTCGCTTCCATGTCTCTTCCCATTGCAACAATGCGGATAAACTGGTCATATGTTTCCTTGAGAACACTTAGGTATATCTCCTTCTGCTCATCGGTAAACTCTTCGTAAAGGCTGCCCATCGCCTTGTTTTTACCGACATATATGGAGGTGGTTTTGATCCCGTGCTCTTCCAGAAAACCGGAAATATCGATGCTCGTACCGGCCGCAACGCCGATCGAACCCGTAATACAATTCCGGTTCATGATTATTTTGTCGGAAACGGCGGCAATGTAGTATCCGCCGGATGCGGCCATTCCTGCACAGTAAGAATAGATCGGACGGCCGGTAGCCCTCTTATATTGTTGAAGCTGGAGGTATAATTCATCGGTTGCATACACTTCACCACCGGGAGTATCGATATAAAGGAGAATACCGATGTTATCCGGGTTTTCTGCCAGAGACGCCACGGTATTCATCAGATACTGATGGTTATATGTATCGGTTTCACCGAGAAGGGAAGTGCTTTGGGTGCTGACGATTGTTCCCTCTACATGCAGCACGGCAACAAAGCCGTCATGGCCGGTATATTGAGGTGTACGGTCCGGTGAAAGTCGGCTGAGGAAAGCAACGGCACTGGCGATCAGTACAAATGAGCCCAGCATAAAAAACGCAACCGCTACGATTAATGCAATCAAACAACCATGCTTTTTTTTAGGCTGCCGTTGTTCGCTCTGCTTCGGATAAACATAGTTTTCGCTCATATAGGCCTCCCTCAGTTTTATTGCTCTTCAACATACCAACCCAGTACTTTAACAAGCGGCATTTCGGATGACAGTTGATAGAGAGCGAGCATTGCCTCCTGCCCCATGGAAGGGCAGACAAAATCCAGGAAAAAAGCATACTCGCCCGGTGTCTTCGGAATCGGTCTCGATGAAATCGAAGACAAATTTAATCCCCGGTCCGCAAAAACCTGGAGCGCGGAAACAAGCGCACCGCTGCGGTGAGGAAGATGCATCAGCGTACTGATTCTGTCCGCATCCGGAGTAATGATCAAGTCCCTGGAAACGGCAATAAATCGAGTGCGGTTTTGGTCATCGTTGCAAATATTAACCGGAAGAATGCAAAGGCCGTTTCGAAGCGCCGCTTCTTCGGAAGAAATCGCGGCAAGAGACTTGTCATCGGTGCGGAGGACTTCCTCTGCCGCAAAAGCGGTATTATCGGAAACGATTGTTTCCCAACCGTTCTCGAGAATTTTGGCGGAACATTGCAGAAGACCCTGTGAATGACTGGTGACTTTCCTAATATCAGACAGCTTCGTTCCGGGAAGCACCGCTAGTTTATGCTCAACAGCGATTTGGGTTGCCCGAACGATATAGAGATTATTCTTCTGCAGAATCTCAAATACGTTATCCACCGTCCCCGCCGTCGAATTTTCAAGCGGCAAAACAGCGACATCGGCCTTTTTATCCAGCAGCAGCTCACAAGCGCGCGAAAAGGTCTGCGCCTGAACGAAATTCTTATCGGGGAAGAGTTTGGAAGCAGCATACTCAGAGTATGAGCCTTTGGTTCCGGCATACGCGACGACGCCGACATGATCCAGAGAGTGGCCGGCCTGAGAGAGCTCCCTTCCGATTACCCATTCCGAATCACTTTGCATCAAAATGTCGTACTGTCGTTCACGGGAGATACGCATCATGGTTTTCATCATAGAATCGACTCGGGTTGACATTTCGGCACCGGCCATCTGACGGGCAAGATCGGATACTTCAGCCTCCCGGCTGGCATCATAAACCGCGGTCTTGGAAAGAACCTTCAAATGCGCGATCTTTTCGGCTATATCCATCCTTTGATTAAAATATCTCATCAGCTCGGCATCCACGCCGGTTATTCTCCTGCGAAGCTCGGAAAGATCCTGATCCTCATCCGGTTCTTTTTGCTTATTTTGCGTGGGATTTTTGTCGTCAAAAATATGATCGCGGCACAGCTTTTCAAGCCCGACAAGATAGCTGTCAAGGCCAAGTCCGTAAACCTGGCCGACGCATGCCGGCTGGATCACGGAAACATTTCGAAAAGGCTCACGCTTATGAATATTCGAGATATGCACTTCCATGACCGGCAGTCCGCAAACTTCCAGCGCATCGAAAATGGCATAGCTGTAATGCGTGTATGCACCCGCATTGATTACGATACCGTCGGCATACGTCATGGTGTTCTGAATGGCGGTGATGATATCGCCTTCGCTGTTGGACTGGAAAAACCGCACCTCGACCCCTAAGGATGCCGCCTTGGTTTGAAAAGCGTTCTGAACTTGCTCCAGTGTGAAATTGCCGTAATGATTACGATTACGCTTTCCCAGAAGATTCAGGTTCGGCCCGTTAATCAGCAGTATGACGGGGATTGCATTTTTGGCCATGTGTCAGCCCTCCTCAAGGATATCCAGCAGGCAAATCGCCATCGCCGCTTCGACGATCGGCACGGCACGCGGCACGATACAAGCATCATGCCTGCCCTTGATAATGAGTTTTTCGTTTGTCATGGTTTCCAGATTCACGGTATCCTGTTCCTTGGAAATGGACGGTGTCGGTTTGAACGCGCAGCGCACAAGAATCGGCATACCGTTCGATATCCCGCCCTCAATCCCGCCGGCGTGGTTGGTTTCATTTCGAATTCCCTGCTTGGTAATGCGCGGGAAATCATTGTTATCGGATCCCTTCGCCGTGGCAACCGCAAATCCCCGCCCGAACTCAATCCCCTTTACGGCAGGAATGCCAAACAGGATCGATGCCAGGCGGCTCTCCATATTATCAAATATCGGTCGCCCGAGACCGGCGGGAAATCCTGTCGCAATGCACTCGATTACACCGCCGATAGAATCCTGTTCCGATCTTGCCTGTTCAATGAGGGCGGTCATCTTTTCGCCCTTCCCGTCTGAAAGCACAGGCAGAAGCTTTCGGGACACATCCTCCGGAAGAGACATCGGATCATAAGGCGTATCGTAAATATTTCCGATGCAAAAAACATGGCCGCGGATTTGAATGCCTCTTTCCTCGAGAATCTGCATGCAAACCGCGCCTGCAAAGGTCAGCGGTGCCATAAGTCTCCCCGAAAAATGCCCTCCCCCACGCGGATCATTCGCTCCGGCGTAGCGGGCAAGCCCGGTAAGATCGGCGTGGCCCGGCCTGGGCTTCATTTCGGAGGCCGCATAGTCGGATGAATGTGTGTCCGTGTTTTCGATCGCTACGCACAGCGGTGTGCCGGTTGTTTTACCACGATAAAATCCGGACAGAATAGTCGGAGTATCCGCTTCTTTCCGGCGGGTTGCACCCGGCTGCAGTCCGGGCGCGCGCCTCTGCATATGCGCAACCACCCGATCAAGATCAATAGAAAACCCCGACGGAAGGCCGTCGATAACCACACCAATCCCCCTGCCGTGAGATTCTCCGAAAAGACTTATTTTGACTTTACTCCCCCACATTGAGCTCATCGGCTTTTCCCCCCAATCTTCGGAAATCCCGGAAAAACTCCGGGTAGGACTTATTGACTGCGTGGCAATCCGTGATCCGGACAGGGCCATCCGCCCGTGTCGCAGCAATGGCAGCCGCCATGACCAGACGATGGTCTCCGAATGAATTGATCTCACACGATGTGAATATCGGCTTTCCGTCATCGGCATCTCTCCCGAAAATAGTCAATCCGTTTTCTTTCCTCTCGATCTTAACCCCGAGTCTCTCGAGCATCTCGCACGTCGCTTCGAGCCGATCGCATTCTTTCAGGCGAAGCCGCTGACCGTTAACAATCTGCACGACGCAGTGCGTCGCTGCACACGCGATCGAAAGTACCGGGATCAAATCCGGGATTTGGGACGCACTGATTGTAAATCGCGCATATCCGTTCGCTGCATGAATCGTCTCCGAAAATGCCCGGATGTCTTCGAGCAGAGTTACGATTTCGCTGTCTCCCTGCATTGACCTGGCCGGCAAATCCAGAATATCAATGCCGTTTTCGAGATAGTTCGCAACAAACCAGAATGCCGCATGCGAATAATCCGGTTCCGACAAATATGCCTCTTTCCGGGATATCTTCTGTCCTCCCTTGACGGAGTAGCCCACTGCGGTTTTTTCAACCTGCACCCCGAATTCCTGCATCACTTCTCTTGTCATCTCGACATATGGCTCGGACTCAAGTGATGATGTGATATGGATGTCAGATTCTCCGTCCAGAATCGAAAGCGCCATCAACAGACCGGAAATATACTGCGAACTAATGTTTCCGGGAACCTCAAAGTGCCCCGGTTGCAACTTCCCGCTCATACGAAGCGGAAGATATTTTCCGTTATCAGGAAACTCGAGCCGGATTCCCTTACCCTCAAAAATCGATGTGTAGTCGCGAAGCGGTCTTTCCGGAAGTCTTCCGGCTCCCTCAAAGACTACCGTACGCCCCAGTGCGCCTACAAGCGGAATCATAAACCGAAGTGTCGATCCCGACTCGTTGCAAAAAAGCCTTGTCTCCTGCCCGGGGTCGGCATTTCCCTTCGTGCTCAAGAGCTTTTTGAGGCAGTCAAGCGTCGCTTCAATATCTTCAGACAACACATGATCGCCCACTTCCGCCAAAGCCAAATCGCCGGCGAGCATCGACATAATGAGGGCTCTGTGAAGAATGCTCTTGGACAGCGGCACCCGGACTCTGCCGGCAAGTCTGCAGGGCGATATTTCAATTGTTATATCACGTGTATTTTCCGTTTCCAAGTTGATCCTCCGATTATCCGTCCCAGATATCTGTCATTAACTTCTTGATTACTTCTTTATCGACGGAAAAAACAGCTGCGTCGCCGACATTTTTCAAAAAGACATAATATATTTTCCCCGACAGCCTTTTCTTGTCGGACAGCATGGATTCGAAAAGTGCGTCCATTGCCAAATCGGTTCGAACCGGCAAGTTCCATTTCTCAAGAACAGCGCGAATCCTTTCTGCGATTCCCTCCGGTGTAACGCCGAATTTACTTCCCATCTTCGCGGCATAGCACATTCCGATCGCAACCGCTTCACCGTGCGAAATTCCGGTATATCCGGAGACCTTCTCGATCGCGTGACCGATGGTATGTCCAAAGTTCAGAATCATTCTCTCGCCGGTGTCAAATTCGTCATTCTGCACCACGGTGGTCTTAATGCGGACACATCGCTCCAGTATCCACTCCAGGTCGAACGTGCCTTTCTCAATAGACTCGAAAAGGATCGAATCCCGGATACATCCGTATTTAATGACTTCCGCCATTCCCTCCGCCATGCGTGTTCTGGAAAGAGTCGACAGCACGGTCGGGTCAATCAGCACGGCTTTGGGCTGGTAAAAAGCGCCGACCAGATTCTTGCCCTGAGCAAGATCGATACCGGTTTTACCGCCGATGGACGAGTCTACCTGCGCAAGAAGTGTCGTCGGCACCTGAATCAAGGGACACCCCCGAAGGTAGGTGGCGGCGGCATAGCCTGTCAGATCTCCGACAACTCCGCCACCCAGCGCAACAATTACATCCGTGCGCGTGACTCCCGCGTCGTGAAACTGCTCATACAAAAGAAACAGCATTTCTTTTGATTTGGATTTCTCGCCGGCGGGCACCGAGCAAGTCGCTACGGAAAAGCCTTCGCTCTTCAGTGATTCGACAGCTTTTGCCAGATACAGCCCGGCGACATTGGAATCCGTGACAACAAATGCCTTCCTTCCGTTGACGCAGGAAGCTGCTATCCGTCCCAGTTTTGACAGCATTCCGGTCTTGATATGAATCGGGTAGTTCCCGTTGTTCGTGTTTGCCATAATTTCGGGCATATTTGCCTCCTTCCGGACGTAAGTCCGTTCCTGTCTATTATGCCACGAAACCGCCCCGATCAGCACGTGCGGTTTCGCTTGTGACTCATGTTGTCGCTTTACGTTGTCCTTGCAACATAAAAACAGACTAGATTGTTCTTCCGACCGCCTCAGCAACCGGAGCGAGCTTCTTCATCAGGGCGTCAAAAGCCTCTGGTGTCAGCGATTGCTGACCGTCACTTAGTGCATGCTTCGGATCGTTGTGAACTTCGATGATCAGTCCGTCCGCGCCGACCGCGACAGCTGCTTTGGACAGAGGCTCTACAAGCCATGCTGCGCCTCCCGCGTGAGACGGATCAATAACAACGGGCAGATGCGTTCTTGATTTCAGAACCGGCACTGCGCTGATGTCAAGCGTATTTCTGGTCGACGTTTCAAAAGTCCGGATACCGCGCTCGCACAGAATAATCTGTGAGTTTCCGCCCGACATAATGTATTCGGCAGACATAAGCAGTTCTTCAATTGAATTAGCAAAGCCTCTTTTCAGCAGCACGGGCTTCTGAATCCGCCCGAGTTCCTTCAGAAGCTCGAAGTTCTGCATATTTCGTGCACCCACCTGGATAATGTCAACAAATTCAATGAACAGCTCCAGCTGGGATGCGTTGGTGATTTCGGAGACAACCGGCATCCCGGTGAGGGCTTTTGCCTTCTTGAGGTACATGAGTCCTTCGGCCTTCAGTCCCTGAAAAGCGTACGGGGATGTTCTCGGCTTGAATGCGCCGCCTCTAAAAATGGCCGCGCCCGAAGCTTTGACATCCTTTGCGATGCCCAGTACCTGCTCCTCGGATTCGACCGAGCAAGGGCCTGCGCACACGATTATTTTTTCGGCGCCGATCTCGACATCTCCGATCCGGACGATCGTATTATCCGGATGGAATTTACGATTGGCACGCTTGTAAGGTTCTTGAACCTTCATGACGCGCTCAACTTCTTCAAGCATCTGAATTGCTTCGGTCTCGACTGCGCTTGTGTCGCCGACCAGACCGACAATTGTTGTTTCGCTGCCATAAATCGTATTGGTTTGAACCCCGTATGATTTTTCCAGGAAGGCACACAAATGATCGGTTTTTTCTTTGGAAACTCCGTTTTTCAGTACTAATATCATTATTTTTCTCCTCCGTATCCTAAGGCGGCTATAACATCGCGGGCAACCTCGTCGGGCTCCCCGTCCGCCGCAATTTTGATGTCGCAAAACTTCTCATAGTCCGGCAGCCGCGCCTCATATAGACGGGCCACCTTCATAAATCGATCCGTCTCGCTTTCACTTCCGTCACCGGCCAGAGGACGATGGTTCTCCCTTCGAATCCGGGCCCAAATACCCTCTACAGGGACATGCAGAAATACCGTCATCGCACCCCGCTCATCGATCAGACAGCGATTTTCCACTTTCAAGATCGCGCCGCCACCGGTGGCGATAACCGTCGAGGCACCGCGATTCAGAAATTCCTCCAATATTTTCGTCTCAATTCGCCGGAAAGACTCCTCTCCGTCGCTTGCAAAAATCTCCTTCACGGTCATACCGCAAGCCCGCTCGATTTCGCTGTCAAGATCCGTAAACCCGATACCGAGCAGTTCGGCGATCCGTTTTCCGACCGTGGTCTTCCCCGCACCCATGAAGCCGGCGAGCACAATCTTGACCGGAAAATGTTTCAGAAGTTCTCCGGGAAGCGCATTCATAATCGGCAGCAACCGACCCGAATCAAACTTGGTGTCGGGATTCCATATTTTCTGCGCCGCCAGTGCCTGATGGAAAAGCATCGGCAGGCCGCCGGATGCTCTGGCTCCTGCTTTCCGGGCGTGAAGAACCAGGCGTGTCGCCGGCGGATTATAGATCGTGTCAAATAAACGGACTCCCTCTCTGAGATAAGACGCGCAGTCAGGCGCACTTCCGCATTTCGGCCACATCCCGACCGGTGTCGCATTCAAAATAACATCGTACTCGGCCCCGGGATTTTCACATTCGGAAGTGACTACCTTGATCGGGCATCCGTGCTTATCCGGACTTGCTGTTTTTCGAATTTCAATCGCAATATCTTCCGCTTTGGCTTGGTTTCGTGCAAGGATGGTCAGCGAAGCGCTTTTACCGGCAGCCTCGTAAGCCATCATACGCGCCACTCCGCCGGCTCCGATCAGCAGTACTCTCTTGCCGGCAATATCCACACCGGAAGCCAGGAATCCATCCCGGTCGGTATTAAATCCGCGTCTTTGAAATACCGTATTGACCGCTTTGAGTCGATCCGCCAGAGGATCCAGTGAATCTAAATACTCGATCACCCGTTCCTTATGGGGAATCGTGCAATTAAAACCGTGCAGGTCGCGAACCAGAATCGGCGCGTAACGATCCATTTCGGCCGGCGCGACGTCATAAAGCTCATAGCTTCCGGAAATTCCCGAAGCTTCCATAATCCGTTGATGTATATAGGGCGAAAGGCTGTGTTCGACCGGATGCCCGACAAGACCGAGCTTAATCGCACTCATATCCGGCCTCTTTCAGCAGCGAGTAAGCACGGACTGCCTGTGCGCTGTCGCCCAGAAGCAGGTGCAGCTGTCCGCCTTCATACGTTCTGAAGTTGCGAATGTTAATATTGCGTATGTTGATGTTTTCCTTGCCCAGAAGTGTTGTAATCGATCCCAATTCACCGGGCTTGTCTTCCAGATACACCGTCAGTGAGGATGTCGCGTCGAGCGCTCCCCGGCCGCCGACCGGTAAACTGTTCCGGTAATGAGCCGCCTGCTTGAAAAACGACTCCACCGCACGCCTGTCTCCGCCCGCAAGTTGTTCGGCAACCGCGCGGAGCAAGTCAACATACTGCGTCAATATCGGTATCAGCCTTTTGGAAGATCCTTCCGTAATATCAGCCCACAACGACGCGTCCGAGGACGCAATACGCGTAATATCGCGAAAACCGCCGGCAGCCAGTGCACCGAGTTGTCCGTCATCGAGTCTCGCCGCGAGCAGAGCAAGGGCAGAGGCGGCAACATGCGGCAGATGGGATATCGCTGCCACTCTGCGATCATGTTCCTCCGGAGTCATACGCACCGGAGAAGCCCCGATCGTACGGATCAGTAATTCAAATTCTTCGAGTTTGGCTGCGGAAACGGTACAGTTTTCACCGATGCACAATACATACATCGCGTTTTCGAAAAGCGTCGCATTGGAACACGCATAACCATGCCGCTCGGATCCGGCCATCGGATGACCGCCGATGAAATTCGGAAGCGTGACCGCGTCCATAACCTTTTCTTTAACGGAACCGACGTCCGACAAAATGCCGATATTCAGGCAAGCTAATTCCGGAAGAATTCCCACAATGACCGGCAGGGGCGCGCAAAGCAAAACCAGATCGCACCCCTCAAAAATCGAGTATCCTTCCTCCGGGCGGGCAAACTCATCGATAACGCCTTCAGTAAGCGCGCTTTTCCCAGCCTCGGGATCCGTATCGATCGCGACGATGGAGGGCACGCCCGCTTTACGGCGAAGCGCCTTGGCCAGGGAGCCTCCGATCAGTCCGAGTCCCAGAATACCGACACGCCTTATTCCACGAGGTGCGACACTCTCTTTACCGTTATTAAGCATTTCAAAACTCCTGTTTTCTGCCGTTCTACCTATACTACAAAACCCTAAACAATTGCCGGTGCTATTTAAATCTCTCGTCGTATACGCGCTTCATTTTCCCTCCGGAACGCGGAAGGCTTCTCGGTTCGCATAGCATGATTTTGGCGTGAACGCCCGTCATCGAGGCTATATCGTCAGCAAGCCTTTTCTCGATATTCTCGATATCCTTAATCGAATCCGAGAAAAACGCCGACGTCATTTCGACCTTCACCGTCATCCGGTCCAGATTGTTGACCCGGTCGACATAAATCACATAGTGCGGTTCAACCTCGCTGTAGGTCAGCATGACCGCCTCGATCTGCGTCGGGAAAACATTCACTCCGCGAATAATCAGCATATCGTCGGCGCGTCCGGTGACCTTTTCCATTCTTGGAGTCGTTCTGCCGCATTCGCACTTTCCATAGAAAATGCGGGTCAGGTCATGCGTATTGTATCGGAGCATCGGCGTTCCTTCTTTGGAAACCGAGGAGAAAACCAATTCGCCGAGTCGTCCTTCGGGCAGTGGCTTCCCGGTCTCGGGATCCACGATTTCCGGGATAAAATGATCTGCTTCCAAATGGACCAAATCGGATTTATCACAGGCACAGCCGACTCCGGGCCCGAGGATTTCGGACAGTCCGTAAATATCAAACGCCCGCAGATTCATTTTGGATTCGATTTGGTCGCGCATCTCCAGCGTCCACGGCTCCGCTCCGAAAATACCGCACTTGAGCTCGAGCTCGTCCTTGCTGACGCCCATCTCGTCCATCTGGTCCGCAATATGAAGCATATAGGACGGGGTGCACATAATTACATTCGGTTTCCACTCACGCAGAATCTGGATCTGCCGGGGCGTATTGCCTCCGGAAACAGGGATCGCTGTGGCTCCGAGTTTCTCGCATGCGTAATGCGGTCCGAGTCCGCCCGTAAACAGTCCGTATCCGTAAGCGATATGAACCATGTCTCCCTTGGTCACGCCGCAGCGCGACATGGATCGACAAAGACATTCAGTCCATAAACTGATATCGTTCTTTGTATATCCTACAACCTTCATACGACCGGTTGTTCCGGAAGACGAGTGAAAACGAACAATTTCCTGCCTCGGTACTGCCAAGGTGCCGAAGGGATAATTGTCCCTGAAATCATACTTATCCGTGAAAGGAAGCTTTGGCAAATCGTCAACGCTTTTTATATCTCCCGGCACAATACCGGCGGCGTCCATTTTCGCGCGATAGTAAGGAACATTGTCGTACATGCGCTTGACGCAGTCGATCAGTCTCCTGCTCTGAACAACCCTCAGTTCCTCCTGTGACATGCACTCTGCTTTGGGATCCCAAATGTACGTTGCAATCTCTTTTCTTTCCATTCCCGTTTCCTCACTCTCGCTTGGCATCATCCTAAAATACAAAATCCCATTGCCGTCTCGAATCCGAATCGGCAATGGGACGAATAATCGCGGTACCACCCATCTTCGACACTCAACTTCTCAGCTTAATGTCGCTCTCTGCCGGAGCTTCTATCCCTGAAAAAAGAGACTTGAAAATCCGAGTTCCTGTAACGGTGAACTTCCGTTTTCGCTTATCAATCTCCCAAAAGGAAATGTTCGGCAAAACCGCTCGGGAGTGAACTTCACTCGGTGCCTCTCCGTAAGCGGGCTCTCAATCCATGACCCGCACTCCCTGTTCGTCAGCATCCGGTTACTCTTCTCCGTCAACACGTGTAACCTATGATCGAAAAATCGATTACATGTAATTATGCAAGCGGTTACTCAAAAAGTCAATAGCGCCGGGCTTTCCTGGACACGGACTTCCACAAAAAAGAGGATTGTCGGCTTACTTCAATCCCCTTTCTCGTGCTAATCAATTATGTTCCTTTTTTCTCTTTTTCAAAAACACTGCTATGAAAATCATTCCACTCAAAATGAGCAATACACCCAGAATGGTCTGTGAGTAATGACTTGTTTCGCCGGTCTTTGTTATTTCATCTTGACCGTCGCCGTTATCCGGCAAACCGTCCGAAGCGCCTACAATCACAGAAATCGTCACAGTAACTGCACTGTTTGAGTCAGCAGTTTCAAGTCCTTCCTGATATACAACTACAGTGATATTTTCAGTACCGATAAACCCTGCATTCGGTGTATATACCCACGTGCCGTCTTTGTTTATTGTAATGGTTCCGTTAACCGGTTGCACTCGAATCGCAATTCCCAGAACATCACCATCAATGTCTGAAGCATTAATCTTTCCTGATGTCGGTGTCCCTACCGTTGTTGTCACTTCGGCACCGGCGGCTACCGGTGGATCATTCACGGCAGTAATGGTAATCGTTACCGTCGCTGTATCCGTTCCGCCGTTCCCGTCAGAGATGCCATAGGTAAAGGTATCCGTACCATTGTAGTTCGCGGTAGGGGTGTAGGTAATCGTTCCGTCTCCGTTCACCACACAGGTACCATGCAGAGGATCAACCGTCACACCGGTTACCGTCAGGGTATCTCCGTCTGCGTCCGTATCGTTTGCAAGGACAGATACCGTTACTGCGGTGTCTTCTGTTGTCGTTCTGCTGTCATTGGTTGCTTCCGGTGCGTCAGCGGTTCCGGTAATAGTAATCGTTACCGTTGCCGTATCTGTTCCGCCGTTCCCGTCAGAGATGCCATAGGTAAAGGTATCGGTTCCAACGTAATTCTCATTCGGTACATACGTCCCTGTTCCGTCTGCATTGACATTTACGGTTCCATGAGTTGGTGCTGTGTTGGTGACTACTGTAATCGTATCTCCGTCCACATCCGTATCGTTAGTCAATACATGCAAGGAAACCGATGTATCTTCTGTCGTCAGGTAAGCGTCATCCATAGCTTCCGGTGCATCAGTAGTTCCGGTAATGGTAATCGTTACCGTTGCCGTATCTGTTCCGCCGTTCCCGTCAGAGATGCCATAGGTAAAGGTATCCGTACCGAAGTAATCTTCGTTCGGTGTATAGGTAATGGTTCCGTCTCCGTTCACCACACAGGTACCATGCAGAGGATCAACCGTCACACCGGTTACCGTCAGGGTATCTCCGTCTGCGTCCGTATCGTTTGCAAGGACAGATACCGTTACTGCGGTGTCTTCTGTTGTCGTTCTGCTGTCATTGGTTGCTTCCGGTGCGTCAGCGGTTCCGGTAATAGTAATCGTTACCGTTGCCGTGTCTGTTCCGCCGTTCCCGTCAGAGATGCCATAGG
>CAZCTO010000014.1:0-68207 GCA_964501725.1 uncultured Oscillospiraceae bacterium | reverse complement strand
CTTTTTTCTATTCTACTCTCTTACCATCCTGTCCGAAATATTAGCGCATTCCCATGTGTAGTAATCACATAACCTTCAAAACTTGCTAAAGTCATTAACGAAAAACCAATTAGTGAAACAGTTGCTAATACAATTTCCAAAGCATTCGGATATAAGAAAGTAATTCTCTTTCAAAAATCTGATAAAAACATGCAATTATCTGATCGCACGATCTTGGCACATCACCGGTTAATTAGCTCAATTCTTAATGATGCGGTTGAATGGCAGATGATTTATGATAATCCAGTGAAACGAGTTAAATCGCCGCGGGTAACTAAGTCGGATGTATTCTACTTAGATGATAAACAGGCCATAGAACTAATTAGACTTCTACTCAATAGCCCAATTGAATTTCGAACAATGATATTATTTATTTTGTTTCTTGGTTTGCGTAGAAGCGAATTGTGCGGATTGAAGTGGAAAGACATTGATTTCTTTAATGGCACAATATCAATTAGAAGATCACTTCAATATTTACCTAATATAGGTCTTTTTGAAAAATCTACAAAGAACTATAGTAGTTGCCGGACCATTGCCTTTCCGAAAGACTTGAATGATGTACTTAAAGAATATATGAAATGGCAGACCAAGCAGAAAGAAATATCAGGTGACTTATGGATTAGCCAGGATTGGATATTTACGACATGGAACGGTACTCCAATTAATCCGGATAGCCTGACAGCATGGTTTAATAGATTCATTAAGGGAACCAGCCTTCCCAGAGTGACTGTTCACGGATTACGGCACACAAATGCAACACTTCTTATTGGGGCAGGTGTCGATTTGCGAACTGTCGCTAACAGACTTGGTCATTCACAGACATCAACAACGACAAACATTTATGCACACGCGATTAAATCTGCTGATAAGACAGCATCAGAGAAATTGTGCGATGTCTTAAACGAGAGTAAATTGCTCTAAAAAGGAAACGATGGTTTGTTGATATATAGATCAATGTTATAGGACACAAAATATCCGAAATTTGATGGCTTGGTTAGTAGCAATTTGAAGATTTCATTATTTACAAATTTTCGGTTAAGTAATTCTGCTAATAAATAAAGGACAAATAAAGGACACGTTGATCATTTCAGCAATTTTCATAAAAATCAAAAAGTCCCGAAGCCTTACAGCCGCGGGACTTTTGCTTGGCAGGGGAGACGCGATTCGAACACGCAACCAGCGGTTTTGGAGACCGCTGCTCTACCATTGAGCCACTCCCCTAAAAAATGAGTGTTTCAGGTGCGTTTGTCACGCAAATGAAACATTCACAAGTGTAATAGACGGTTTGCATCGTGTCAAGTTGAATGATATCATTTCTTTGAACGAATGAGTGATTATTTCATTATTTGTTATCGCATAAGGAGGACCGTAAAGTGGTTTTTGCTGTTATCGGGACCGGAAATATGGGTCAGGCGTTAGTTTCCGGATTCCTTCGTAAAGGGGTTCTGAAGCCGGAAGAAATTCGGCTCTATGATATTGAAACGGCTAAGCTGAATGCTTTTGCAAAGAAATCCGGATGCAAAGCCTTTCATTCAATCGCTGAGACGGTGGATAAGGCGGATTTCGTGCTTCTGGCGGTCAAACCTCAAGTTTTCGAAGCTACTTTTGAGAGCATGAGGAACAAGCTTCCATCTGAGGCCGTGGTCATCTCGATTACCGCATCGGTGACCTTATCGAGAATTATGCGCCTTGTTAAAAAAGACACGCCGATTGTCAGAGTCATGCCGAACACTCCGGCTATGGTTGGTTCCGGTGTTAGCGCAATATGCTTCTTGGGTACGAATGAGAAAGAACAGGAATTTGTCATTTCTTTGTTCAAAACCTGCGGTCTGGTGGTTCCTTGCGATGAAGCTACGTTGGATGCAATCGGATGTGTATCCGGTACGGGGCCTGCATATGTCATGCTTTTTATTGAGTCCATGGCCGATGCCGCCGTCAAGCTGGGTATTCCGCGCAAGGTTGCGTATGAAATAGCTGCGATGACCGTGATGGGTTCCGGCAAATTGGTAATCGAAACCGGACAGAATCCGGCATTTTTGAAGGATCAAGTATGCTCTCCGGGCGGTACGACCATCGAAGGTGTTCTGGCACTTGAGAAAAACGGATTCCGATACGCTGTAGAATCATCCGTTCTGGCTGCAGATGCGAAAACCAAATTCCTTGCTGGAGGCGGGCAGTGACTGAACTTGCCGTTGTTAAGATATATACCGACGGTGCATGCTCCGGTAATCCGGGACCGGGCGGGTGGGGAGCGATTCTCGTGTCCGGTGATCATGAAAAGGAGATCTCCGGTTCGTGTGAGTCAACAACCAATAACCGGATGGAATTGATTGCGGCTATCGAAGCCTTGAATCGACTTAAGAAGCCTTGCCATGTTCTGCTTCATAGTGACAGTGCATATCTGATAAATGCCTTCAAATTAGGTTGGCTCGCAAACTGGAAGATGAACAATTGGAAAAACAGCACCAAGCAGATTATTAGTAATTTGGATTTGTGGAAAGAATTGGACCGGCTATCCGGAATTCACTCTGTTGAATGGATTAAGCTTAAGGGACACTCAGGACATGAGTATAATGAGAGGTGTGACGCTTTGGCGGTTGCGGCAATCGCCGCTTTTCGAAGTGTCAACGGGGAAGCATAATGAAGGATAATGATAAACGATTCAGTGTTGATTTTATTACCGGAGACGATGAAGCGCTGACATCCGAAGATGAGTTAATAGAAACAGTGGTCAGTCGAACGGAGATGTTTACCGGTAAAGTCTTTACCGCCGAGGTAATGGATATCACTCTTTCTAACGGCGCACCCGGGAAACGTGAAATTGTTCGTCACAACGGCGGAGCTACAATCGTTCCGCTTGATGATGATAATAATGTTTATATGGTCAGGCAATTCCGCGCGCCTTTTCAAAAGATTTTACTTGAGACCCCGGCAGGCAAGCTTGAGCCGGACGAGGACCCCCGTGAATGCGCGATCAGAGAGCTCCTGGAAGAGACCGGACTTGTGGCAGAAAACGTTGTTGATCTGGGACAGATGTATTCTTCTCCCGGATACTGTTCAGAGATTCTGCATATGTACCTTGCGACCGGATTAACTCAGGGACAGGCAAATCCGGATGATGGAGAGTTCTTGAATGTTGTAAAGATTCCGCTGACAAAGTTATTGGAACATATTGAGGATGGCAGCATTTGCGATGCTAAATCGGTAATTGCGTTGATGAAAACGGCGAGGAGGCTGAAAATTTGAGCGAAGTCGCACCGATCAATCACAGAAGAGAAGTATCCGGAGTGGTGTATTTCGCATTTGCCGTTATTTTCGGCATCTCATATTATCTTCCTTCCGCTATGACAGGCATCCTCGGGGAGATGCTCAGAAGCATTGGGAAAGGATTTCTCGGAACCGCAGCGTACGCGATTCCGGTTTTATTGATTTATGCATCCATTGATTATTTTCTTGAGAAGCGTAAGGATGTTGCGCCGATCCGTGTGAAATCAGTTCTGCTTTTATTAGTGTGTGCCTCATCCATTATGGCTGTGCTTACAGTAGAACCAAGTCTCATTCGGGAATTATCATTTGATTCATTAAAGAACGATCCCCGTGTTACAAACGCTATATCTGTACTCTGGAAATCCGGAATTGATTCTTCCGGTCTGGATCCTGCATCCTCAGCACCTCTTTGGACAGGAGGTGTTATTGGAGGATCCATTGCGCTTGCGCTTAGACTTCTTGCCGCGAAAACCGGTGCAATGATCATTTTAATTGCCTTTACTCTTTCTCAGGTGGTACTTATTTTCAATGTTTCTTTAACTAAAACTGCATCCAGAACGGCAGAAGCGATTAAGACATCCACTCAGCGCGCATCGGAAGCGATACGTTCAGGGAGAGAATCGCGCCGAGAGTATATGCAACAACAAGCCGCCGGCAGAGAAACGGATTCTTTTGACACATCATACGCGGTGAACACGTCTCCGTTTGATGAACTGGAATTTGATGAACCCCAGGGTTTCATTGATCTTGAAGGCACAGACGCGCCGATGACGGCTTCATCATACAGATGCGGTGATTCCTCCTTTGATGTGGATTTATCGAAACCGCCGATTCCCGATTCTTCAAATACTTCAGCAAAAACGGTGCAACCGGTCGAGCAAAAAGTGAGCACCGACTTCATAAAAAATGCCGCCAACCCTCTGCCCACGGCAGTCGTTCCTACGCAGTCCGATCTTCCGGATTTTTTGCGCACGAAGAACGAAGCGACATGGCTGGATATAAAAACAGCGCCTGTCGGGTCACAGCCGAAGGTTGTTGATCATATTCCGATTCGAAGAATTGACACTAACGGTGTTGAATACAGTCAGGAGCGAATCGTTGATGCAAACGCGGCTGCACAAAAGGGTGTATCAAACCAGCCGCCGGTATCCGCTTCTTCGCGTTCTGTAACAACGCCATCCACCGGAAATCAGATCCAACAACGTGCAAACATACCCAGACCGACATATCGTACAGCTCCCTCAGCACTATTGCAGCCGGATAAGAACGATGATTCGGGTCGTTCAACAAAAGCATCGCTTGCCGCACAAGGTAAGAAACTTGTCGATACTCTTGCAAGCTTTGGCGTTGAGGCTACCGTAGTAAATGTGACTCACGGACCTGCGATAACCCGCTTTGAACTGTCTCCGGGGCCCGGAATCAAAGTCAGCAGGATTGTGAATCTTACGGATGACTTAGCTCTGGCAATGGCTTCTGTCGGTGTCAGAATTGAGGCTCCGATACCGGGAAAAGCTGCAATCGGGATAGAAATACCCAATTCCGAGACAACACCCGTAACGCTTCGCAGTCTCATTGACTCGCCGACGTTCAAAAAAAATACATCACCGCTCACAGTTGCTTTGGGAAGAGATATTCCGGGGAATCCGATTTTCTGCGATTTGACGACAATGCCGCATTTACTTATTGCCGGCGCGACAGGGTCAGGAAAATCCGTTTGTATCAACTCAATACTGATCAGTATTCTTTGCAAAGCAACACCGGATGAAGTCAAATTAATCATGATCGACCCTAAGGTGGTTGAACTGTCGATGTATAACGGGATTCCGCATTTGCTTGCGCCGGTTGTTACCGATCCCAAAAAGGCCGCCAATACCTTAAACTGGGCAGTCGGAGAAATGACAAGAAGATATGCTTTGTTTGCCGAAGCCAGCGTTCGTGATTTCAGAGGATACAACGAAGAACTGAAAATGAACAAAGAACCATCATTACCATTAATATTAATTGTGATCGACGAACTTGCTGATCTGATGCAAATTGCATCCAAAGAGGTTGAGGAATCAATTGCCCGACTGACCGCGATGGCAAGAGCTGCCGGTATTCATCTGCTTATCGCAACGCAGCGGCCTTCTGTTGATGTCATCACCGGTGTAATCAAGGCCAATATCCCTTCCAGAATTGCTTTTGCGGTGTCTTCACAAGTCGACAGCCGAACGATTCTGGATATGGGAGGCGCCGAAAAACTTCTGGGCAGAGGAGATATGCTATATTACCCGCAAAGTATGGCCAAGCCACAAAGAGGGCAGGGTGCATTTGTTTCAGACGGAGAAGTGGAAGCGGTTATTGAATTTCTGAAAGCGCAGAATTTGGGTACCTATGACCCGGAAACCGCCGAAGCGATCGTATCGGCATCCTCAAGCCATCAAGGCGATTTTTCCGGAAATGCCAACGGTGAAGATGAATTGCTCGGTCAAGCGGTTGATATTGTGCTTACTGCCGGATGCGCGTCGGTATCCATTTTGCAGAGGAGAATGAATATCGGTTATCCCCGGGCGGCCAGACTGATCGACACAATGCAGGATAAGGGATATATAGGTGCTTTTGAAGGAAGCAAACCTCGAAAACTGCTCATTACCCAAACACAATGGCTTGAAATTCAAGCAAGGAAAGGGGACTAATATGTCCGCAACCATTATTTCGGGAAAAGAAATCTCCGCGAAAATTCGAGAGAGAATAAAGGACGAAATCGACGAGTTGATTCGTGCGAATGAAGGAAATGAAGCCTTCGTAAAGCCCGGGCTGGCAGTCATTCTCGTCGGTGACGACCCGGGATCTTCGATTTATGTGCGCAACAAAAGAAGAATCTGCGAAGAGGTCGGCATTCGTTCTTTCGGATACATTCTCGAAAAAGACACCACCGAAGCCGATCTTATGAGTCTTATCGATCAGCTTAATCATGACAAAAATGTACACGGCATTCTCTGTCAAATGCCTTTGCCGTCGCATCTGGATGAGTTTTCGGTCATATCGGCTATTGATCCCCAAAAAGATGTCGATGGCTTTCACCCGATCAATAAGGGGCTTCTATCAATGGGCAAGGACTGTCTTGTACCGTGTACGCCGCTCGGTTGTATAGAAATGCTCAAACTTTCCGGAATCGATATCGCCGGAAAACACTGCGTCGTGATCGGCAGAAGCAATATCGTCGGAAAACCTCTTGCCGCATTGATGCTCAATGAAAATGCAACTGTCACGGTCACACACTCAAAGACCCGAAATTTAAAGGAAATTTGCCGGCAAGCCGATATTCTTGTTGCCGCGATCGGAAAAACCGGATTTGTTACGGGCGAATTTATCAAGGAGGGTGCCGTAGTCATCGATGTCGGCATCAACCGGGATGCAGACAACAAAGTCCGAGGTGACGTGCTTTTTGAGGAAGCGTCAGAGATTGCCGGAGCGATCACACCTGTACCCGGCGGAGTAGGACTGATGACAACGACACTATTGATGCAGAATACGTTGCAGGCATATCGGAACATCATGTCAAAGGAGGCCGTCTTATGAACAACACGCCAACGATCCGGACCGCAGAAATCATTTGTGTCGGTACAGAGCTTCTGATGGGACAAGTGATCAATACAAACGCCAACTTCCTTGCCTCGGAATTGGCGTCATTGGGTATATCTTCATACAGACAAATTGTAATCGGTGATAACCGTGATCGCCTGTTGGAGCAGATTCAGACGAGTGCAGCCAGATCGGATTTGGTTATACTCACCGGCGGCCTGGGGCCGACCGCAGATGATCTTACGATGGCAACCGCAGCCGCCGCAGCGGGGTTACCGCTCGAATTGCACGAAGAAAGTTTTAAGCAAATGTCTTCGTTTTTCCAGCGAATTTGTCGAACGATGCCGGCCAGCAATAAGAAGCAGGCGATGATGCCCGTTGGCGCGACTGTTTTTCCAAACATGAACGGGACAGCCCCGGGTGCCATGTTTGAATGTAAGGCGTCCGGTAAAGAATCGCAGAATCACAGCGCTTACCTGGTTCTCCTGCCCGGACCTCCGTCTGAAATGGTGCCCATGTTCCAGGAGCAGGTTCGACCGATCCTCGAAAAATACAATGAAGTTCGCTTCCGCACGGAATATATACGGCTTTACGGCATTGGGGAGTCCGCCGCCGAAGAACGAATCAAAGATTTGATTGACAGCCAGACAAATCCGACAATCGCTCCCTATGCCTCAGAGGGAGAGTGCCTTTTCAGAATCACCCAACGGATCGAGCCGGGGATTGATCAGGATCTGATTACACCGATCATCGCTATCTTCCGCGAGCGATTCGGCGACTATATTTACGAGATCGGGAAAAGAACGCTTAAAGAAGTCGTTTATGACTTATTGAGTTCAAAAGGAATGACGTTGTCTTTTGCGGAAAGCTGCACGGCCGGTATGGCGTCATCCGATTTTGTTGATGTTCCGGGTGCTTCAAAAGTACTGACCGGAAGCATCGTCGCATATGATAACGGCGTTAAGGAACAGTTACTGGGTGTAACTCAGGATGTCCTTTCCAATATGGGATCTGTCAGCCGTGAATGTGCCGCCCAAATGGCCGAGGGCTGCCGTAAACTTCTTGGAACGGACATTTCGGTATCCATCACCGGTATTGCCGGCCCTGCCGCATATTCGACGGACAAACCCGTCGGTCTTGTCTATCTGGCTTTATCTGATAAAGACGGGACCGAAGTTTCCGAGATCAATTTGAGCGGGAATCGGATGAGGGTGCGCAGAGTATCCGTACTTCATGCCTTTAATATGATTCGCAAAAGATTGCAATGAGCACGGAACCGCAAAACCTCGAAACATATTCGGGATTAAACATGCCCGACAAACACGAGAAAGGAATCGCTATTGCGACCTTTCTGGTGATAGTCGGGCTGATCTTGTCGAAGACAACCGGATTCCTGCGTGAAATGCTTGTGAGCGGACTGTTTCCGAAACAACTTCAGGAAGCTTTTTCCATGGCATTTTATATTCCGGATTTTGTATATAACCTTTTGGTCGGCGGTGCCATCTCTGCGTCAATCACTCCTTCCTTAGCGAGGTCGATTCGAAAAAACGACGAGGCGGAAGGAATAGCCAGTGTAAGTATATTTGTGAGCATGGCCGCGGTTGTTATGGGAGTCGCGGTAGTTTTAGGCATTATATTCACGGATAAAATATATCCGCTAATTTACTCGAATTCCAAGACTATGGAGACAGTAACCATTGCAGCGAACGCATCCAAAATACTGTTTCCGCAGATTTTTTTTATGATGCTTGCTGCTTTTTCAATCGGAATTCTGAATGCTTATAAAAAGTTTACCGCGACTTCCATCGGACCCACTGTCTACAATGTTTTTGTGGTATTATCCATTCTTTTGTTTGCCGGAAATAGTTCAACATCGTTTTATTGGACGACGGCCGGAATTATGGCGGCCGCCTTAATCTATTTTTTATTCCAGGCCGTTGTCGGAAGAAAATACCTGAAAAAAATCCATTTCTGTTTAGATATAAAAAACAAAGGTTTTCAATCCTTGTTTCGACTTGCAATACCTATCTTGATTTCATCTTCGATCATTCAAATGAATGCGATTATATTGAGCTCTTTCGCCAATACATTTCCGGAAGAAATTCAGTTCCCGTTACGGAATGCATTTACTTTATGGCAGCTTCCTTACGGCATATTCGCGGTCGCTGTAGGAAGCGTGATGCTTCCGTCACTTGCAGGACATTTCGCTGTAGGAAAATTGGATCAGGCGAGGGAACTTTTTTCCGGTAGCCTCAAAAACGCTCTTTTCATGACGATACCTATGGCAGGATTATTGGCCTTGCTTCCGGAAGATATTGTTTCGGCTGTGTTCAGTCTAAATGGAAACTATGCCGCGGAAAGAGTGAAGATGGCCGGGTTCCTACTTCTTGGATATTCTGCAGCGGTAATTATTCATACTGTGGTATTCATATATAATCAGGCATTCTATGCAATTGGTAAAACCAAAATTCCTCTGATTTCGGGATTAATCAACATGGCAGTTCTGTTAATTTCCTGTTCACTACTCATCACACGGAATAATAACCCCGCGCCCATTTGCCTTACTCTGTCATATTCCACCGCTGCATTCGTTTCAGCTGTTTTCTTAATACTATATTATGCAAAGAACAAGAAACTCCGTCCTGTAGGAATCGGCATATTTGCCCTCAAGGCTTCAGTATGTCTTCTGTTTCTTGCCGCATCTGTTTGGGCAGTTAACCAAATCAACTACACGCCGAGTAATAAACTGTCAGAAATATTATGGCTCGGGGCACGTGGAGTTATAGGAATGACGGCTTATATCACTTTAGCGGCGTTGCTGAAAATGCCCGAACTTGTTAATTTTGCGTCAAAATTTCGCACGCGAGTGAGAAAAATGACAGGTAAAAAGTAATTACAAAAACACGTAAACCTATTCGACAAACGGTTGTTGGATTGTCGAAAATATAATGATTATTGTGTTGACTTAGCAGTATGCTATTACTATAATATCTATATAAAGAACGAATGTTCGACAAGGAGGCTGTCATGGCTAAATCTGATAAAACACAAGGAAAGTCAAAGCAGGAAATATCACAGAAGGTAGATTCAGAGAGAGTTCGCGCACTGGATGCCGCCTTACTTCAGATTGAGAAGCAATTTGGTAAAGGCGCTATTATGAAGCTGGGTGATCGGGTAAACGTTCAAGTGGAAGTTGTTCCTACGGGTGCGCTTACGTTGGATATTGCGTTGGGTGTCGGCGGTATTCCCAAGGGAAGAGTTGTTGAGATCTTCGGGCCGGAGTCTTCCGGTAAGACAACCGTTGCACTGCATATAGTTGCGGAAGCGCAGAAGGCAGGCGGTACAGCTGCATTTATTGATGCGGAACATGCGCTGGATCCGACCTACGCAAGCCGTATCGGTGTCAATATTGATGATTTGATTGTTTCACAGCCTGACACCGGAGAACAAGCGCTGGAGATTACAGAAGCTCTTGTACGAAGCGGTGCAGTGGATGTAGTGGTTGTTGACTCTGTAGCAGCGTTGGTTCCCAAGGCTGAAATTGACGGAGAGATGGGCGATTCGCATGTGGGACTGCAGGCCCGGTTGATGTCTCAGGCATTGCGCAAACTTGCCGGTGTCATCAGCAAATCCAGTACTGTGTGTATTTTTATTAATCAGTTGCGAGAGAAGGTTGGCGTTATGTTCGGCAATCCTGAAACGACGCCAGGCGGACGCGCGCTCAAGTTTTATTCGTCTGTTCGTCTGGACGTCAGAAGGACCGAGAGTTTGCGTTCCGGCAATGAAATTGTCGGTAATCATACGCGTGTGAAGATAGTTAAGAACAAGGTTGCCCCTCCTTTTAAGGAAGCAGAGTTTGATATCATGTATGGCGAAGGTATTTCCAAGGAAGGGTGTATTCTTGATCTGGGCGTTGCTAAGGAGTTAATTGATAAGAGCGGCTCGTGGTTTTCGTATAACGGTGTCAGAATCGGGCAGGGTAAGGACAGTGCGAAGCAATACCTTAAGGATAACCCGGAAATCAGAGATGAGATAGAAGCGAAAATTCGTGCATCGTTAGAGGTCTCTCATGTTGCCTTGGAGGAGATTGAGGAAGCACCTTCCATTGATTCTGAAATTTTAGGGATTGATTTGTAATCGTGAGAGGATCAGTTTGTACAGTACATGTTTGTGAATACTGATAATTATTCTGAAGTGAGGGCGAAAGCAGTTTCCTTTATTGGAATATCTCACAAATCAAGCGGCCGCGTTCGTGACTTCTTGATAGGTTGCGGCGTTGAGCGATCACTTGCAGATCAAGTTGTTGACACTTTGATTGAGGATGGTTATATTGATGATCTTCGAGTTGCGCGAGGTATTGCTTCTGCGCGACAGGGGAGAAAGTCAGAGAGTAACTCAAGACTTCGCCAGCGGCTTTTAAACTATGGAATACCGGATCAGACGATTTGTGAATTGATGGAAGAAATCCGGACGGATTCACAAAATATTGAAATTCTGGTTAATGAAATGTACGGCAATGTAGATTTTTCCTTTTTCAACTCGGAAGAGTTGAATGCATGGATTTTGTCAGCGGTGAGATTTTTAAGCGGCAGGGGATTCTCAAGAAATATTTCTCTCTGTGCAATCAGAAAACTTGTTTCGAGGAATGATTTGTCATAGTGATGAGGTGTTTTTAGTGGTTTCAGAATCCAAAGCTATTCATGTTGCGGTAATTACGCTGGGTTGTTCCAAGAACCTTGTCGACGCTGAATGTATGACACGTATTCTTGTGGATACAGGATATGAACTTGTAACCGATATTTCCTCCGCAGAGGTCATTGTGATTAACACATGCGGCTTCATTGAGAGCGCAAAGAAAGAAGCAATTGATACCATACTTGAAGCCGCAGACTATAAAAAGCCAAGTGGGATTGCTGATTTTATTATTGTTACCGGCTGTCTCTCTCAACGTTATCCCGATGATATCCTGAATGACTTGCCTGAAGTGGATTCCGTAATCGGTACCAATCACTACGGCGAGATCGGTCAGGTAATCTCCGGCCTTTACCGTGGTGATACTGACGTATATAAACGAATGGTATCCGAGCCGGGCGGATTGAGTCATATGAGAAAGGATAGAATTCTATCTACTTCGTCCTATGCCTGGTTAAAAATCGCAGAAGGTTGTTCAAACGCTTGCGCTTATTGCGCAATTCCTGCAATTCGCGGGAAATACTCTTCCAGAAAAATCGAGGATATTCTTGAAGAAGCAAAGCTAATTACATCCAATGGCGTTTCTGAGATTATACTAACGGCACAGGACACGACAAACTACGGTATCGACTTATATTCCGAGAGAATGTTACCGGTGCTCCTTGCCGAACTGTCGAAAATCGAGAATATTTCTTCTATTCGTATTATGTACGCATATATGGAGGGAATAACGGATCAATTGTTGGATGAAATGATTTCAAATCCGAAAGTACTTCATTACCTGGACATTCCTATCCAGCACGGAGATGACGGAGTGCTGAGAAGAATGGGAAGAAGAGACTCCGTCTCACTCATTTCCGAAAGGCTCACAAAGATTAGGAAGAAAATCCCGGATATTGTTATTCGCTCTACAGTCATGGTCGGATTTCCGGGTGAAACAGAAGCTGAATTCGAGAATTTGTTTTCAAACATTCAGAAATGGAACTTTGACAGACTGGGTTGTTTTATATTTTCGGCGGAGGAGAATACACGAGCCTATCTGCTTCCTGATCAAATTGATCCTATGATCGCTCAGGAGAGATATAATCGTATCATGCAAGAACAACAGGACATTTCTTTTCACGTTAATCAAGCTCGAATTGGAAGTATCGTACCGGTCACTATTGATTCTATTTCGGATGATGGTATATTTTACAGTGGACGTACTTATGGCGAAGCGCCGGAAGTAGATCCCAAGATATTGGTTTTGGCAACCGGTCAAGATCTCCAAATCGGCAATCAATACGATGTTCGTTTGGTTGACTGCTCACCTTACGAAATGACAGGAGTAACAATAGATGAATTTACCGAATAAATTGTCTATACTTCGGATATTACTTATTCCGATTATTCTGATTTTCCTGCTTCCCGTTAAATTATTCGCGTTTGAGCCGACGGGATGGAATTTGTTTATAAACGATTTCGGCAGGATATTTGCAGCTATATTATTTATTGTTGCTTCTCTTACAGATTATGCGGATGGCGTTATTGCCAGAAAATACAACTTGATCACTAATCTCGGTAAATTTTTGGATTCCCTGGCCGATAAAATGCTTGTTATATCCGTATTAATTGCATTAGTCGATATAGGCAGAATATCTTCGGTATTTGTTGTGATTATTGTCTTGCGTGAATTTATGGTTACCGGACTCAGACTTGTCGCCAGTAACAAGGGAGTTGTTATGGCAGCCGAAATGATAGGAAAGATCAAAACGGTTACCCAGATGATTGCGATTATCTATATTCTTTTTGAGCCGCTGTTCATTTTGATATTTTCTCGTATGTTTTCAGGTGTATCAGAATCAACACTGAATTCGACTGTGATTTTGATTGGCAATGTTCTTTTTGCAATATGTGTAATTATGACAATTATATCCGGGCTGGACTATATGATACGAAACAAGGATTACTTGAGAGAAAAGTGATAATAATTTGAAAATCAAACTATTATTCGAGAACTTTTAATTTTTATCTTGACATTTCATTTAGGTTCAGATACAAACAATATATGTAGATTGTTCAGACAATCATTCAGGAGGTATACAGATGTCAGGTGATCCAATTTTTGAGAGTGTAAAGGGTATTCTTGTTGAACAATTAGGCGTAGAGGGAGATACCATAAGCTTGGAGTCAAGCTTGATTGATGATCTGAATGCGGATTCTCTTGACATGGTCGAACTGGTTATGGCCATGGAGCAGGAGTTTGGCATTTCGATTCCGGACGAAGAAGCGGAGCGCATTAAGACAGTTGGGGATGCAATTGATTTTATCAAGGCAAATTCTTGATTCCATTATGTGCTGATGCAAATGAGCTCCCGTATGGGAGCTTTTTGCTTTTATAGTGTTGATAAAGGATCGGAGATAAGATGCTTTCATTAATTGCTTATGAACGACTTGCTCTTTTGGAAAATCGATTGGGCTATTCCTATACTAATAAGCGGAATCTGATTTTGGCTTTGACTCATGCTTCGTTTGCATACGAATCCAGAGAATTGAAACTGGATGATAATGAGAAACTCGAATTCTTGGGTGACGGCATTCTGGATTTTGTGATTGCTGATGAACTTTATAAAAGAAGTTCCGGAAAGAGTGAAGGATACTTATCCAAAACAAGAGCACTTATTGTTTGTGAGGCAACGCTAACTCAAAAAGCAAAAGAACTGGGCATAGGGGATCTGATTCTATTGGGCCGTGGCGAAATGTCGACGAACGGGCGTGAGAAGCCTTCAAACCTCGCTAACGCAATGGAGGCGATATTTGCTTCTGTTTATATAGACGGCGGTTTTGAAGCCGCCAGGAGGGTTATTCTGAGAGTTTTGTCCGCTCCGATTGATGCTGCTCTTTCCGGAAAGATTGTTTTCGATTACAAAAGCAAGTTAATTGAGTATTTTCAGGGGATGACCAAAGACAAAAGTATTGAATTCAAAATAGAGAGCGAATCAGGACCTGTGCACGATAAAGTATTTACGGCAACGGTAATCCGTGACGGAATTGTGATTGGAACAGGAATCGGCCGCAGTAAAAAACAGGCGGAGCAAGAAGCAGCAAAATCGGCTATGAAAAGCCTGGAAAGCTGATGTGCTCGAGAAACTGAATCAATACTAATTTCAAATTGCTTGTTTCACTTGGATGTTCATTTCATTTTATGTCCGGATTGGTATATAATTTCATTTGACAATGATGGAAGGAACCATTTGAATGCATCTTAAAAAAATCGAAATTCAAGGCTTTAAATCTTTCCCTGAATATACACTCATTGAATTTGATAAGGGCATGACTGCTATTGTCGGACCTAACGGAAGCGGAAAATCAAATGTTACCGATGCAATTCGTTGGGTACTCGGCGAGCAGAGTGTTCGCACGTTGCGTGGCGGAAAAATGGAAGATGTCATTTTTAACGGAACCCAGTCAAGACGTGCGATGAATTATGCCGAAGTATCCATTACAATTGATAATTCAGATGGTGTCCTTGAGATCGATTACTCCGAAGTTCAGGTTTCCCGAAGACTTTATCGGTCCGGGGAGAGCGAGTATCAGATTAACCATGTAAACTGCCGATTAAAAGATATTTTACGCCTTTTTATGGATACAGGACTGGGTAAAGACGGTTATTCAATCGTCGGCCAAGGAAGAATTGACGAAATTTTGAGCTCAAAGTCTGAAGACAGAAGGAAAGTCATCGAAGAAGCATCCGGAATAGTTAAATATAAAGCGCGAAAAGAGGAAGCGGAGAGAAAGCTTCTTTCAACAGAGCAAAATTTAATTCGTATTACAGATATTCTGGCTGAACTCTCTGAACAGATCGAGCCGTTGGAAGATCAAGCCAAAAAGGCAAAACATTATCATCGGCTCTATGACGAGTGGAAAGAACTTGACATCGGGTTGTCACTCCAACTTATTGATCGTAATCGTGCCTTTCTTTCCGCGTCCGATCAGGATGCCGCCTCGGTAGCCGAAGAGGTTCGAATTCACGAAGACTCAATCATCAGATTACGCAATCAGAACCGTGAGTTAACCGAGAAATCCAGTCAAATCGAGGATTTACTTGAAGAAGCTCGCGAAAAGAAATCAGCTGTTACGGATGAAATGCATGCGATCATGAGTTCTATTGCAGTTTTATCGGACCGTCGCAAGCAACTTTCCGCAAGACTTCTTAACGATAAGAATAATGATCAGAATTTTCAGTCGGAAATCGAAAGACTGGATCATGAGTTTTCTTCTCAGAGTAAAAAAATAGAAACACTCAAAAAACAGAAAGACAAGTTTTTGAGCGAGCTTGTGACTAAAGAGAAGGAAATGACGGAGACATTGTCTTCTATGGATCTTTCCCAAAAAAAGAAAAGCTCTTTACGTGCTCGCATGGAGGAGATTTCCGGAGAATTATTCGAGTATAGAGAGCACTCTCAACGCCTGTCTTCGGAAGTCTTAATTATGGATTCCAGGATTAAGAATCTGTCGGAAGATCGGGTAACGATTATTTCCGAAAAGGATACTCAGAATGCAGTATATGAAGACGCTCAAACAGAGCTTCAAGTCATTAATAAAGAATTTTCCCGGATGACCGGAGAATTTTCTGCAGTTTCCGGGAAACTTTCTGAAATACGTCTGGGAGCAGCAGAAACGTTCAAATTGCTTGAGCAAAAAGGTCGCGAACTTGACAATGTAAACTTCCGGATAAAGACGCTCGAAGAACTGGAAAAGAGCAGAGAAGGTTATCAGGAACCCGTTCGCAGACTGATGTCGGATGCCGCGGAGAATGCGGAAATTTCTTCGTTGATTGTCGGTATTCTCGGAGAATTAATACGTGTGCCGAAAGAGTATGAAACTGCGATCGAAATTGCGTTAGGCCAAGCCATGCACAACATAGTTACTGCCACGGATAAAGACGCCGAGAAGTTGATTGATCATTTGAAAAAAAATAAGCTTGGGCGGGCAACATTTCTTCCGATTAATACGATCCGCAACAGAGAACCGGAACCATCAGCCGCTAAAATAATGAAGGAAGCAAAAGGCTTCATCGGAATAGCTGCTGATTTAATCCGCTTTGATGATTCCATTTCAGGTATTGTCGGCAACCTTTTAGGAAGAATTGCGATTTTTGACCGTTTGGATAATGCGGTTAAAACAGCTCGTTCAACCGGATTCTCATTCAAGATAGTGACTCTTGAGGGGGATGTTGTTAATACAGGCGGTTCATTGACCGGCGGCAGCATCCGAAGACAGGGAACAAGTCTGTTGGGTCGTGCAAGAGAATTGGAAGAATTGGGCGTCAGAACCGGAAAACTGACTGGCGAAATTGAATTGCTGAAGAATAAAAGTAATGATGCGGAGTCCGAAATTAAAAACATTGCACAGGCACATGCAGCATTGGATGAGAAGATACGAAACCTTGAGCTGAGTAAGATCAAGAAAGAATCTGAGCTCGATAAGCGAAAGATTGATATTGATAAGTTACTGCATCGCCTCGGCCTTGTTGAAAAGGAACTGGAGGGGATTTCTGCCAAACGGTTGGCCACTCAGAAGGATCGCGATGAATTGCTGCAATCCGTTAACGAAAGTGAAAACGAGTTGGCTCGTATTCGTAGATCAATCACTGAAAATGATCAAATGCAGAGATCCGTTCAGGAAGAGCTGGATGAAGTCAGATCTGAAATCGGTGATTTGAAAATTTCCGTTGAATCGCTCGAGATATCCATACAAGGCGCGAAAGAAATTTGCGATATGATCAACCGCGAGAAAAACAATCATTCTGAAGGGCTCAGAAAGTTGATTGAAGAGCGTGAACAGGCAAAAATAGAAGTTGAACTTCTTAAATCCGAGGAAGAAAGCAAACTTCTTTCCAAGCAGGAATTGACCGGAAAAGAGGAGCGAATTATTTCCGATATCAAGAATCTTATGCTTGAAAAGGAAGAAATTGAACATCAACTATCCGGGTTCATTGACAAGCTTTCATCGGAATCTTCCAGACTTACCCAGTTTCAGAATGAGCAAACCCGGCTTGAAGCAAAGAGGGAGCGTTACACTGCTGAGATTGACGACCTGAAGAACAGGTTATGGGAAGATCATGAAATAACCTATGACAATGCCCAATCATTTCGTCTTGAAATTTATAATGTACAGCCAATACAGAAAAAACTGCTTGAACTAAGAAATGAACTGAAAGAAATCGGTCCTGTGAATATGAATGCGCTCGAAGAATTTGAGCGAGTAAATGAGCGGTATACGTTTATGACGGCCCAAAAAAATGATATTGAGCTTGCCAGAATCAACCTGCAGGGCGTTATCGATGATTTGATTGTCGAGATGCGTCAGCAATTTTTAACTCACTTTCAACAGATTAATGAGAATTTCAAAGTCGTTTTTTCGGATCTGTTTAACGGTGGGACAGCGGAGATCATTTTGGAGGATCAAGAGGATATTTTGGGTTGCGGAATTGATATTCGTGCGCAGCCGCCCGGAAAGAGACTTCAAAGTCTCTCGCTTTTGTCGGGCGGTGAACGGTGCTTAACGGCAATTGCGATATTGTTTGCAATCCTTCAGCTCAGACCATCACCCTTTTGTGTTCTTGATGAGGTTGAAGCAGCGCTGGACGATGTTAATGTAAATCGTTTTACCGATTTTGTACGCAAATACACCGCTAAATCTCAGTTCATTCTGGTTACTCATCGAAAAGGAACAATGGAAGCATGTGATAGAATGTACGGAGTTACGATGCAGGAGAGGGGCATTTCAAAGATACTCTCCATGCGACTGGGAGATTCGTAGATTATTTTCATGAGCAGATGCATTATCAAATGGAGGAACAAATGAATATTTTCAATATGTTTCGAGCCGGATTGTCCAAAACCAGAGGATTTGTTACCGAAGGAATCACGAGGATATCTGCCGGATTCGGTCGGTACAATGAGGAGAGGCTTGAGGAACTTGAAGCGCTTCTTGTGCAAGCCGACGTCGGTGTCGGAGCTAGCCTTAGCATCATGGATTCTGTTCGGAAGTCCATAAAAGAGACCGGCGATGATTCTGAGCCTGCAGTCATTCACGTCATGAAACAGGAAATCCTGAGTATTCTGGGCGATAAGCAAATTCTGAATATTGAAGAAAACTCTTTGAACATAATTTTACTTGTGGGTGTGAATGGAACCGGGAAAACAACAACTGCAGGGAAGCTCTGTATGAGATTTAAGAATCAGGGCAAGAAAGTAATGATGGCCGCCGCGGATACTTTTAGAGCGGCAGCCATTGAGCAGCTGACCGTTTGGGGAAATATCACAAATACGCCCGTTATATCTCAGGCAGAAGGCACAGATCCGGCATCGGTATGCTATGATGCGATTCACGCAGCTATCGCAAGGAAGGTCGATGTACTCATCATAGATACAGCAGGGCGACTTCATAATAAGCAAAATCTGATGGATGAGCTCTCCAAAATATCCAGAATTATTGAACGTGAAGCGCCGTCGGCAAAAATTAGCCCTATACTCATCATTGATGCAACAACAGGTCAAAATGCTGTGATCCAGGCGGAGGTTTTTTCCCAGGTTGTGAAACTGAGCGGAATAGGAATAACCAAATTGGATGGCAGCGCAAAAGGCGGTGTTGCGGTTGCCGTAGCTTTTTCCGCAAAATCACCCATTCTTCTTGCGGGGCTGGGCGAAGGGGTGGAAGACCTGGTTGATTTTGATCCGGAAATTTTTGTTTCTTCTTTGCTTCCGGACTCGCTATAGTCGGTTTCATATTATTGATGATCTGTTTTTGATGCCGACAAGCATATATACTTGACATATAAATCTGATTGATGTATATTCATCGGAGCAGTCGGGAGGCTCTCATGAATCAATTTGATGCCTGCATGTTATTGGACTTTTATGGACAGCTTTTGACAGAGAGAACAAGGTCAAATTTGGAATTGCATTATTCCGAAGATATGTCTCTGGCAGAGATTGCCGAACAGGAAGGTATATCCAGGCAGGCTGTTCACGATTCGATACAAAGAGGTCTGATTTCGCTCAATCGATATGAGGACAAGCTCGGACTATTGAAACGGTTTACAGAGCAAAAAAATTCAATTAATGAAGCGCTGACTGCACTATCCAATAATGATATGAATAGTGCCGCTGATATTCTCAGGGATCTCAGCGGAAAACTATAGATAAGGAATCAGTTTATGTTTGACAGTCTTTCATCAAAACTACAGGGAATTGTTTCCAGGATGCGGGGTAAAGCACGCGTCACGGATCAGGATATTCAAGACATGATGAAAGAAATCAGAATGGCACTGTTGGAAGCCGACGTAAATTATTCCGTAGTGAAGGCTTTTGTTGCAGACATGACTGAAAAATGTAAAGGGCAGGAGATTTTTGCAAGCCTGACGCCGGGTCAGCAAATAGTCAAAATAGTTCATGATTCTCTGATCGAATTGCTCGGATCCAAATCCAATAAAATAGCGGTGTCTCCTTCCGGGTTCACTGTAATCATGCTTTATGGTCTTCAAGGTGCAGGTAAAACAACTACAGCCGCAAAATTGGGTCGCATGCTCAAAGCCGGCGGTAAGAAACCCATGCTGGCTTCGGTTGATGTTCATCGTCCCGCAGCGGCGAAGCAATTGGAGATTCTTGCTCAGAAAGTCGGAGTCCTTTCATTTATTATGCCGGAAGAAAAGTCAGCTGAACTTATCGCGCGCAAAGCGATTGAGCGTGCAAAGTATATGTTGTGCGACACATTGATTATTGACACGGCCGGCCGGACTATAGTTGACGATGAAATGATGGAAGAACTTATTCAGATCGGTAAAGTAGTGACGCCTACCGAGAAACTGCTTGTTGTAGATGCAATGATCGGTCAGGAAGCCGTCGCGGTCGCCCAGTCATTTGAGAGCGCCATCGGACTGGATGGTTTTATCATGACCAAGCTTGACGGTGACGCCCGGGGCGGTGCCGCATTATCAATCCGGCAAATAACCGGTAAACCGATTAAGCTTATTTGTGTCGGAGAGAAAGTTGAAGATATCGAAGAGTATTATCCCGACCGCATGGCCAGCCGAATATTGGGTATGGGAGACGTGCTCTCTCTTATCGAAAAAGCGCAGACGACTTACGATGAGGAGTCTGCCAAAAAGACGATGGATCGTCTGCTTAAGAACACCTTTAATCTTGAAGACATGCTATCTCAATTCGAGCAGATCAAGAAAATGGGCTCGATCAAAGATGTTATCGGAATGATTCCGGGTGCAGGAGCTAAGATCAAGGATAAGGATGTTGATGAGAACATTATCGATATCAACATGGCGATCATTCGTTCTATGACATTTAAAGAAAGAAGATTTCCGAACATACTTAATGCCAGTCGGCGTAAGCGTATTGCAACCGGGTCAGGAACATCAGTACAACAAGTTAATCAACTGATTCGACAATATGAGCAGTCATCCCAGATGATGAAGCGATTTTCGAAAATGGGCAAGGGAAAAGGCGGCGGATTTCCAATGAAGGGATTGCCCTTCTGAGATAAGATAGCGTTGGTCTTTTCGAATAAACAGTTTTTTACGCAGATTCATGCGTGAAGATAAATATCAGGCTGATAGCCGGGAGGAAAAAAGATGGCAGTTAAAATTAGACTTAAGAGAATGGGTGCGAAGAAGGCTCCTTTCTACCGTGTGGTTGTCGCGGATTCGCGTTTTCCCAGAGACGGAAGATTCATTGAAGAGATCGGAACTTATAATCCGCTTACGGATCCGCAAGAAATCAAAATTGACAATGAGGCAGCACAGAAGTGGATGAAGAATGGTGCTCAGCCGACGGATACCGTACGGGCACTGCTTAAGAGATCAGGAGCAATTCAGTAATTACTTTTGATTCATAAGTGCATATCGAGAGGAGGAATGCAGGAGCCCTTTGGGATCCCCTGCAAACAGTACATGAATGAATTGTTGGAATCGATAGCAAAAGCACTCGTAACAAAGCCGGAAGATGTTTCCGTGACGCACAGCGAAAGAGGCAATACGGTTATTCTCGAATTGTCCGTAGCTCCCGAAGACATGGGAAAAGTAATCGGTAAGGGCGGAAGAAGAGCTCAGGCCATTCGTACCATCATGAAGGCAAAATATCTCCGTGAGGGGAAGCGTGTCATTGTAGATATCATCGGATGAAAGAGTTTCTGATAGTCGGAAAAATAGTCGGCGTGCATGGTATTCGCGGGGAAGTAAAAATACTTCCGTTGACGGATGATGCACGCCGTTTTATTGATTTAAAAAATGCTGTCCTGCTTTCGGATAAAGAGAAAAAACTACGTGATGTTCAATTCAATTCGGCTCGGTTACAGAACAATATGGTAATTTGTGCGATTATGGATTTGACTGATCGCGATGAGGCCAGAAAACTCTCCGGATGTTTCCTTGCAGTTGAAAGATCCAAAGCGGCAAGTCTGTCGGATGGCCGATATTTCATCGCTGACTTGGAAGGAATTACAGTCATTGACCACCAGAAAGGACAACTTGGTGTAATTTCCGAGATCATCCAATCTACCGGAAGTGACATCATTGTTGTCTCACGAGAAAACAAAGCAGATCTGTTGATCCCTTTTCTGAAAACAGTGGTGAAGGATGTTGATTTGAAGAGTCAGAAAATGAATGTGATCTTACCGGACGGACTGTACGACATTTATGAATCGTAGTTTCCTTTTGGAGGCGAAATCATGATATTTTCGGTACTTACGTTGTTTCCCGATCAAGTTCGCAATTTTCTTATGACCAGTATTATTGGTCGGGCGTGCAATAGCGGATTTATTACTTTGGAAGCAATCGATATACGGGATTACGCAGGAAATTCTTTTGGTAAAGTGGATGACCGTTTGTACGGCGGCGGCAAAGGCATGCTGATGATGTGTGAACCGGTGTATCAGGCGTGGAGCGCTGCAAAGCAAAATTCACCTGAAAAAACGCATACGATTTACTTATCTCCCAAGGGAAAACTGTTTAACCAGAAAAAAGCAATTGAGCTAAGTCAGCATGGGCATATCATTCTGCTGTGCGGTCATTATGAGGGTGTGGATCAGAGAGTCATTGATGAAATAGCAGATGAGGATATATCGATCGGTGATTATGTTCTTACAGGCGGAGAAGCGGCCGCATGTATTGTTATTGACGCTGTCTCCAGATTGATATCCGGAGTGCTTCCGGATTCGTCAGCATACGAGAATGAATCACACATGAACGGAATACTCGAATCTGCTCAGTATACCAAACCGGAAAGCTGGCACGGAGCTATTGTCCCGGAAGTCCTCAGACAGGGGCACCATGCCAGAATTAATGAATGGCGGCACATGGAAGGCCTCTATGAAACCTGGAAAAGAAGACCGGATTTATTAAATCATCTTTCTCTCTCAAACAAAGAATGGGAATATCTTTTAGATCGGGACAGAAACGAGAAGACAAATGATTTTTTGAATCCGACACAAGAGTGATATCCTTTGCCGGAGCGAGCAAATATTTACTACTTGCGTGAGCATTAACGCTGTGATAAACTTCTATAGGCTATAAGGGATGGTCCGCTGTCATATCCTGGCATGAACATCTATCGGAAGAGGAGGAACATATAATGGATTTAGTGAAAGCAGTCGAACAGGACAATCTGCGAAACAGCTATCCCGAAGTTGACGTCGGTGATTATGTCAAAGTGTTTCTGAAGATTAAAGAAGGCGCCAGAGAACGCGTACAGATTTTCGAAGGATATGTAATCGCTCGTAAAGGCGGCGGTCTGTCTGAGTCAATCACAGTAAGAAGAGTTACCTATGGTGTCGGAGTAGAAAGAATATTGCCTGTTCATTCTCCTAAGATTGAGAAAATTGAAATTGTCCGTAAGGGTAAAGTCAGAAGAGCTAAGCTTTATTACTTACGTGATCGTGTCGGTAAAGCGGCGAAGATCACCGAGAAACTCGTTAAGCGCGGTTAATTCAATTCGTTTGGAAGTTCTGCCCGGTAGCAAATCTTGTTGCCGGGCAGTTTTTTTGCTCTCTTCTGTTATTATTGTAAGTGCGGAGGTGATTCAATGAGTGTTGAGATCAACTGGTTTCCGGGTCATATGAAAAAAGCGCTCGACGAACTGTCTGATCGCCTTAAACTCGTTGATATTGTTTTTGAGACTTGTGATTCGCGCATACCGATATCCAGCAGAAATCCGGAGCTTAATCGCATTATCCGCAACAAACGCAGAATTATTGTACTCAACAAAGCGGATCTTGCGGATGACGTTGAAACAAAGAAGTGGATTAACGAGTTTGATAAGTCGGGTGTTCCGGCTGTTGCGATCGATTCAATCCACAAAAAGGGACTTGTTCAAATTCGCAATTTATCCGAGAAGTTGTGTGCCGATATTTTGGAACGAGCTAGAAATAAGGGCAGAATCGGCAGACCGGTTCGGGCAATGGTGGTCGGAATTCCTAATTCAGGCAAATCAACACTGATCAATGCCATGTGTAACCGCAAAATTGCGATTACAGGGGACCGCCCGGGTGTGACAAGAGGTTTTCAGTGGGCAAAATCAGACGCGAATTTGGAACTCATGGATATGCCCGGTGTTTTGTGGCCCAATCTGGGAACGAATAGAAATAAGTTATGCCTTGCGCTTACCGGAGCAATAAAAACACAGGTAACTGATTCTGTATCCGTATCACTTGACGGCATAACAATGATTCAGTTGCTTTACCCGGACTATATCAGTCAAAGGTACGGAATCCCGCCTGAATCTGATATGAGCAATGCGCAGAATCAATACGACCGGTTTTTAGATGCGGCGCGTGCAAAAGGTTGCGTCCTTTCCGGCGGCAGAGTAGATGAAGAACGATTCGCGGCACTGTTTCTGGATGATTTCAGAAGCGGAAGGATCGGAAGGATTTCGCTCGAAAAGGTTCTTGATAAACAGATACATGCTTAGGTGCGGCGGCAGGGTGTAAATTAATGAATCGTGAAGAACGACTGATCGAAAAGTATGTAAAAATGTCTCAATTCGAAGACGAAGCCAGAAGTTCGGGATTCATGAGAATTGCCGGAATTGATGAAGCGGGGCGCGGACCGTTGGCCGGCCCGGTTGTAGCCGCTGCGTGTATTTTGCCGGATGACTATATGATTCTGGGTTTGGATGATTCAAAGAAACTTTCCGCACAGAAAAGAGAAGTGCTTTTTGAAGATATTATTTTACACGCGATTTCTTTTTCAATGGTACGAATTGAACCGTCAATTATTGATCAAATTAATGTCCTTGAGGCGACCAAAAAAGCCATGATTCAGTGTGTATCTGATCTTCATATTACGCCGGATATTGTGCTTGTTGACGCAGTTGACTTAAAGCAAATTCCGATGCCATGCAAACCGATTATAAAGGGCGACGCGCTGTCCAATTCAATCGCCGCTGCTTCCATTCTGGCTAAAGTATTTCGTGACCGAATAATGTGCGATTATGATGCTGTTTTTCCGGGTTATGGTTTTTCGCAGCATAAAGGTTATGGAACGGCTCAACATTATGCTGCTTTGAGATCTTTGGGGGCATGCTCCATTCATCGCCGATCATTTCTTAAGAGCTTTTTTCGGGTGATGTCGGATTATAGTTCAATTGTCGCTATTTAAGAAGTGTGAAGCTATGTGATCTGCGAATATTAATATCATGGATACATATATGAATAATAAACTGAACTCGCTTCGAGTCGGAAAAGCATCCGAAAATGCGGTGCGTAAGCTATTTATTTTGAAAGGCTATCGTGAAATTGCCAGAAACTACTTTGTTCATCGGATCGGCGAGTTAGATCTTGTATTTATTAAAGATGATACCGTTTATGTCGTTGAAGTGAAGTCAAGACATCTGAATAACTGTTTCGGAGGCCCGGAGTCAGCGATTAACGGATTGAAGAGAAAGAAAATATACTCGACAACATCCAGATTAATAGCACAGTATGGTTTAGAGAATTATGATATTCGCTTTTTGGCAGGATGTGTTACGCATAATTCCGATGGTACGGTTGTTAAAATTGATATTTTGTCATTTTAATGCAAGAATGTTGTTTATTCCCGTCATAATGAGCTATAATGTCGCGATAATACTTGATATAATTCGAATCATGATGCAAGATCATGATGATGCAATTTCTTTTACAAAGAAAACCATTTTCAGGAGGATCTCTTATGTTGCCATACGACCAAATGGATCGGGAAGCGCTGAAAAGTTTGAAAGAAGCACTGTTGACTCAATACAATGATATTCTTTCGATGAAACTTTCTCTGGATATGACGCGGGGCAAGCCGAGTCAGGAACAGCTCGATCTGGGTGCGCCAATATTGAATATAATTAAGTCCGGAGACGTCTTTTCGAAGGACGGCGCTGATTGCAGAAATTACGGAGTGCCCTTCGGAATAATGGAAATCCGCGAGTTCTTTGCTGATATTCTCGGGACCAAGGCTGAGTTGGTTGTTGCCGGAAATAATTCAAGTCTGTCGATGATGTTTGACACATTGATGAGATCAATGGTATTCGGCGAAATTGAATCGGAACGCCCATGGCTTCTTGAAAATGATCGCAAGTGGATTTGTCCGGTACCGGGTTATGACCGTCACTTTTCGATTACTCAAACACTCGGATTTAAGATGATTCCCGTTCGCATGAATTCGGATGGCCCGGATATGGATGAAGTAGAGAGAATAGTCGCTGCCGACCCTTCTGTTAAAGGAATGTGGTGTCTTCCTCAGTACAGCAATCCCGACGGTTATGTCTATTCGGAATCAGTTTGCAGTCGACTGGCCTCAATGAAAACAGCCGCCCCTGATTTTCGAATTTTTTGGGACAATGCATATGCTGTTCACCATTTATATAATGATAAAAAAGCGAGCATCCCGGATATATTGTCACTTGCTGACATGAAAGGCAATCCTAACCGTTTCTATGAATTTGCTTCAACTTCTAAAATCACTTACTCCGGTGCAGGAATTGCGTGTCTTGCCGCAAATCTCGAAAATATCGAACGTACCGAGAAGATTTTGGTCATTCAGTCTATTGGTCCGGATAAGATGAACCAGCTTCGTCATGCAAGATATCTTCCGGACAGCAATGCTCTCAGACTAGTAATGGAAGCTCAAGCAAAATTACTTCAGCCCAAATTTGTTGCAGCACAAACGATTTTATCGGAGGAACTTGACGGAACCGGTATTGCGCGCTGGAATAATCCGCTCGGAGGATATTTTATCAGTCTGTTTGTTATGAACGGAACCGCGAAAAGGGTGGTATCACTTGCACGATCCGCAGGAGTATTGTTTACGCCTGCCGGCGCAACATATCCATACGGAATTGATCCGGATGACTCCAATATTCGAATAGCGCCCTCCTATCCATGCCTGGATGATGTTAAAAAAGCTGTTGCTGTCCTTTGTGTCTGTGCTAAACTATCAGCAGTGGAGAAATTATTGGGGGAATTCTGATGAGAGATAAGTATGAGAGTCCTTTAGGCTCAAGATACGCGAGCAAGGAAATGCTCTATTTGTTTTCGCCGGACATGAAGTTCAGAACTTGGCGCAAATTATGGGTGGCTCTTGCCGAAACTCAATTGGAACTGGGACTGCCCATTACGCGCGATCAAGTTGATGAGATGAAGCTTCATGCTGACGATATTGATTATGAGACAGCGGAACGTGAGGAACGGATCGTCCGTCATGATGTAATGGCGCATGTTCATGCTTTTGCCGGTCAGTGCCCCAAAGCAAAACCGATTATCCATCTCGGTGCAACTTCTTGCTATGTTGGCGATAACACCGATCTTATCATCATGCGCGATGCGTTGCTTCTGATTAGAAAAAGGCTTGTTCGTGTGGTTTCTGCGCTATCGTCGTTTGCCGCAAAATATAAATCTTTGCCCACACTTGGGTTTACTCACTTTCAACCTGCACAACTAGTGACGGTAGGGAAACGCGCATCGCTTTGGATTCAAGATTTACTTTTTGATATTGAAGAGTTAAGTCAAATTATTGGCAGCCTTAAATTACTCGGGTGCAAAGGAACTACAGGAACACAAGCCAGCTTTCTGAGTCTTTTTGAAGGAGATCATAAGAAAGTAGTGGAGCTTGATCAGCAGATTGCATTGAAGATGGGGTTTTCGGATGTTTATCCGGTCAGCGGGCAAACCTATTCAAGAAAAGTAGACGCGCGCATACTGAGTGTTTTATCATCGATTGCCCAGAGTGCATATAAATTCAGCAATGATATTCGACTCCTTCAGAGTTTAAAGGAGATAGAAGAGCCTTTTGAAGAGAGCCAAATTGGTTCATCCGCAATGGCTTACAAGCGCAATCCAATGCGCTCCGAACGGATTGCCTCTCTGTCCAGGTATGTTATTGCTGATTCCGCTAATACGGCGATGACGGCTTCAGCGCAATGGTTTGAACGTACTTTGGATGATTCAGCGAACAAACGCATATGTGTACCTGAAGCATTTCTTTGTATTGATGCTATTTTGATCATTTATCTGAATGTTTCTTCCGGGTTAGTCGTATATCCGCAAATGATCCGCAACAGAGTCATGGCGGAACTTCCATTTATGGCTACTGAGAATATTTTGATGGAGGCTGTTTCCCGCGGAGGAGACAGACAGGATCTGCATGAGAGAATCAGACGGCATTCTATGGCGGCTGGTTTGTCCGTAAAGCAGGAAGGAAAAGAAAACGATCTTCTGAATAGAATTGCTGAAGATCCGTCTTTCTCGTTAGATATTGATTCGTTAAATGATCTGTTGGATCCTATCAAATATATCGGCAGATGCCCTGAACAAGTGGATGCATTTATTGAGGACTTTGTTGCACCTGTTCTGGTTAAGTATGCAGGTGATTTGGGAAATGATACTCCTGAACTGATCGTGTAAGGGGGCATCGAACTGATATATTTAGATAACAGTGCGACTACCCAGCCATTACCGGAAGTAATAGATTTAATTAATCGCGAACTATCGGATAACAATCGCTTTGGAAATCCCGGATCACTTCATAAGCTTGGGCGAATTGCGGAAGATATTATTTCCGGCGCGCGTAAAGAGATTTCAGACAGGCTTCAAATCAAACCTCTTGAGATATATTTTACATCCGGCGGAACAGAGTCAATTAATACTGCAATACGTGGCTACCTTGAAGCAAATCCGCACTCGGGTAAACATATAATTTCGACAGGAACAGAGCATAAGGCGACGCTCGAAGTATTGAAATACCTTGAAAACAGAGGATATGTTGTTTCTTATATACCGGTAAATTCAGACGGAGTTCCGGATCTGGAGATTCTGAAACGGGAAATTCGTAACGACACGACACTGATTACTCTTACGCATGTCAATAATGAAACCGGGGCTGTCTTGCCGATTTCTGAAATTTCACAAATACGCAACAGCATGAATTCAAAGACCAAAATTCATCTGGACTGCGTCCAGTCACTTGGCAAAATTCCGCTTCAATTAACGAATTGGGATATTGATTTCGCATCATTTTCCGGACATAAAATTCATTGTGTCAAAGGAATCGGAATGTTGTATGTACGCAGCGGCAACCGGGTCGCACCGCTTCTTATCGGCGGTGGTCAGCAACGCGGATTGCGCTCAGGGACGGAGAGCCCTTATCTGGCAGCCTCGCTGTCGCTGGCGATAGACAAAGCTTATGAAAAAATGGCATATTCATATGAACGCATATTGAAGTGCAATCAAATTCTCAGGGATAACCTCGTACGTTTGCACGCGGCAGTTAATTCACCATCAGATTCATGTCCTTTCATTCTGAATTTTTCTCTTGCATCTATTGAGCCTGAAACTCTTCTGCACGCATTGGAGCAGAGCGATATCTTTATTTCAACTGTTTCAGCATGTGCTTCAAAATCAAAAAAGATAAGTCATGTACTATTATCAATGGGTGTTGACAGGACAATTGCAAAAGCTGCCGTTCGTATAAGTTTTTCAAGGTTTACAACTGAAGAAGAAGTTGGTTTGACAAGCGAGGCATTAGCGCGTGTATCCGCTCAGTACGGATTACTTAAGGAGCATAATGGATAGTAAGTGTAAGTATCAGAATGTAGTCCTGGCTAGAATGGGCGAAATCGCTCTAAAGGGCCTTAACCGCGGCAAATTCGAGCATCAGCTGCTTTCCAATGTCAAACATGCATTGTCAAGTGTCGGTCGTTTTTCGATCTGTCAGAACCAATCAAGGATATGGGTTGAGGATGTTGATATTCAAAATCCTCAATTATCTGATGAAACAGTAGCGCAAAAAGCATTGCAAGCGGTATCTGATGTTTTCGGGATCGTTTCAGTCAGTCTCGCGCGAAAATTTGCAGGCTCGATGGATGAAATATTGGAGATGGCAGCTTTATACGTTTCAGATCTTCTTGTCAAAACCAAGTTTCAGACTTTCAAAATTGAAACGAAACGGGGAAACAAGAAATTTCCGCTTGGTTCTTATGAAGTTTCAGCTAATGTCGGCGAAAGAATTCTCGACTTATATCCGCAACTTACTGTAGATGTACATAATCCTCAAATAACGATTTTCATAGAAATTCGGGAGTTCTTATATATCTACAGTGAAAAGATTGCCGGCTTCAGAGGCCTTCCTTGTGGAAGCTCAGGGAAGGGAATGCTTCTTCTTTCCGGCGGAATAGACAGCCCTGTCGCGGGCTTTTTGATGGCTTCAAGAGGAATGAGACTGGACTCAATCTATTTCCATTCCTTTCCTTACACGAGTGATCGTGCAAAGCAAAAGGTTATCGATCTTGCCAGAATATTGGCAGGTTATGCAGGAAAGATTACACTTCATATTGTCAATTTCACTGAAATTCAAATGGAACTTTATAAAAACAGTCCGCAAGACATGCTGACGATAACAATGAGAAGAATTATGATTCGCATTGCTCAGATCATTGCGATACAATGTAACTGCAAGACGTTGATAACCGGGGAAAGTCTCGGACAAGTTGCCAGTCAAACCCTTGAAGCCCTCGTTCTGACAGATGAGGTTGCGACCATGCCGGTGTTTAGGCCTCTGATCGGTCTTGACAAGGACTACGCAACTCGAATTGCCCGCAAAATTGGTTCTTTCGAAACATCAATCCTTCCGTATGAAGATTGCTGTACAGTATTTGTTGCCAAACATCCTCATACTCACCCGCAACAAAAACATATCATTGAAGCGGAGAAAAAAATCGATATTGATGCTCTGGTTCAGAAGGGTGTTGACTCCACTGAACGAGTGGAGATTTCTTAAGCGGAGGCTATTTTGGAAAACGGGAAATTAACAAATCAGGAACTTAAGGAGATCGTATTTTCCAGACTCCCCAAGCTATCCGATCGAACTGTTTTGGGCGCAAGTATCGGAGCTGATTGTGCTCATGTTTCTTTAGGGGATAAAGTGCTTGTTGCTTCTACGGATCCGATCACAGCCGGGGGAGAACAGTCCGGAACGCTGGCGGTTCATGTTTCCTGCAACGACATAGTCACTTCAGGGGTTAAACCGATTGGAATTATGATTGTTATTCTTGCTCCATCCGGATCAACCCGAGAAGAGATTACTCAGATCGTAGAGCAAGCTTCATCGGCGGCTCAGGAATTAGGTGTTGATATCATCGGAGGACACACCGAAATAACGGATTCTGTTCGAACACCCGTAGTCACAACAACCGCGTTTGGCATCATTGATGAGAATACACCCCGTATTTTGGGCAGAGCATGTCCCGGTGATTTTCTGCTAATGACCAAAACAGCCGCAATTGAGGGAACATGGATCATTGCAATGAATCATGAAGATCGACTTATGGGGCACGTTAGCAAGGAAATGATATCCAGAGCAAAGGATTTCATTTCGAAAATCAGTGTAGTCCCTGACGGAGTATATGCAACTGCCTGTATCCCGGATAAAGAACAGAACGCTAACCGCAAAAAAAGGGAAAGCTCGGTTCATTTGATGCATGACTCGACAGAAGGCGGAATTCTCGGCGCGGCTTATGAAATGGCGGAGTTTTCGGGAATCGGATTAACTGTAAATACCGATAGCATACCGGTTGATATATCGACGATCAGTATTTGCAAAGCCCTCGATATTGACCCGTTACGTTTAATCTCATCAGGCTCGATTCTCATAGCGACACCTTGCGCGGATCAAATAATTGAGACTTTAAATGCAGAAGGTATTCAATGTACGCAAATCGGCCAATTCACTGAAACGGGTATGCATTTACGGGATGGAAACGGTAACTTATCGACATTTGATCCACCTTCACGCGATCTTATTTATAATTTGTAGTTTCTGATTTTACGCTTTACCGAAAGTCAATGATCCAGTATGATATCGTGTAGACAATGTAATTGAAGCGGAGGGAAAGTCATGTTTGAACATATTAAGGCTAATGATCCGGAGATTTATCAAGCAGTAATGCAAGAGGTCAATCGCCAGCGCTCCAAGATTGAACTGATTGCATCTGAGAATTTTGTAAGTGAGGCAGTCCTCGAAGCAGCCGGATCACCTCTTACGAATAAATACGCCGAGGGTTACCCGGGAAAGAGATACTATGGCGGTTGCGAATATGTTGATGTTGTTGAGACACTCGCGATAGAGCGTGCCAAAAAGCTTTTCGGCTGCGAGCATGTAAATGTTCAGCCTCATTCCGGTGCTCAGGCGAACACAGCCGTTTACTTTGCCGTGCTTGAACCGGGAGATACGATTCTCGGTATGGACCTTGCCCACGGTGGTCATCTTACTCACGGTATGAAGCTCAATGTCTCCGGTAAAACGTATCATTCCGAGTCTTATACAGTTTCTCCCGATACTATGCGAATTGACTATGATAAGCTTCTGGAAAAGGCTCGGGAAGTGAAGCCCAAAATTATCGTAGCCGGTGCTTCGGCATACCCGAGAATCATTGATTTCAAACGTTTTCGCGAAATTGCCGATGAAGTCGGAGCATATTTGTTCGTAGATATGGCTCATATTGCCGGACTTGTGGCCGCGGGTCTCCATCCGAATCCTGTTCCGTACGCGGATTTTGTCACAACAACTACCCATAAAACGCTGAGAGGACCGCGAGGCGGAATCATTCTGTGTAAAGAAAAGTATGCGAAAATCATTGATTCGGCCGTTTTCCCGGGACAGCAGGGCGGACCTCTTATGCACATTATTGCGGCAAAGGCAGTTGCTCTCAAAGAGGCACTATCAGATGAATTCAGACAGTATCAGCTTAATATAATCAAGAATGCCGCAGCGCTTGCAGAGGGCCTTCTTGCCCATGGTTTGAATCTTGTTTCGGGTGGAACAGACAATCACCTGATGCTTCTGGATCTTCGCGGAACCGGTGTTACAGGTAAAGAGCTCCAATTACGACTGGATGAAGTGAACATAACCTCCAATAAGAACGGTATACCTTATGATACCGAGAAACCATTTATTACCAGCGGTGTACGTTTGGGAACAGCTGCAGTGACCACTATTGGCATGACAGAAGCGGATATGGCTGAAATTGCCGAGTTGATTTATTTGACACTGAAGGAGTTCGATTCAAAAAAAGAAGAAATTCTGGCAAGAGTCGCTGCGTTGACCGGGAAGTATTGCTTATATCCCGAGATTTGACGGAGGAGTTTTAAGTGATCGATCCTTTAAAGAGCAAAGAACCGCTTGCGTACCGGATGTCTCCAAGATCACTTGATGAATATTTTGGTCAGGAGCATATCATCGGCAAGGGCAAAATGCTTCGACGGATGATTGAGGCCGACAGACTCACATCCATCATTCTTTTCGGGCCTCCCGGTACCGGAAAAACAGCTCTTGCCCGATTGATTGCTCATACGACATCGTCCGGATTTGAAAAGATGAATGCGGTAACAGCCGGCGTTGCAGAAATTAAGAGGGTTATCGCCGATACCAAAAATCAATTATTAAACCCTTCCGGAAGAACAGTCTTGTTTATTGACGAGATTCATCGTTTTAACAAGCTTCAACAAGATGCTCTGCTGCCTCATGTGGAAGACGGTACGTTAATTCTTATTGGCGCAACGACCGAGAATCCTTTTTTTGAAGTCAATAAGGCACTGATTTCTCGATCGACTGTTTTATCATTGAAACCTTTAAGTGAGGAAGATATCCGGAATATTTTGCTTCTCGCCCTCAGGGATAAGGAAAGAGGTCTTGGAAACGAGAAAATCGATATTTCGGATGAAGCGATTTCTTACATTTCAAATCTTTCAAACGGAGACGCGAGAATCGCACTTCGCGCACTTGAGCTTGCATCGATTACAACGCCTGTGGATACAGAAGGAACGGTTCATATTGACGAAAAGATCCTTGAAGACTGTATGCAGAAAAGAAGCATTGCATTTGATGCAAACGGCGAGAGTCATTACGATAATATCAGTGCTTTTATAAAATCAATGCGAGGCTCCGATCCGGATGCTGCTGTTTTTTATCTTGCAAGGGCTCTTCACGGCGGAGAAGATATCGAATTTCTGGCACGCCGCATATTGATATGTGCATCCGAGGACGTCGGCACCGCTAATCCGAACGCACTTTTAGTCGCTATGGCAGCATACCAGGGTGTGATGTCGGTTGGAATGCCGGAAGCAAGAATCCTTCTGTCGGAAGCAGCGATAATCGTTGCCACCAGTCCGAAATCAAACGCATCATATTTGGCAATTAATAAGGCATTATATGATGTCGAAAACAAAAGGACCGGAGAAGTTCCTATGCACCTTCGCAACGCACCGGTAAAGGGAATGGAGTCCCTTGGCTATGGGAAGGATTATAAATATGCACATGATTATGCCGGGAATGTTGTTGACCAACAATACCTACCGGATGAAATCGCAGGCACAGTTTATTACCAGCCGGGTATAAACGGCTATGAGAAAAAAATCAAGGATTGGCAAACGATTAAGAAAGATATACTCAACCAATAAAATTTGTTTATTGATATGGCGTAACATTTGTTACGCCATTCTGTTTTGTGTTCCCATAGAGTGATAAAAGGTTCAAATCATCGTAAGAGGTATGAATATGGTGGAAAATGTCACTAAGAGAATTTATCTTGACAATGCGGCAACAACGTTTGTCAGGCCTGAAGTTATCGAAGAAATAGCGGGAGTGATGAAGGAGTATTATGGTAATCCTTCTTCGATTTATGCGGAAGGTCAAAGTGCAAAACGACTTCTCGAGCAATCTCGAGATATAATTGCCGAGATATTGAATGCTTCGGGATCGGAGATTTATTTTACATCTTGCGGTACAGAGTCCGACAATTGGGCAATAAAGGGAGCCGCTCTCAAATACTTTGGTAAAAAGATGCACATTGTCACGTCTTCCATTGAGCATCATGCGGTTTTGCATAGTTGCCAATCACTTGAGAAACTTGGCTATAAGGTAACATACCTTCCGGTGGATGATTCAGGACTTGTATCCCCCGATGATCTGGAAAACGCAATACAAGATGACACTGCGGTGGTTTCCATCATGATGGCAAACAATGAAATCGGCACGATTCAGCCAATCAAGCAATTTGCGGAGATTTGCAGACGAAGAAGAGTGCTTTTTCACACGGATGCGGTACAAGCTTCCGGCGCCATCCCGATCGATGTAAAAGATCTTGGTGTTGATATGTTGTCATTATCCGGGCATAAATTTAATTCCCCCAAAGGAGTAGGACTACTTTACATTCGTAAAGGTGTAATTATTGATAACTTAATGGATGGGGGAGCTCAGGAGAGAAATCGACGTGGCGGCACTGAGAATCTTCCCTATATAGCCGGATTTGCAAAAGCGCTGCAAATGTCGGTTCAGGAAATGGCTGAGTCAACACAACGGATAAGTCAAATTCGCGATAAGCTAATCGATTTGATTTATGATAGTATTCCTTTTGTTCGGCTGAACGGAAGCCGCGAAAATCGATTGCCTGGAAATGTAAATTTTTCATTCGAGTTTATAGAGGGTGAATCACTTCTTCTTATGCTTGATCATTACGGGTATGCCTGCTCGAGTGGCTCAGCATGTACTTCCGGTTCTTTAGACCCTTCACACGTTTTACTTGCTATTGGATTGCCTCATGAAATTGCCCATGGCTCACTCCGGATCACAATTGGTAAGGATAGTAAAGAAGAAGAAGTGCTGAGTATTGTACCTGTCCTTAAATTGATTGTTGAAAAGTTAAGGGCAATGTCGCCTTTGTATGATAATTTTATTAATAACACAGATACGCCGAACATGATTTGTAACAGCTGTCATATAGATTAATCGAAAAGAGGGAATAAGCATGTTATACAGCGATAAAGTAATGGACCATTTTATGAATCCGAGAAATGTTGGAGAAATCGAAGATGCCTCTGCCACCGGAACTGTGGGAAACCCTAAGTGCGGAGATATCATGAGAGTATTTCTCAAAATTGAAAACAACATTATTGTGGACGCAAAGTTTAAGACTTTCGGGTGCGGCAGCGCGATCGCAACTTCGAGTATGGCAACCGAAATGATTAAGGGAAAATCATTGGATGATGCCCTTGAACTGTCAAACAAAGCAGTCGCAGAAGCACTGGACGGGCTCCCTCCGATAAAAATGCACTGCTCCTTACTTGCCGAGCAGGCATTCAAAGCGGCGATCAAGGAATATTACGAAAAAAACGGCGGAATCCCCGAAGATAAAAAACATTATTTTGATGTTTTGCAGGAAGATGAACATAGTGTATAATAGTTCCAAGGTGTACCAATATTGGTATTGGAGGAACTTGAAATGAATGAACGCGACCTTAATCTGCGTTCTTCTTTTGTTTATGTGGGGAACAAAAGAAGAAAAGCTGCACTGTTTCTGGTGTTAACTTTTGTTCTCTTTCTATTATCCGGATGTGGGGGGGTTAAACCGCAAGATCCGGTAGACGAAGCCAAAATCAATGAAAGTCCTGCTAATGCTGCTCGTGTCTACGTTGAGGCTGTCTTTACAGGCAATTATTTGTTGATGTTTAATTGCTATCCTCAAGAGTTTGTTGCTCAGTTGTCTGAAGATGATTTGGCAAAAATGGAAGTGTGGAGCGAAGATATCAGTGATTCGCTTGCATTAAGCAAATCAGAGTTTGTCGGCACAAAAGCCTCGGGGGCGAAGGATTATGTCTCCGACAAAGCATCGGATTTGTTTGAAAACACTTTAATGGATATTTCCGAAAAGGAATTTATTGACGCATCCCGAATTGCGAGTATTCAGAAATGCGAAGTAGACCTATTTTTTGAACTGGATGGTGCAAGCAAATTTCAAACTGTATCGGTGATTGTTTTCCAGGCAGATCAGAACTGGTATGTATATGAAATGGAATCAATAAACGTATAACATAGTCTTAAACATGGTACACCTTGAATTCGGGCTTCTATAAAGGAGTCCGAATTTTATTTCTTCCGACAAAAGAAATATTTTCTTTAAATCCGATCATTTTCAAGTATTCAGCAGTGTCTTCAAAGTGACAGGCAAGCGTTGTCGGATCATGAGAATCGGAGCCGAGAGTAATATACCTTCCGCCCATCTCCAGGTATCTCGCCAGTATCTCCTCATCAGGGAAAGGATTCTGAACTCCGATCTTTTTGAGTTTATCGATAGTTCGCGTATTGATTTCAAGAGATTTCTCTGAAGAAATCAGTATACCGAATAATCGATCAAACGCCTCGGGACAGTCCGAATACCGCATCGTCGGATCCGGAAGAGGAGAATATCGAACAATATAGTCAAAGTGACCGAGAATATCATAGCAAGTGCATTCTTCAGCCATATCTGCAAGGGAATTAATATATGCAGAATGCAAATCACTCTTGGACATCAAATAGCAATCCCGATAAAAATACGGATCTACGCCGAAAATCAGATGGTTTGACATAATAATAGAGTCAAAAGGATACGATCGCGATATTAAATCATATTTATCCTTCAACTGATACTGATATCCAAACTCGATGCCTGCACGAACTGATATTGATTTCGGACAAGCTTGAACCCACTTGGACAAAGTATCAAAATACAACTGGACATCAAAGGTCAACGGAGCAGGCAGTTCATGTGGAAAATCGTCGTCATAATGCTCTGTGATGACAATCTCTGTAAGACCGGCAATCTTTGCGGCAATAAAAAGCTCGTCGATGGTCATTTCCGCATCGCCGCTGAAATGAATTGTGTGAAGGTGACTATCCGTAATCAATGCTTTTCTCACTTCTTCATTTGTGAATTTCGTCTATGAATTATGGTATCATAAATGCACTAATTATGCGTGGGTTATAATATAAATAACTATCAACGGATATCTGTGCGCATTTTATAACTATTTAAACACTTTGAGGAGATATACAAATGGCTGATAAGAAGAAGACAACCACAAAATCATCAGACACTTCCGAAAAGAAACAGACCGGCAAGAACAAGTACAAACATTTGCTGGCCGAATATGAAAACATATGGGAAACCGGCTCACCGGACGACCACGAGCATGCGATGGCTTTTGCGGAAGATTATAAAGCATTCCTGGATATTTCCAAAACAGAAAGAGAGTTCGTTTTTTGCTCTGTAGAGGCCGCAAAAGAAGCCGGATTTTCGGAACTATCATCACTGTCGGAACTGAAGTTCGGGCAGAAAGTTTTTCACTCAATAAAGGGTAAAGGATTGGTTCTTGCGGTTATCGGAAAGAAACCGATTACCGAAGGGATTAATATTTTAGGCGCACATATCGATTCTCCGAGACTTGATCTGAAACCCAACCCTTTGTACGAAGAAGAAGAAATGGTTTTCCTGAAAACCCATTACTATGGTGGTATTAAGAAATACCAATGGACAACAATTCCTCTTGCTATTCACGGTCCGGTGATTCGCAAAGATGGTTCGGTGGTTTACCTTAATATCGGAGAAAATGACGAGGATCCGGTTTTTTACATTACAGATCTTCTTCCTCACCTTGGTGCAGAACAGATGGCCAGAAAAGGATCTGATATCGTTCGCGGCGAAGATTTAAACTTGATTATCGGCGGTCGACCAGTCGACGATAAGAATATTGCCCATGCTTACAAAATCGGAATTTTGAAGTTGCTGTATGAGCAATACGGGATCGTTGAAAAGGACCTTGTCAGTGCGGAACTTGAGGTAGTTCCCGCCATGAAAGCACGTGACGTCGGCTTTGATCGATCCTTTGTCGCTGCTTATGGTCATGATGATCGTGTATGCGCATATCCTGCACTAATGGCACTCTTAAATATGGACAGACCGGAGAAAACATCCGTTTGCATGCTTTTTGATAAAGAAGAAACAGGCAGCAACGGAAACAGCGGGGCACAATCCAGATTGTATGAAGATTTCTTAATCGAACTGTTTGTAAAGTGCACCGGAGTTTATGATGAACTGCTCTATCGCAAAACAATTTTGGCAACAAAAATGCTTTCGACAGATGTATCCAATGGTTTCGATCCGAAGTATGCATCCGTTTCCGATCCCAGAAATTCTGCCTACATGTCGCACGGAATAAAGATCGAAAAATATGTCGGCTCCAGAGGCAAATCCGGAACCAATGATGCGAATTCCGAATTTGTTGCTGAAGTTATTCGCGTTTTTGATAAGAGAGGTATTCCCTGGCAAACCGGAGAACTCGGAAAAGTCGACGAGGGAGGCGGCGGTACAATATCGGTTTACATGTCAAAACTCGGGCTTGAAGTCCTGGATTGCGGTGTTCCTGTATTATCTATGCATTCGCCGTACGAACTGATCAGCAAGATTGATTTATATTTCACTTATTTGGCTTATAAAGCATTTATTGAAGAAATTTAGCGAGTCTGATATTATCCTCATTTGTAGCATGGTAATGTGCCGATGGATCGGCAGGAAAGCAGGAAAAAATGATCATTGTTGTTAAACCGGGCGCAACGGACGCTCAAGTCAAAGAAATACTTGCAAAACTGGATCAATGTGATTTGAAGGCGCATGTATCCGAAGGATCCGAGCGCTTAATTATTGGAGTCATAGGTGATAAGTCACGGCTTACACCGGGATCCCTTGAAGTTCTGCCTGCTGTAGAGAAGATAGTTCCGATTATGGAATCATATAAGCTTGTAAGTAAGGCTTTCAGACCTGAAGGGACTGCGTTCGATATCAAGGGCGTAACGCTTGGCGGCAAGGAACTAACTATGATGGCGGGGCCGTGCGCTGTTGAGAGTGAAGAACAAGTAGAAGAAGTCGCGGCAGTTGTCAGTGCTTGCGGAGTTCGTTTTTTACGGGGCGGAGCTTATAAGCCGAGAACTTCGCCATACGCTTTTCAAGGACTTGAAAAAGAAGGACTCAAGATTCTTCGTAAAGTCGCAGATCGCCATAATTTGCTGGTTGTCAGCGAAATCACATCCGAGAACGACATAGAATTTGCCGCGAATTATCTGGATATGATTCAAATTGGTGCGAGAAATGCTCAGAACTTCAGACTTCTTTCGGCTGTAGGTAAGTCAGGTATCCCGGTTATGCTTAAAAGAGGAATTGCAGAAACGATTGACGAATGGCTTGGATCCGCTGAATATATAATGAGCGAAGGAAACTACAAGATTGCTTTGTGCGAACGTGGAATCAGAACGTTTGAGACAGCAACAAGAAGCACACTCGATATTAGTGCGATTCCGGTACTTAAATCCAAGACACATCTTCCTGTGATCGTTGATCCCAGCCATGCTTCCGGAAAGGCTGCATATGTCAGCCCGTTGTCACTTGCGGCAATTGCCGCCGGCGCGGACGGACTCATTATTGAAGTACATCCCAACCCGATGTGCGCGCTTTCAGACGCAGCTCAACAGTTGAAGCCTGAAGTTTTTGTTAAGCTTGTCGGTGAAATACGAGCAATTGCTGATATTATCGGCCGGAAGTACCCGGAATAATGTTTGACAGCGGATTCTTATCGGCCGCATCATGAAGAGCCTGATCATCTACATGCGTGTATATCTGCGTTGTGGCTACGCTTGTGTGACCCAGAATTGTCTGTAAGCTTCGAATATCGACCTGACCGTATTTGTATAATAATGTTGCCGCTGTATGACGAAGCTTATGGACTGAATATATAGTGGTATCTATTCCGGCGTCTAAAAGCTTCTTCTTAACAATATGCTGAATCATCTGGTTGCTGATTCTTGCATTAAGTCTGCTGACAAATAAGGCATTCGGATCTCGGAGGCCTTCATTCGGCCGAACTTCCAGCCATTTATTGATTGAATCCATACAGGCTGCGTTAAGATAAATAGTCCGTTCTTTATTTCCCTTTCCGATTACAGACAACGTATCGTCCCTAATGTCAGTTATGTTGATTCCCCGTAATTCAGATAAACGCATTCCGCAATTTAAGAACAGAGTCAACATACAGTAGTCCCGCATGACTGTCTTTGAATCGGAATCATAGGCGGTCTGTAATAGTTTCACGCTGTCATCCAGATTGAGGTATTTAGGAAGTCTGCGACCGATTTTCGGTGAATCCAGCTCATATGAAGGGTCTTCTGAGATCACTTTGCGCTTCTGAAAAAGATACTTGAAAAACGATTTGAGTGTAGCTGATTTTCTGGCTCTGGTTGACGCGGAAGCTTTTCGTTCCCGCGACAAGTAAATCATAAAAACAAACAAATCATCCGATGTAATGGTGCGCAGAAAGTCAGCGTCGATATCATCAATGTGTATTTCGGATAACGACTCAGCATTACCGGCTAACCCGCGATCTTTCTTAATGAAGCGAAAAAAGAGTACAAGGTCATATCGGTATTCTTTCATTGTCAGACCGGATCGCTCCTTAACCGCTTGCATATAATGGACATATTGATCCAAAAGCGGAAAAGTATCTTTTGATTTATCGCGAATTTCAGTTGCTTTTGCCGGCATCTCATATTACCTTCCGATGTAATTACATTATTTTAGCATAATCCCCCAAAATTACCTATCGACATGACTTGTCAATCATCTGATGATATGATAATATACACGCATCAAATACAAACGTCCGCTCACGGTGGACTATTTGACAGAAAGAGGCGATCATATGAATGATAAATTGAAGGTCGGAATTATCGGCGCAACCGGTTTTGTCGGGCAGCGCTTTGTATCACTTATGGAGAATCATCCTTGGTTTGAGTGCGTTTCGGTAGCCGCATCTCCCAGATCTGCCGGGAAAACATATGAAGAAGCGGTGGAGGGAAGATGGAAAATTGATGTACCGATGCCTTCTTATGTCAAAAAGATGATTGTTTATGGACTCGACAATATCGAAGCGCTTTGCGACTCTGTTGATTTTGTTTTTTGTGCCGTTGACATGAAAAAAGATGTCATTCGCGAATTTGAAGAGAAGATCGCAAAACTTGAAGTTCCGGTTATTTCCAATAATTCGGCACATCGGCAAACACCCGATGTGCCCATGATCATTCCGGAGATTAATCCGGAGCATTCTGATCTTATTCCGATTCAACGCAAGAGACTGGGAACAAAGTACGGATTTATTGCGGTCAAGCCAAACTGCTCGATTCAGAGTTATGTGCCGGCGCTCTTCCCATTGATTCAATACGGGATCGAAAAGGTAATGGTCTGTACATATCAGGCGATTTCAGGTGCAGGAAAAACCTTTGTTGATTGGCCCGAGATGATTAATAACCTGATTCCGTATATCGGTGGTGAAGAAGAAAAGAGCGAGCAGGAGCCGCTAAAAATCTGGGGCAGCATCAATGACGGAGTAATTGTTCCGGCAAGTTTACCGGTCATTTCCGCACAATGTTATCGCGTAGCTGTACAGGAAGGTCACACTGCGGCAGTCTCAGTTTCTTTTCGCAATAAGCCGACTATGGATCAAATCCTTTCAAGTTGGTCCGAATTTATCGGAGAAGCGGCATCACTTGGATTACCCAGTGCGCCAAAACCATTTCTCCGTTATCTTGAAGACAGTGACAGACCGCAGCCTCGACTGGATGTTATGTATGAAAACGGAATGGGTATCAGTATCGGCAGGCTTCGTGAAGATAAAATTTTTGACTATCGTTTCGCCTGCCTCTCTCACAATACGCTGCGGGGTGCAGCCGGCGGTGCCGTTTTGACTGCTGAACTTCTGACCAAGTATGGATTTATCGAAAAGAGGAAGTAATAATCAGAACGATAACAATGCCGTTACAAGGCCGGCATTGTTATCGTTTTTCCGAATTGAGCAAATCACTTTCTTGCGAATTATTGCTTGAAAAATTGCTCAATTGCAATCAAGGTATTGACGGTACTTGTGAGTTATGTAATAATCACTTTTGCGCTTTGAGAATTAGTCTTGCTTTTTAGAAACAGATCGCATCAATTCACATGGGCCTTTAGCTCAGTTGGTTAGAGCAACCGGCTCATAACCGGTCGGTCCCGGGTTCGAGTCCCTGAAGGCCCACCAACATGATACCAACAACTTAATATATTTGGGAGGATTCCCGAGTGGCTAAAGGGAGCAGACTGTAAATCTGCCGTCGACGACTTCGGTGGTTCGAATCCACCTCCTCCCACCAGAAAGCCGGATGATTTCGATCATCCGGCTTTCGCTTTTTGAAAATAAAAAATGACCGATCTCAAATGATCGGTCATTCGTCTTTGATGGTGGGGCTGATGGGACTTGAACCCATACAACCTCTCGATCGGCAGATTTTGAGTCTGCTGCGTCTGCCAATTCCGCCACAGCCCCTTGTATCTTGAAAATATTATCACAGCTACTTGAAAAGTGTCAACGAATAGTTTATGATTCCAATAAAGAAAAACCTTTTAACAATGATCCTGAGAGGTCTGGAAGGGTTACATATAGATAACGCCCGGTTACGAGCGTCATAATTGTGTATAATGCCTTCCGCCTGCATATGGTCGGAAGGCTTTTTTGTTGCAGATGGATTGGATTGAAGCGGATATTTGAAGGGGGTAAAAATGGCTGAAAGTTATGAGAAAGCACTCCTTATGGATGAAGCAGCCGTTTCACGTGCATTAACCCGTATTGCGCATGAAATCGTTGAAAGAAATCGCGGCCTGTCAAAACTTGTTTTAATCGGCATTCAGCGCAGGGGCGTTCCGATGACAAGGCGTATCGCAGAAATACTCGAATCAATTGAAGGTGAAAGACCGCATGTCGGTATTTTGGACATCACTTTCTATCGGGATGACTTATCCAAACTCAGCACACACCCGATCGTTAACGGAACGGACATTCCATTTGATGTAAACGATAAGACAATCATTCTCGTTGATGACGTTCTATATACAGGCAGGACCGTTAGAGCCGCGATTGAAGCGGTTTTCGATATGGGACGACCGGCATCGATTCAACTCGCGATTATGGTTGACCGGGGGCACCGCCAGTTACCTTTTCGAGCGGATTATGTCGGGAAAAATGTTCCAACGTCAAATACGGAATCGATCCACGTTGAACTTAGAGAAATCGATGGAGTCGACAGAGTTGTTCTTTTTGATGAGGTACGCGTATGACGTTGCGAAGTAAGGATTTACTTGGACTTAAAGAGCTTTCTGCAGAGGAAATCAATGAAATACTTCACACGGCAGAAATGATGAAGCTGGTCCTGTCCTCAGGGAACAAAAAGACTTCTCATCTTCAAGGGAAGTCTGTGATTACACTTTTTTATGAGAACAGCACCCGGACGAGGTTATCTTTTGAGCTGGCATCAAAGTACATGGGCTCAGCAAGTGCAAATATTTCTGCCTCGGGAAGCAGTGTTAATAAGGGAGAATCATTACTGGATACCGTAAGAACAATAGATATGATGGCCACAGATATTTTGATAATGCGTCACAATCAATCCGGGGCACCTCATTTCATTGCGCCACATCTTAAGGCATCCGTAGTGAATGCCGGAGATGGTATGAATGAACATCCGACACAGGCACTTCTCGATATGTATACACTGAAAGAAAAGTTTGGAAGGATAGAGGGGTTAAAGATTGCCATTTGCGGGGATATATACCATAGTCGAGTCGCACGAAGCAACGCGCTTGGGTTATCTAAATTAGGAGCAGAGGTATATTTGTACGGACCGTCCACGATGATCCCGATGGGTATTGAGAAAATGGGTTGCAGGATTTCCAAGTCTCTTGCTGAAGCAGTCGAGGGCGCAGATGCACTCATGGGACTGAGAGTACAGCTGGAACGTCAGAAGAAATCATTATTTCCATCGATTTCCGAGTATGCAAAGTTTTACGCGATCTCACCTGAAATTCTCTCGCTAGCCAATAAAGATGCGGTAGTATTGCACCCCGGACCCTGTAATCATGGAGTAGAGCTGCCAACTATGGTATATGACAGTCCTCAATCACTGATTAACGAGCAAGTAACAAACGGCGTCGCCGTTAGAATGGCGGTACTCTACATGTTGATGATCAGGAGGAATCTGCAATGAGAATTGTAATTAAAAACGCGAAAATCATGGGTTGCGGAGAACCATCTGACTTTCATATTGAAGACGGAATAATTTCTAAGCCATACACATCAGTCCCGGATGTTGTTTACGATGTTAAAGGAGCGGCACTGCTGCCCGGGCTCATTGATGCTCACTGTCATCTTCGTGAACCGGGATTTGAATACAAGGAAGATATCATTAGCGGTACTCAATCTGCTGCAAAGGGCGGTTTCACATCGATTTGCTGCATGCCGAATACCAATCCTGTTTGTGATAACGCATCAGTAGTGTCCGGAATTGTTGCAAAAAGCAAAGCACACGGATTTGCTAACGTTTTCCCCATCGGTGCTGCCAGCAAAGGGCTGAAGGGTGAAGAGCTATCAGAAATCGGTTTAATGAAAGAAGCCGGAATCGTAGCAGTTTCGGACGACGGAAAACCGATTGCCTCGGCAAGTCAAATGCGAAAAGTAATGGAATACTCCCACGATTTTAATCTTCCGGTTCTAAACCACTGCGAAGTTCCGTCCATCAGTGAAGGTGCAATGAACGAAGGGGACATATCGACACAAATGGGGCTAAGGGGCATCCCTACATTAAGTGAAAACATAATGATCAGCCGCGACCTTCTGATCGCCGAGTACCTGAATCTTCCGGTTCATATATGTCATGTGAGTAATAAAGTCGGGATTCAATTGATCAGAGACGCCAAAGCTCGCGGAATAAAAGTAACTGCCGAAACATGCCCTCATTACTTTGTTTTAAATGATACAGCTTGTCTTGGTTTTCAAACCAACGCCAAAATGAACCCGCCTCTTAGAAGCGAAGAAGACAGACTGGCAGTGATTGAAGGTCTTCGTGACGGAACGATCGACATCATTGTTACAGATCACGCACCTCATCATGTGGATGATAAAGACATTGAGTTTTCTCTGGCGGCAAATGGAATTGTCGGCTTTGAGACTGCCTTTTCTCTTGCTTATACATACCTTGTGAAAACAGGGGTAATGGGGTTTGATCGTCTTATTCGGTGTATGTCTTTACAGCCTTCGAATATTCTCCGACTCGGTCGGGGGACCCTTGAAATCGGCGCGCCCGCGGATATATCTTGTTTTGATCTTGAGAATTCGTATGTGTTTGATAAGAATTCAATGTTATCCAAATCAAGAAATACACCTTTTGACGGGTATACTTTATACGGTAAATGCAGATTAACCATATCAGGAGGGAAGACGACTTATGAAGAACTTTGCTGACAGGCTGATCGAAAAAATTGCTAAATTTAATAATCCGACGGTTATGGGACTGGATCCGAAATTAGAGTATATCCCACAATACATTATTGACTCATGCAACAAAGAAACTGACAACAAGCAGATTGCAGCCGGAATGGCAATTTACGAGTTTAACCGTATGCTTATTGATGCAACAATGGATATCATTCCTGCGATCAAACCTCAATTCGCATATTATGAAATGTATGGAATCCATGGTATTGAGGCGCTTCATAAGACGGTTTCTTATGCCAAATCAAAAGGAATGATCGTGATCGCGGATGCAAAACGAAATGATATCGGGGCAACTGCCGAAGCCTATGCGGCAGGAATATTGGGCAGTACAAAACTATCGGATTCAAGTTATGTATCTATGTTGGACGCGGATGCTTTAACCGTGAATGCTTATTTAGGTGTTGACGGAGTGGAGCCTTTTATGAAAGTAGCCGAGAAAATGGAAAAAGGTCTTTTCATACTGGTTCGAACATCCAATCCTTCCGCTGTTGATTTTCAAGACTTGGTTTTGCAGGACGGCAGGAAACTGTATGAGGCAGTTGCGGACAAAATCATCAGCTGGGGCAATAACCTTATCGGTGAGAACGGTTTCAGCTCAATCGGGGCCGTGGTCGGAGCGACTTGGCCTGAGCAAGCTACGGATCTGCGTAAACGCATGCCGTCAGCTTTTATTTTAGTTCCCGGTTACGGTACGCAGGGCGGAAGCGCGGACACAGCGGCTTGTTCCTTCAATCTGAATGGAACCGGTGCAATCGTAAATGCATCCAGAAGCTTGATGTGTGCATATAAGAAAAGAAGTGACCTTGACGATACTGCTTTTGATATCGCCGCAAGAGATGAAGCGATTCGTATGAAGGACGACTTAAATGCAGCCATATTGAGAAAAGCGAAACAGGTGAATTATTGATGAAAAAAGAATATGTCATCAAACTCATATCAAATAAACACATTAACGACAATGTTTCACTGTTTACGTTTTATTGTCCGGAAATTGCGGCGCAGGCTTTGCCCGGGCAGTTTGTTAATCTTTCTTGCTCACAACTGCTAAAACGTCCGTTTGGCATATCATCCGTAAATAATGAGAACGGAACGTTTGACATCGGAATTCGAAAAGTTGGCGTCGGAACCAAAGAAATTCTATTGTCCGAGCCCGGAGCAACTTTTGATTGTCTGGGTCCTCTTGGTAATGCCTTTCCATTGGAAGAAGCCCGCAAACTGATTTTTGTCGGAGGAGGCACCGGTGTATTTCCTCTCCGCTTTGCACTCCAAAAGGCGGAATTGCTAAATATTCCCGTGATCAACATTAACGGATATAAGTGTTCGGCGGATGCTTGTTACAGAGACATTCGAGCAGATGAAAACACAAGAAATATCATTTGCTCGGATATTGGTGACATTGGTATTAAAGGAACTGTTCTTTCAGGACTTTCGAGTTTATCATCGGAAGATATTGAAGGCGCAAGAGTAATTACGGTTGGACCCGAAATAATGATGCGGGAAGTATCGAAATGGGCGCATAGTCATAATCTGGAGTGCTTTGTTTCTCTGGAAAAACGAATGGCATGCGGATTAGGACTATGCCTGGTATGTACATGTAAAATTAGTTCTTCATCAGGGAATGCGGGTATAGAACACAAGCGTTGTTGTGTGGATGGTCCGACTTTTCGAGCATCGGAGGTGATTTGGTGAATAAGGCCGTTGATATCGGATCTGTTCGCTTGAATAATCCATTGATTCTTGCTTCCGGAACATGCGGATTTGGAAGAGAATTGTCCGAGTATGTTGATTTGTCAAAAATAGGCGGAATATGTTCAAAGGGATTGACCCTATTACCAAGAATCGGTAATGAAGGATGCAGAGTTGCCGAGACTGCATCCGGAATGCTGAACAGTGTCGGGCTTCAGAATCCCGGAGTGGATTATTTTATTGATAATGATCTATCATTTATGGCTTCACTGGGTTGTAAGGTCATTGTTAATGCAGCCGGCCACAGTATATCGGATTATATTCAGATGGTAAGTAAGCTGGCGGCCTATCCGAATCAGATCGACGCAATCGAACTGAATCTGTCCTGCCCCAATGTTAAAGAGGGATGCATGATTTTCGGATCATCACCCCAAACAATATTTGATTTGGTCTCAGAGCTTCGCAGTATGACTGCAATCCCTCTTTGGGTTAAGTTGACACCTAATACCAATTCCATCAGCGAAGCGGCTCTTGCGGCTCAGGAGGCGGGCGCGGATGCCGTTGTTGCGATTAATACACTTCTCGGCATGGCTATTGACCGAAAAACCCGCAGACCGATCCTTACAAACAACACCGGCGGGCTATCAGGGCCTGCAATTAAGCCGGTTGCTATCCGAATGGTGAGCGAATGTTTCAAAGCATTGAAGATACCGGTAATCGGCTGCGGAGGAATTATGAACGCAGTTGATGTGGTTGAATTTCTGATTGCCGGTGCTTCAGCGGTCGAAATCGGCACTTCAACTTTGATTCATCCGGCTTCTTGTGAGACAATACTTAATGACTTGGTTTCCTATATGAAAGAAGAAAATATTAGCACGCTATCGGAAATTATCGGAACATTAAAACTATGGGGTGAATGATATGAGAGATAATATTGTCCCTTTCTTGTTTTCTACTGATGCGGTAAGAGTCAGTGATCCGGAACACCCATTTTGGTATACTTCAGGAACGCTTGGCCCGTTTTACATAAACACTCATTTTTTGCTCAGTAATGAGATTGAGGCAAACGAGCTTTTATCAATTATTGAAGCATCATCTTCATCGGATCGGATTACCTTTCCTAAATTGCTTCTGGATCATCTCCTCCTGATTTATGCGAGATCGGAATCATTCAAAGCTGTTACGGATATGATTGTGGAGGAAGCATCAAAATTGACTTTTGATTATATATCCGGCGGAGAAAGAAGGGACTTTTTCTTTTCAATGCTTCCGGCTTATTTTCTGAATAAGCCGCACCTTTCGATATTCAAGGATTTTCAAGCGGTATACAGCACAGAGCAATTTGTTAACAGCGCTCATGCGACAGAAGTTAACCTTTCCGGACTTAAGGCCCTTCATATTGCGGATCTGGTAACCGAAGCATCCAGTTACTCACGTGTTTGGATCCCGGTTATTGAGAATATGGATTCATCAATTACTGATACGATTGCCGTTGTGGATCGAAAACAGGGAGGATCTGAGAATCTGGCGGATGCCGGTGTAAAACTTCATACATTAACAAGTATTGATTCTGAATTGTTTCTGACGGCAATGAATATTGGGTTGATTGATGAAAAGCAATATAAAATGATTATTGATTTTATGCAAAGCCCGACACAGTATATGAAATCATTTATTGCGGATCATCCAAACTTCCTTTCGGAGCAGATATTAATCGGCGGCAAGGCAAAAGAAAGAGCCGAACTTGCAATTTCCAAGGGCTACGGTAACTTACCGGGCTGCGTTTGAAGATTTTTGGGTGTATAGAATGAAGTCAATTCCAGTTAAGAGAATTTCTCCTGAAAAAGCGATTGAATACAACTGTTTGAAAGCTAAGAGAAAATCGGTTGCCATAAAAATCAGCGACATCGGAGAAATATCTGTATTGGTTCCAACGTGTCTATCCTTATCAGATGCGGATAAAATTGTTGATTCAAAATACAAATGGATCGTACGACAAATCGAAAAAGCTTCATCTTATAATCATATCCCGGCTTTTACACCTGCTCAAAAAAAAGAAGCTTCAAAAGAGATTCGACTTCGTATTATTACTTATTTAAAAAAATATAACGGTAAGAAACCCAATCGAATTTTCATTCGGTATTCAAGTTCCCGATGGGGATCCTGTTCAAGTTTGGGAAATATTTCCATTAACGGTTATCTCGTTTCGCTTCCGGAAGAGTATTTTGAATATGTCCTCCTTCATGAACTTACGCATTTGTATTATTTGAACCACTCAAGAGATTTTTGGGAAATGATGTCTTCCCGCAATCTGAATTGGAAACATCTGAGAAGAGAACTATCTCAATATAAGTTGCCATCACGTCATACTCCGAACCATTGAATACGTAAATTCGTTCGTATATACTTAAAAGAATTAATTTCAACTATATTGGCGCGCGATTTTGAAAGGGGCAGTTTATGAAAAACATACCACTTTATGAAGTTCGGAAAGTGAATGACTTGCGGGACATGCTTCACCAAAGCGTTAAGATATTTCGTGACAAAACAGCCTTTATGATTAAAAAAGTTCGGGGTGAAGCGTACACAAACGTAACATATAAAGAGTTCAGTGAGGATGTTGATGCCTTCGGAACCGCGCTTGTTAATCTCTCCGGAATTGGAAGTCGCGTGGCGATCCTTTCGGAAACCCGCTATGAATGGTATGTAACATACATGGCGACCACCAATGGAACCGGAATTGTCGTTCCGCTGGATAAAGAACTGCCCAAACAGGAAATTGCAAATCTTTTGAACCGTTCCCATTCCGATGTCATCGTATTTTCTTCATCCAAGCAATCAATCGTTAACGAGATTAAGGATCAGGTTCCTTCGGTTAAGCATTATATTTGCATGGACACGGTTGAAGACAGAGGAAATGAGCATTATTTCTTTTCAATGCTTGAAAAGGGGAAAGCATTACTTGCAGAAGGTAATCGTGACTTTGTTGACGCACCGATCAATGCTGAAGAAATGACTGTTCTGCTTTTCACGAGCGGAACAACGGCGAAGTCGAAAGCAGTCATGCTATCGCAAAGAAATATCTGCATCAACCTGCAAGGTATGTCGTCAATGACCTATATAGATCCCTCGGATGTATTCCTGTCGGTACTGCCGATTCATCATACCTATGAGTGTACTTGCGGCTTCTTGTGCCCCATCTATCGGGGAGCTGCAATTGCTCAATGTGAAGGCTTGCGTTACATTACCCAGAACATGAAAGAAAGTAAAGCAACCGTTATTCTGGCTGTACCGTTAATGCTTGAGATGTTTCATCGCGCCATCATGAAAAAGGCAAAAGCCGATAAAAAAATGGAGCGCAAATTCAATTTCGGTATTGGGCTCACTCGATTTTTGAGAAAAATCGGAATTGACAAGAGAAAGAAAATATTTCATGCGGTACATGACGGTTTCGGCGGAAAACTGAGATTACTCATATCCGGCGGCGCAGGAATCGATCCAAAAATACTTAAAGACATGCAGGACATGGGATTTTTATGCATTCAGGGATATGGACTTACAGAATGCGCACCGATACTGGCGCTGAACAGAGACGTTGACTTCAATAACAGAGCTGCCGGTCTACCGCTTCCCGGCGTAGATATTCAAATTGTCGATAAGGACGAGAACGGAATCGGGGAAATTATCGGAAAAGGCCCCAACATTATGCTTGGATATTATGAAGATGAAGCGGCCACTAAGGAAGCCATCGACGAGAATGGATATTTCCATACCGGCGATCTTGGTTTTATGGATGAGAATAGCTTTGTTATTATTACGGGAAGAAAAAAGAATGTCATTATATCCAAGAACGGGAAGAATATTTTCCCTGAAGAAATTGAATCGTTGCTATCCAGATCTCCCTATGTAGCAGAGTCTTTGGTTACCGGAGAAGATGACAACAGGGAAGACATTATCGTTACAGCGACAATTTTCCCCAATGCCGAAGAAATAACCAAGAAATTCGGTGAAAATCCGGACCCCGATGCTGTTCAGGCACTCTTGGATGAAGAATGCGACAAAGTAAATGAAATGCTGGTTTCATACAAACACATACGAAGAGTTGTTGTAAGGGATACTGAGTTTGAGAAAACGACATCCAAAAAAATCATCAGAAAATACAAGTAAAATAAGTAATGATATTGACGGGGAAGTTTGATGCTAAGTAAAAGCATAATTGAGCGCGTTCTTTTAGCGGCGCTGTCTGAAGGCGGCGATTTTTCAGAAGTTTATTTAGAAAATACTCGATCTACCGGCATTTCGGCATTGAACGGTTTGATTGAACGGGCATCGTCCGGGATTGATTATGGCATAGGCATACGTATTCTTTCAGGCGATAAAAGCGTATATGTGTATTCCAATGACCTGGACGAAAACCTTCTGGTTAAGCTGGCACGCGATGCCTCAGCGTCACTGTCAGCCATACCTAAGGGTATTTCCGTATCTTTACGACCGATAATAAATTATAAGAGTAACACGGCAATCATCAACCCGGTTTCATATGACAAATCGCTTAAGGCCGATGTACTGAAACGTGCGTGCAATGCAGCGAAGAATTATAACGAGCTTATTACGCAGACCGGATCTTCTTGTTCAGATATTGAAAAGTCAATCATAATCGCCAATTCAGAAGGGGGTTATGTAACCGATCATCGAATCAGAACGCGTTTCACCATTGAAGCAGTGGCTTCTTACGGTGAAGAAAAGCAAACAGGCTTCTTTGGCCCGGGAGCGGGAACCGGATATGAATTTATCCAAAATCTTCCGGTTGAAGAAATCTCACGGGAAGCCGCAAGAATCGCCGTCACTATGATATATGCAAAACCTTGTCCTTCCGGGAAAATGCCGGTTGTCATTGGAAATGGTTTCGGCGGCGTAATTTTTCATGAGGCCTGCGGTCACTCACTGGAAGCAACCTCAGTCGGAATTAAAGCTTCGGTGTTTACAGGCAAGATTGGGACACAAATCGCCTCAGAGCTGGTTACCGCAATAGATGATCCGACGATCGCAAATGAATGGGGCAGCTTTTCCATCGATGATGAAGGCGTAACACCTCAAAAGCATCTTTTGATTGAAAACGGAATCCTTAAGGAATATCTTGTGGATCGGCTGGGATCCAGAAGAATGGAAAGACCGGAAAACGGATGCGGCAGAAGGCAGAATTATCAGTATCAACCAACATCAAGAATGTCCAATACTTTTATTGCACCAGGGAAATCTTCACACGAAGACATCATTGCGGAGACGGATTACGGCATTTATGCTGCCTCTATGGGGGGCGGTTCCGTAGATCCGGCAACCGGAGAGTTTAACTTCGCTGTGAATGAAGCGTATATGATCCGCGGCGGTAAGATAGCCGAACCGGTTCGCGGTGCGACGTTGATCGGAAAAGGATCGGAGATACTTCTGAACATTGATCGCGTAGGTAATAACATCAAACTGGCACAAGGCATGTGCGGATCGGTTAGCGGGAATGTACCGGTGAATGTAGGACAGCCGACGATTCGCGTATCCAATATTACAGTAGGCGGGAATGAGTGAAATGAGTACGAATGGAAACATAAATTCGGAGTTGATTAATTACATAACTAATCTTCTCCGAAAAGCGGATGATTTCGGATTTTCCGAATCTGAAGTCTTTTTTGAATCCGGAAAGTCATTGCAACTGCAGGTGCTGAACGGAGCGATTAATGCATTCGAATCCGCCTCAACTGCCGGACTTTCTTTTCGCGGAAAATGCTTTGGTCAGATGGGTTATGCTTTTAGTGAGGAATTGAGTGATGCGTCGATCGATTATGTTTTGAGCCAGGCAAAAGAGCATTGCCGAATACTTGAGACAAAGGAGTCTGAGACTCTTTATAAGGGCGATCCACAATATAGAAAAGCAGAGTCTTTTTCGGAAACGATTGATCAGCTCCCTTATCAATATTATGCTGATACGGCACTTGCCATTGAAAAAAACATTTTAAAATACGATCCGCGGATAGTTGCTGTTGACTACTTGTCTGTTTCATATAGTTCATCAACCGAGCTTATTATGAATTCGCTGGGTCTGAATTGTTCGAATACCGATAATATGATTTCCGTATTTGCATACACAAGATGTAAAGAAAACGATCAAGTAAAGATGGGATACGCCGAATGGTACGGTCGGGACCCTCAAAAACTGAATGTCGACAAGATTGCCTCTGATGCAGCGACAAATAGTCTGGAGAAGCTGGGTGCATCATCAATTTCCTCCGGTAAATACAGCGTTATTCTGGACGCCAAGGCCTCAGCGGAATTGTTAAGCACATTCTCAGGAATCTTTTCCGCAGACTTGATTCAGAAGGGCTTCTCGCTGCTTGAAGGGAAAATGGGCGCTCAAATAGCATCAGATGTCATTTCGATCAGAGATGACGGTTATATGCCATCTGCGCTCGTTTCTGTCCCTTTTGATTCAGAGGGTGTCGCAACAAAAAACAAAGTATTAATAGATAAAGGTACACTTGTTTCCGTACTTCATAATCGAAAAACAGCGAGTATCGATAATGTCGAGACGACCGGCAATGGATTTAGGTCCGGTCTCAAAGGTTCGGTCACGGTAATGCCGACTAATCTTTATATTGAGAATGGGACAAAAAAGATTACCGACTTAATGCAAATCATGCAGGACGGCATTTACATCAAAGACCTCGCAGGGCTCCATTCCGGAGCTAATGAAATCTCGGGAGATTTTTCACTTTCATGCGAAGGTTTTTTAATTAAAAACGGTGAAGTTGACAGGCCGATTGATCAGATAACAATTTCGGGCAATTTTTTTGCAATGCTGAAGAACATATCCGAAGTCGCAAATGATATCTATATGAATGCGCCTTCGGCGCAGGGTTCAATCGGTTCACCGTCGCTGTTAATGCATGATATGACCATATCCGGTGAATAGCAGAACTGATCCGCATTATTAAGGTTAGAGAATTCGGGGCTTTCTGCGATTCATTTTCATTCGTCTTCGTTGCTGAACTTGGATAAATATCATTATTGCAATGATCAGGACGATCAACAGAACCAAAATAATGATTATTCTGTTAATCCAAAGCTTTGTATCCTTACCTGCGTTATCTTTCTCGCTTTGCAACTTTACAGGTACAATCTCCTTCGCTATGGTCACACGCATCGTGCCTACCTGGAAAAGAGTTCCGTCAGAATACTGTCTTGTAACCGGAAGCTCGAGAATCTGGCTGTCAAGGGTCGCATCAATTACAGCACCGGATAAATCGATTGACGTGCTGTAACCGCCGGCAGATCTTTCTGCAGATGTTGTTATGTAAGGTTGAAGCGTTATTTCGGTATTCGCGATAATCAGCCCGGTTGGTTTTATTCTTTCATCAATTTGAGCACGTATTTGATCTTGCATCGAGGTATATTCAGTGATCTCATTCGATGTAGTCGTATAATTCAAAAATCCATATTCAAACAGATCAATCAAATTTTGATATCTGATTCCGGAAGCAGATGCTCCCATAATTACACCAATCAAAACTCTTCCGTCACTTTCTGCGGCTGCGACTATCGTATGACCGGAAAGATCGGTATATCCTGTTTTTCCGGCAATATAATGCTCGTATGAATATGATGAATTGGAAATAAACTTATTGCCATTTGTAATTGTTCTGGAAGCATTGAATTTATTTGTTGGAGGGATGGAATACGCAGATGTTGTCGTTACTTCTTTGAAAAGATCATATTCAAGAGCAGCCTCCATGATAAGTGCCATATCGTGCGCGGTGGTAACATGCAAAGGATCCGAGTATCCGAAGGGGTTCGTAAAATATGTTCCGGTACATCCAAGCTCAGCAGCTTTCTCGTTCATCATTACGGCAAAATTATCCACTGATCCCGCCATCTTTATCGCAAGTGCTGTGCATGCATCATTTGCAGATGTTAAAAGCGAAGCATAAATTGCGTCAATAACGGTAATTTCTTCACCTTCTACCAGACCAAGTCGAACATAATCACTCGGAATAAAGTCATACATATCTTTGCTTACAGTGATCACATCGTTTAATTCCAAATTTTCGAGAGCCAGCAGTATTGTAAGTACTTTTGTTATACTGGCGGGAGGCAGAGAGACATCGCAATTTTCTCCGATTAAAAAAGTATCCGACTGAGCATCGTAAAGAACATATGCGTTCCCGTCAATTTCCGGTACTCCTTCGGGGTTTTCATCCAATAAAACGGTCACATTGGAATGGGTGGTCTGATCTGCTGCAAATATAAAAATACAAGTGGATGAGAAAGTTACCAATAAACCTAAAAATACAGCTGCGAACCTAATAAACGAGTAGGAAACAGCGCCTTTCGGGGAACGGCGAAATGAATTATGCAGAATCCTGTCAGTGTCGTTCAAAGTATGCCTCCAAAACCTTTTTTTATATATTGTAACTCATGTTTCTTCATTTCCAAAACGGCCGGTAGTCTGATATGATTACTTTATCTTTTATGTGAGGTGCAGTGAATGCATAACCCTGAGTCAATTCATGAAACAAAGCGTCAGCAATTAATATTTATTTCGGAGCTGTGTGATTATTTCTCGAATCTTTCTGACCAAAAAGGCGAGAAATGTTCTTATATAGTACACACATACGGTTGCCAGTTGAATGAAGCGGACAGCGAAAAAATCGAAGGAACTCTTCAGTCTTTCGGACTATCGCAATCAATCAATGATAATCCGGACGTCTTAATACTAAATACATGCGCGATTCGGGAGAATGCCGAGGATCGTCTTTTCGGTAATCTCGGTTATTGGAAAACCATCAAAGAAGCTAATCCCAAAATGATCATTGTTATTTGCGGATGCATGATGAAACAGGATGTCAATGTACTCAAAATCAAGAAGAGTTATCCTTTTGTAGACATTGTCATGGGACCGCAGGACATTCAAAGACTTCCCGAATATATTCACTTCAGAGTTTTCGGGAAAAGAAAAAAATATGAAGTGTCTTCTGAGGACTTCATTTTGGATGATTTCGACGTTCCGGTACTCCGGAAACGTAAATTTCGTGCGTTGGTTCCGATTATGTACGGGTGCAACAATTTTTGCACTTATTGTGTTGTTCCCTATACCCGGGGGCGTGAAAGATCCAGAAGTTTTGAATCAATTATGACGGAGCTTATAGGACTTGGAAAAGAAGGTTATAAGGAAATCCTTTTTCTGGGACAAAACGTCAACTCCTATGGAAATGATTTGTCCGGTAGTCCTGATTTTTCGCAACTGCTTGAAGAAACAGCCAAAATGAATCTATTCCCAAGAATACGTTTTATGACTTCTCATCCAAAAGATTTATCGGATAAGTTAATTGATGTAATATCCTCATACCCTTCCATAGAACGGCATTTGCACCTTCCGATGCAATCCGGAAGTAATAGAATCCTTGATCGAATGAATCGTAAGTATACAAGAGAGTCATACATAGATATTGCAATGCATTACCGCAAAAAAATCCCCGAAGCAACGATTTCCACAGATATTATTGTTGGGTTTCCGGGAGAGACGGAAGAGGATTTCAAAGATACATTGGAGTTGATGAGAACCGTCCGGTTCGACTCAGCGTTTACTTTCCAATTCTCGCCAAGACCCGGAACCCAAGCCTCCAAGTATCCTGATCAAGTTGATGCAAAGATCGTTACAGAGCGCTTTTCGAGATTGTTAAGTCTTCAAAATGAGCATTCGCACGCCTCGAATTTGTCCGTTGTCGGAACTTCTGATGTTGTATTGATTGAGGGGGAGAGCCATACTTCACCGGATGTGTTCACGGGAAGGACGTCATCGAATCGTCTTGTTAATTTCACAATACCCGAGGGTGTTACACTTCGTGGCAGTAGCATTCTGTCAAAAGAGGGAATGAGCATCGGTGATAGTATTGAGGGCGAATTCGCTACCATTCATATTGATCACGCAAAAACGTTTTCGATCGAAGGCAGACTGGAGAAATTTATCAATGAGTGATAATACTCCGCTTACCTATGCTTTGTTGGACCGCAGTCGGTTGACGCCGATGATGATTCAATATCTTGAGCAAAAAGAGAAGTGCCCGGATGCTATTTTGATGTTCAGGCTGGGTGACTTTTATGAGATGTTTTTTGATGACGCAATCACAGCGTCGAAGGTTCTTGAATTGGCACTTACAGGCAGAGATTGCGGCCAGGATCGACGGGCGCCGATGTGTGGGGTTCCGCATCACGCAGCTCAATCTTATATGCAAAAACTGGTCTCACAGGGTTACAAAGTAGCCATCTGTGACCAAATGGAAGACCCTTCCGTTGCCAAGGGCATCGTTAAGCGTTCCATCACCCGAATTATTACGCCCGGGACTGTTTTGGATTCCTTATCCCTTGATGAAAAGAAGAACAACTATTTAATGTGTATTTATCGAGTCGGAATGCAGTATGGTGTTGCTACGGCAGATATCACAACGGGAGACATCGAGGCAACACAGCTTATTATCGGTAATACGAATGCAAATCTAATGAATCTGATTGCAAGATACGCACCGTCAGAGATCATATGCAACCCTGATTTTCTGAGTTCAACGCTGAATAAGCAAATTGAAAATCAATTTGCGGTAATTGCGAATGCAAGACCTTCGTCCTATTTTTCCGCTGATTATTCCGAGCGGCAGAAACCTTTGTTCGCAGAGATGAAAAAAGATTCAGATGGACGACACTTAATTTGGTCAGCCGCCGGTGCCTTGTTGAAATATATCGAAGAAACGCAGCAAAGCAAGATAACATACCTTAAACCGATTCGTCTTTTTAAGATTAATGATTCAATGGAACTGGATGTTCAGACAAGAACAAACCTTGAACTTACACAAACAATCCGATCAAAAGGTAAGAAGGGAAGCCTTCTATGTGCAATCGACCGGACGAGCACGGCAATGGGCGGAAGGTTGCTCCGGAAGTGGCTGGACTCGCCCTTAATATCCGTCGATCAAATATCCGATCGTCTTGACGCTGTCGAAGAAGCAAAGAACGCGTTCATATTCAGACAGGAACTGATGGAAACGCTTGCCGGCATTTCTGATCTTGAACGAATATCTTCGAAAGCATCGCTTGCTTCCGTTACCCCCAGAGATCTTATTTCGCTTCGGAATGCACTGCGTAAACTCCCCTTCATTAAAACTGCGGCATCACGCTTCAATAAGGGCGTTTTTAAGGAGGCAATGCTTCATTTTGACGATTTGAAGGATATCTGTGATTTATTGGAGGCATCGATTTCTGAGGATGCACCCATAACACTTTCTGATGGAGGTATTATTCGTGAAGGCTACTCAGAAGAAGCCGACCGGTTAAGAAATGCTGAGGGCGACGCGAAAAATACGATTCTCAAAATCGAATCCGACGAGCGCGAGAAAACCGGAATAAAGAACTTAAAGATCGGATATAACAGAGTTTTCGGGTATTATATTGAGCTTTCAAAAGGAAATATGTCTATGGCTCCGGAAAACTACATACGCAAACAGACGCTTGCAAACGGAGAAAGATATATTACCGGTGAACTGAAAAGTTTGGAAGATACAATACTGGGTGCTAAACAACGCCTTGTTGCTTTGGAGTATGAACTGTTCTGCAAAATCAGAGACACCGTTGCTTCCCATTCATGGCGAATCTATTCTACTGCGGACTCAATCGCCATTTTTGATGTTGTCATTTCACTGGCTGAACTTGCTGAAAGGGAACAGTATATTCGTCCGATTGTTGATCATTCGGAGGACTTGATAATTGAATCCGGAAGGCATCCTGTTGTTGAGAAAACGTTACCGACCGGTGAATTTGTTCCCAATGACACATTAATGAATGATGATAAAAGGAGAATAATGATATTGACCGGCCCGAACATGGCCGGAAAATCAACCTATATGCGGCAAGTATCGCTGATTGTTCTGCTTGCGCAAATGGGAAGTTTTGTTCCTGCAAAGTTTGCACGAATTGGAATCGTAGATCGCATATTTACTCGAATCGGCGCTTCCGATGATATCTCATCGGGACAATCAACTTTTATGGTTGAAATGAACGAAGTATCAACAATCCTTCGAAATGCAACGCGCCGGAGTTTATTGCTTCTGGATGAAATAGGGAGGGGGACCAGTACATTTGACGGTTTATCGATTGCATGGTCCATTCTTGAATTCATCAGCTCGCCCGCAGTCATGTTTTCCCGTACCATTTTTGCGACTCATTATCACGAACTGAATGTGCTTAACAATCAAATTCCCGGAATATACCTATCCCATGTTGATGTTGAAGAAAAGGAAGGGACGGTCGTCTTTCTGCACAGAATATCAGACGGAGGAACGGATGACAGTTATGGCATTGAAGTCGCTAAGCTTGCCGGAGTCCCCTCCGATGTTATCGCCAGAGCCAGAGTCATCTTAAAAGAACTTGAAAAAACCAAGAAACTTCAAAGTTCGCCGATCGGATCCGGTGATCGCGATATCTCTGACGAACTGTTTTATGACAACCCGATGCACGGGCAGATGGAAATCGCAGTCGATCCGTCACAATTCATAAAGGAAGATCCGATCAGGCGACAGTTATCAATGTTAGATATTTCGCATATGACTCCGCTGGAATCGATGAACTTGCTGTATGCGTTGATTTCTCAAGCAAAATCGGATGAGAATATTGATTAAGAGGTAAAAATGGGACGAATAAAATTACTGGATACCGCCACATCAAACAGTATTGCCGCAGGAGAAGTTGTTGAGCGACCTGCTTCTGTCGTTAAAGAATTGATCGAGAATTCACTGGACGCAGGGGCATCGACAATTACCGTTGAAATCATAGATGGCGGTATTCGTCTGATTCGCGTAACCGATGACGGGTGCGGAATGGATTATAGTGATGCACTCAAATCTTTTGAATGCCATGCAACCAGCAAGCTTTCCAATCTGGAGGATTTATATTCACTGAATACGATGGGTTTTCGCGGTGAAGCACTATCGAGCATATCATCCGTTTCAAAGGTATCAATGATGACCAGAGAACCTGACGCAGAATATGGCACGCGTATTGAAGTGGATGCCGGAAAACTGATTCATCATGAAAAATACTATGGCGCAGCAGGTACGACAATTGAGGTTAGGGATCTTTTTTACAATCAGCCCGCAAGATATAAGTTTCTGAAAAAAGATTCTTCCGAAGCTCAAAGCATCATCATACTATGTGAGAGATTTGCACTGATTCGTCCGGATATCTCTATCCGGCTCATTAAAAACAAGAAAGAAATTTTGCATTCGCCCGGAAATAATGATTCGCTGTCGTCACTATTCTCCATTTATGGCAGCGAGGTCGTTAACAACTCGATCGAAATTAATGCTGACATTGGAAAAGTTCATGTGTCGGGGTATGCGGGTAAACCTGTAATAGCGAGGTCAAGCAGGGGAGAACAGACAGTATTTGTTAATGAGAGACTGATTCGCTCGAAAACGATTACCTCGGCAATCGACGAAGCCTATAAAACCATGCTGATGAAAGGGAAGTTCGCCTTTGTTGTACTCAAAATTACTGTGCCGTCAGGTTTGGTTGATGTTAACGTCCATCCGCAAAAAGCTGAAGTCCGTTTCTGGAGTGATTCGGATGTTTTTCGAGCGGTATATCATGCACTCCACGGTGCCTTGATGTCCGGGTCTATGGTTAAAGAGGTTCATGATGAAGTATCTGATTCATCTGAAATCGCAGCCGTTTCCGATAGAGATAATAAAAGTACTGATCAAAACATAGAAGCACCTGCGCTCAATCAAACAACAATCGATACAGAAGTTCCCAATATAATGAATGATCAGAAAAGCATTTATGAACCTTTGACCGGAAGTCTTATGAATATAGTGTCAGAGTTGTCCATCCCTGATTCCGTTCAGAATACCGATAAAACAGTTACTAATTCGACGGTTGAAGAGCTATCGAGTGCAAGATTTATCGGGATTGCTTTTGCTACATATTTAATTCTTGAGGCACAGTCATGTATCATTTTTCTTGATCAGCACGCTGCTCATGAGAAGATATTATTCGAGAAGTTATTGAATGAGCACAAAAAAAGAAAGTCAACTTCCGTTTATTCACAAGAACTATTGGCTCCGCTTATGATGACTTTGTCTCGCACTGTTGCTGATTTAATAATTGACAGCAAGGAAAAATTCAAGCTGATGGGCTTTGATTACGACATGATCGGCGAAAGGGAAATCGCGCTTCGTTCCGTTCCCGCATTTCTTGATTCAAGTAAGTCCAAAGAAATGTTCACATACCTTCTGGAAGATCTGAACAGCGAGCTTCCCCGAACAGATGAATCATTACTTCTGGCATTAGCTACCGCTGCATGCAAAGCAGCCGTAAAGGCTCATGACAGACTCGACAAGCTTGAGGTTAAGAAATTGATCGATGATCTTATTTTGCTCGAAAATCCGTTTCATTGCCCTCACGGGAGGCCAATAATGGTTCGATACTCGAAGAAAGATTTGGAAAAAGAATTTAAGCGCATTGTCTGAACTAGGGTTATGGAGAATCATATGACTGCCATCCTATCTTTGCCGATCGGAGAAATATCACACATCCCGATTATCTGCGGTCCGACGGCCAGCGGCAAAAGCAGCTTGGCCATTTCACTGTGTAAAACGGTGAACGGCGAACTGCTATCAATGGATTCAATGCAAATATATCGGGGAATGGATATTGGAACCGCTAAATCAACAGCGGATGAGCAGTCGGGAGTTCCGCACCATTTACTTGATATTGCTGATCCTCATGAACTGTTTTCCGTCGCCGCCTATCTTGAGTTTGCATATGATGCAATTCAACAAGTGTTAAGCAGAGAAGTCCTTCCGGTTTTTTGCGGCGGAACAGGGCAATATGCATCGGCATTGGTTGAAGGTATCGATTTTGCGCCCGTTGTCATAACTAACGAAGTTAGAAATGAAGTATTTGAGTTGTTTTTAAAAGATGGCGGAATATCCGCATACAGGGAACTTGAGCGTGTCGATCCGGAAAGCGCAGCCGCAATTCATCCGAATAACTCAAAACGGGTTATCCGGGCACTTGAGGTTTACAGGCAAAGCAATCAGACATTAAGCAGTTTTCGGAAGAGTTCCAAGGATTTGGGGCCCAAATATCCTTTCAGGGTTTTCGTGATTGATATACCCAGAGAAGAGCTTTATATCCGGATTGATGATCGCGTTGATCAAATGATAGAAAAAGGACTTCAGGCTGAAGTCCTGCGTTTAAAGAATATGGGCGTGGATTTAACGATGAATTCAATGCAGGCAATCGGTTACAAGGAATTTCTGGAGTTTTTCGATAATGTGCGTTCTTATGAAGATACAGTCAGTTTAATTAAGCAAAGAACACGAAATTATGCAAAACGGCAAATAACATGGTACAAAAAAATAAAAGATGCGATATGGATATCTCCGGATGATGTGGGGATAATTCTTGATTCGATCACACTTGATTACGCGTAATAAATGTAAATATTTCTTAATTACCGCATATATCATATAGATATAAAACATGTGTGCATGATACGCTATTCTTGTTTTGAATAAGGAGGTGTTTTTTATGTATACATCAAATGTTGTAAGAACCAGAACTTCATTTCTTGACGGCGGTCCGAGGAGTTCGATCTATTCGGGCCACACGCAGGACAATCCCAAAGAATCGTCACGCTCATTCAAAAATGCCAATTTGCAGGAAATATTTCTGAATAACTGCAGAAAAAATGAGAATGTAGTAAATATTGAATTGCTGGCAGGTGAGAGAAGACGCGGGATTATCATCGGCTTTGACAGTCAGTCAATCATTTTGTCTGATAATAATTCACAGAGCTTGATTTTTAAAAATGCGATTGCTTCTGTCGCGCCCTTGGAAGAGGTTCAGTATATATTCAGCGAAGTACAAAAGCGCGAGCAAACGAATTAGTAGCTTGGGTACAAGATGACTACAGCGTTGAACGGAATAAACCGGTAACTATACCCAGGATTTGGCAATTTTCATCATCAAAGGGGATGACCGAATATGCATCATTTTCAGGTTTAAGGCAATATCTGCCATTAATGACAGCAAATGTTTTAACAGTTGCCTCGTCATTTATTCTGGCAACAATAATCTGCCCGGGAATAGCAGCGTTCTGCCTCTTAACGATGACATAATCTTTGTCCAGAATGTGTGCGTTAATCATGCTGTCCCCGCGAACCTTCAGGACAAAGTGTTCACCGGATGATAACAGGTCAGCAGAGAAGGGGAGAGTACGTTCAATATTCTGTTCAGCGAGGATAGGTATGCCGGCAGTAATTGTGCCCAAAACGGGAAGGCTGGTAATGTTCTCTTGTTGCATGTCCGGAACGATAATAGCGCGTCTCTTGCCCGGAGTATATTCAATCCGATTCATGTCTTGAAGGCGCTTAAGATGGGAGTGTATTGTAGAAGTTGATTTAATCCCGACGCCGCTGCAAATTTCACGAACGGAAGGCGGATAACCCTCAGACCGGATATAAGAGACAATAAACTGATATATTGTATCTACCGTTTGCTCGATATTGCTGCGTGTAAATTTATACTTTGCATCCATAATGGCCTCCGGGTATTTCCTTCAATAATAATTTTATACTATCATTAGGTATTCTTGATGTCAAACGATTGTTCGTTTCTCCAATATCGTTTTTGGGTATGCTTATGATATAATTATCGAAGCAATCAAAGAAGCGGTGATAAGATGGACAGTATTAATTCAAATCAATCAAACATAAGACCGGATGCACCTTGGTATATTCGTGCAGTAAATTGGGTTGTTGGTGTTGCTTCTTCCGTTTTTAGAACTACTGTTCGCTTTTTTAAAAATATTCCCTCGAAAATAATCAATTATTTTCGCAGAAGAAAAAAAGAACACGATCGCATGCCTAAGAGAACCAGTGCTAACAGAGTATATGTTCTTATCGGTTATACCACCAAAAAATATGTTGACAGAAAATACCGACGCGAAAAAGTGATGCATCGCATTCGGAGCGTCCTGGTATTTTTAATTATAATAATCCTTCTGATTATGGTTTATCGTTCAGTTGTACCAATGATTGATTCAAGCGAGTACAAGCAAATGCTCGGAATTGAAAAGATCGAAAAGATGGCTGAGAAGGATCCGTTTGAATCGGAAAAAGATAATGATATAATTCTTTTTTCAACCGAGGAAACCGGGTAATAATTGCCAGGACTGATTTTAGTATAGGTTGAATAACATTTGCCATTTCATGCAAAAACAGTGCCGGATTTCCAGATTCTCCAATTAAACAAAATGATAGTTTTGTTTAATTGGAGGGAGCCATTTAGCGGTTATATTCTGATATATGCCTGATAAAGGCTTTAATCGTGTACCGTATAAACAACAAGTATTTATGAATTGAACGATTGGTTTTGTCGTCCTTACAAATAATCTGTCACATAAATCTTCATGAGTTTCATTTATTCTATAACATTTAACTTATTGCCGGATAATTATTTAGAAACGTTTTATCAAAACTATCATCTCAATGTTCAATCAGTTTATTTCTTTCATGGATTACATCGTTTTCGATATTTCTATTTGAAATAAATACTACGATAATTTTTCGACACGCTTTTTATTGGTTTAATTTATGTTTGATCGACCATTACATCATTTTCATATTTTTTATTTAATGAATTATCGTCATTATTTAATGATGAGTAATCTTGATAATTATTTCGTTAGTTTAATCTAACGAACATATGTGAATTTCTGTTAACCGGATTCTTGTATGATCATTATCCGGCACAATAATCGGTTATTACTTGGAAATACTATATTCGATAAATTTTGTGTATTTAATTGGCGAACTTGTTTCAATCATGGTTACCAGTTCAGAAGTCAATAAAACATGATACATATTATTATTATTACCACACGTAATAAATAGAGCCCGAAGGCATATGTCTTCGGGCTCCAACGGGCATATTAATTACTCAAATATCATTGTTTGGATGCCAGCATCCTGTTTACCGCGCTGATTACAGCGCGCAGGGAAGATTTAGTAACTGAACTTGAAATACCTGCTCCCAAATGCTTTTCCTTATTGTTGTCTTCGATTTCAACATAAGTAATGGCGGCAGAATCGGATCCACTTTGCATTGCATGTTCATGATATGTAGTAATTGCAAAGGTTTCGCCGATTGTTTTGGAAAGTCCGTCACAAAAAGCATCCAAAAGTCCGTTTCCGCGTCCCTCAATTCTGATTATTTCGCTTTCCTTTTCAAGAACGGCGCCAACAATAACGTGATTATCATCTTGAGATTCTTCACGATATGACTTCAAAGAATACGGTGAAAAGACATTCACATATTTATCGTCAAACAGTTTAAAGATTTCTGACGGTAAAAGCTCACTTTGTCTTCTGTCAGATTCAGCAGTGCAAACCGATCCGAAATCTTTCTGGAAAGACTTGGGCAGATAGAGTCCGTAATTGGTTTCGAGGATATATGCGACTCCTCCCTTCCCTGACTGACTGTTAATGCGGATGATCGGATCATAACATCTTCCAACATCCATCGGATCTATCGGAAGATAGGGCACTTCCCAATGCTCCGGATGAGCTTTCATTCTATTCATTCCCTTTTTGATTGCATCCTGATGCGAACCTGAAAACGCCGTAAATACAAGTTTTCCAGCCCATGGATGTCTAACAGGCACTTTCAAATTCATGCATTCTTCATATACTTCAATCATGTGATTCATATCAGAAAAATCCAGTTCCGGATCAATACCGTGCATGAAAAGATTCATGCCCAACGTCAAAAGGTCGGCGTTTCCTGTTCTTTCGCCGTTTCCGAAAAGCGTTCCTTCCACTCGATCCGCACCCGCAAGCATTCCGAGTTCAGCGGCAGCAACTGCAGTTCCGCGATCATTATGCGGATGAATTGAAACAATGGTCTCTTTGCGCCATTTTGTATGCGTGCAATAATATTCCACTTGATCCGCAAAGACATTTGGGGAAGCCATTTCAACGGTGTTGGGCAGATTAATGATGGCCTTGTTATCTTCGGTTGGTTGCCATACGTCAAGGACCGCATCACAGATTTCAACAGCAAAATCAGATTCTGTTCCGGAGAAGCTTTCAGGCGAATACTCTACCATCCATTTTGTACAGCTGGTATCCTTTTGAATAGCTTCCTTGATCATTTTGGCGCCCTTTACGGCAAGATCAATGCATTCCTGCTTTCCGAATCCAAATACTACGTCCCGCTGCAACACCGATGTTGAGTTGTACAAATGAACTACAGCCTGCGGCGCTCCGGTCAAAGCCTCCATTGTTCTTGAAATAATGTGCTCTCTGGATTGAGTCAAAACTTGAATCGCAACATCATCCGGTATCAAACGGTTATCGATCAAATATCGGGTAAATTCAAATTCAGTATCCGATGCGGCGGGAAAACCGATTTCGATCGTTTTAAAACCCAACTCAACCAGAAACTTAAAATAGGTCAATTTTTGTGAAAGATTCATCGGGATTTCCAGGGCTTGATTGCCATCCCGAAGGTCAACACTACACCAAATGGGTGCTTTTTGAATCTCTTTACTTGGCCATTGTCTGTTTTCCAGTTTTACTGCCGGAAATTTGGAATATCTTGAATATTTCATAATCTTCCTCCTAACTCATTTGATCGGTCTGTTAACTAAAAACTAAAAATGAGACTTGAAACGCCTCTGGTACAATGGTTTCGTCACAAACCCACTACCTCCCAGAAAGGACGGATCAAGTCTCATGAAGATTGTACCATCAAACGTAGTGTGTCCACGATGCCATTCTGCTCAACTTTATCGCTTTGGAAAGGATTCCAAAGGCTTCCAGCGCTTCCAATGTCGAGATTGCAAGCGACAGTTTGCTCCGGATCACCCGACCCAACGTCCGCATCCGACATTCCGAAAATACCCGGACTGCCCGGTTTGCGGGAAAGCCACATTCCTGCATCATGACCACACTTATTACTCAAACTATCGCTGTTCTGACAAAAAGTGTAACCACTCTTTCTGTTTGCCAAAGGACATTCAGGTAAAACCGCCTTCCTCGTCCTTTGATCCACATCCGTTCTCGATGAAACGTATGCGACACCCCTTGCACGTCGTTCTTGCTGCTTTGAATTACTACTTCATTGCA
>CAZCTO010000013.1:0-71217 GCA_964501725.1 uncultured Oscillospiraceae bacterium | reverse complement strand
TACCGAAGTAATCTTCGTTCGGTGTATAGGTAATGGTTCCGTCTCCGTTCACCACGCAGGTCCCGTGCAGAGGATCAACCGTCACACCGGTTACCGTCAGGGTATCTCCGTCTGCGTCCGTATCGTTTGCAAGGACAGATACCGTTACTGCGGTGTCTTCTGTTGTCGTTCTGCTGTCATTGGTTGCTTCCGGTGCGTCAGCGGTTCCGGTAATAGTAATCGTTACCGTTGCCGTATCTGTTCCGCCGTTCCCGTCAGAGATGCCATAGGTAAAGGTATCCGTACCATTGTAGTTCGCGGTAGGGGTGTAGGTAATCGTTCCGTCTCCGTTCACCACGCAGGTCCCGTGCAGAGGATCAACCGTTACACCGGTTACCGTCAGGGTATCTCCGTCTGCGTCCGTATCGTTTGCAAGAACGTCGACAATTACAGATGTGTCCTCTGCGGTGGTTGCAGTGTCAACCGTGGCATCCGGAACGGTGTTTGGTATTGATAGGAAGGAGAAGCCGGATGTATAAGATGACCAGTGAATTTCTGAACTCCCGGTGTATGAATTACAGATGATCGTTCCGTTGCTGTTCCCTCCGGTAAGATTAACAGCAGCATATGGTGCAAGAATTGCACCTCTTGTCATTACATAACTAGATGTAATTGTGGTAGTTGAGTCAAAGTTCCAGAGTAGTTCATGATCAATCGGTTGCGTTTCTCCGGATAGCTGAACATAGCCGGTTCCATTCCAGACAAATACATTCGGTAGAGCAAATGTACTGGCGTCTGTTACGTTGATTATGATCTGGCTGCCGGTCGGGCATTTTATTTTTACCTCATTAATGCCACCACTTGCATTCAGGTTGAATACATTGAGTGCCGCATCTGTTCCGACCAAATCAGCTGTTACCCAGCCGGAACCTGTTGGAGTGATATTAACTCCGTTTGCGACTGAGTAGGATGCTATTTCTGCAGAAAGCGCCTTCATATTTGCGGCTTCCGTCGTAAAGTTTACAGGCAATGGATTAGCCACTACCTTTGTATATCCTGTTTTATAGTCCCATGTTCCGGTAACTATAGACGTAGATGACACGACAAGATTACCGCGCAGTGTATTGGCATTTGTTGACGTAGCATTGCCTGCGACAAGGAGTTGGGGAATTTCGAGTACGCCCGGATCTGTACCGTTGTCGGCAAACGAATACGTTCCGACAGTGAAGTTCCCGCCTACGGCTATCGGTCCGATGGCGTGCTCTCCGGAAGAGGAGCCGGGGTCATCATTAAAATTACCCAGTGTAACAAATGCATAATCCCATAGATTACTGTCTACGGCATCCTGCCAACTGCCTGCCGCCGATACGGGAAATGAAAACAGCGCCGATATAATTGATGCGCTTAAAATAACAGAGACAATTTTTCGTTTAAGATTCTTTTGTTTAAATGTGGCTTCGTTAGTTTTCGTTCCCCAAGTTGTCATTCGCATTTCCCCACCTGCAATGTAATTCCCGTTTGAAATGAATTGTTAAGCACAAAAAAGGCAAAGGCTCAAACATACTTGATGCTTTGTCATTTTGATAGCATAATTAGTTTATAATAATTACATTTAACTGAAAATTTGTCAACATCAAGCGGTAATATGTCAGTTTCCATTCATCTTTTGCAGCGTTTTATTAACATATTCGAAAAACGCTAATAAACACTTCCAGCACTTCATTTCTTCTGTTTTATTCAACTCGAATTTAATTCGAAAAAAGCACCTCAAACGCAGAAATTTAACATTTTGTTTTTTCTTCATGCCGTTTGGATAAACCTAATTCACTACGCCTTCACGCTTTAGGTATATGGTAAAAGAGTAAAAAGGGACTATCTGATGATTTCTTAATGATCTGGTTCACTGATTAAGAAACGGAGTGTTTATATTTATGAAAGCATGGGAAATTCTTGATTTGCCGAGAACAGATGATATTGCATTGATCCGGAATGCTTTTGTGGATAATTTCTGCGCCGTGGATGCGGAGCATTTTTCGGAAGAAGGCTTTTTGATCATGAGAGAAGCCTATATCAGGGCGGTGAATTACGCTCGTACCGGAGACCCGACAATTCTGGATATAGATTTGAATGACACAGATTTATCCCTGACTCAGGAAGTCGCCGCATTTCTGCTTCCGATTTTTGAGATGCGGAGCGATTCAGTTTCAGGACGGCGCAATGTCGTTATCCCGGAGGATGTCAGCAGCCGAATAGAAGATATTGTTCGCCTTTATGCCACGATAATGGCTTTGTCCGATGATTTCTACGGCAAGATAGAGATGAGCAACTGGACAAAGCTTTTCCAGTCGGATCTTCTTTGCAATCCGGTAATTGTCAATTACCTGCGCCTTCCACTCTTAAAGTCCTTCGCCGCAAATCCTCTGATACCGCACAGCGTATGGGTCTATTTGGATCTGGTGTTTCATTGGAAGGATAATTCTTATTCCATACCTTCGGGTTATGAAGCAGAGAAGCAAATACTTGCGATTGAGACCGATCCGAGATGGGAATTGAACTTTTCGCTTTTTCATAAAGTGCGAAAAGCCGACGCTTCTTCCGAAAGCAGAAACGCACCGATCCCGCCGATGTGGGATCGAACACGCGTACAGGTTTTCTCGCCGGCTGTCGAAGAAGACATTGACTATGAACTATATGCAACGTATCGCAGAGATGCCCGAAATTACATCATTGAGGGCAACGAAGAGGAAGCAGAGCGGGCTTTCGTTCGTGCCGCCGAGATCTATGATAAGGATCCCGATTTGTTTGTAATCTACTTTGAGTATCTCAAGGGAATCAAGGACGAAGGGAAACTGAAGGCCATCAAGGATCTTCACCTGATGATCCTTAATCGTCTTCTGGAATTTTTCCCCGGCCATTTTGCCTTCCTGTTGAGTCGAGTTGAGTTGAATGCTGTTTCTCAGGAACCGTCCGTAGTCATTAACGAGTACAAGAAATTGATGCAGTCTTTCCCGGATAACCTCCTTGTCGTCTATAAACTGGCAGAAATCTATCGTCGTCTGGGCAAGGACGCGGAAGCCAAGAAATATATCAAGCTCATTGAAAAAAATTACATGAATACCCAGTTAAAACTGAAATCCGATCGTGAGCTTTTCAAAGACCCCGTTGCTTGTGACGAGCACTATAAGATGAACGAACGTGTAATGCAGGAGCTGCGAAAGAACCGGGAGCCGGAGAAGCCCGGTATAGGTGTCTTTAAAAAAAAGGACCGGGCCGGCTGACCGGAGCCGGTGATAAGTAAGTGAAAAAACTGAGGAGGTCGCCGGATAACGACCTCTTTTTTATGACCGGTGTTCGAATTGTATAACCGTCAAAGGCAATGGTATAATTGGTTAAATCAATGACGACTTGGAGGGCTCCGTGGACGATAACGCCAAAAAAATGATCCTTTATCCGGTAATCATTCTGGTGATTGCGTTTATATTGTTCTTTCTTCTGTTTTTATATATGAAGCAGATTCAAACGGCCAAAGCAACGGAGACGACTCCGGTTGCAACGACATCTTCCACTACAGCCGCCACGATGGAAACATCGGAAACCGTTACTGTCTTTTTGTAAATAGAGGCCTTCCTTGATGGCACATGCTTTGGGGAATAAATTGGCCGATGGACAGGCATAAAATTCACTTGTTGATACCGGGATACCTGAGAATCTGATACCCGAACACATCCGGACATAATGAAAACCGCGTGCCTGCTAAATGCAGATCACGCGGTTTATGTGGGGTGGGGCTTATGATGGAATCAACTCTAATCTGCACTTGTTTCGGTCGCATATGGATCGGAAGTGACCGTCACCGACGTTTCTTCCCGATCACCCGCATAAGCTCTGCCCTGCCCATCTTCAACTTCGACCGTGAGTCCGAAGAAATGAACGTACACATCTTCTCCCCGGACGTCCACTTCGAAAAATGGCCCCTCCACATGCACATCCTCTTTATCCTTATCTTCGTGTCTTATCCAATCGGGGACTTCCCATGTAATCTCGTTCCCCCTAAAAACTTCCTTGATCTTTTCCCAAGCAGCATCTTTCATCAACAGAAGGGATACGATCGAAAGAATCGTTCCAAGAACAAGGCTGACCACTGCTATGATGATCAGAACTTTTGTTGCTTTTTTCATGTCTTTCACCTCCGATCAAAATCCCTCATTATAAAGCTTCTTGTTCCACTCGATGTACGTTTTGGTTCCGATCGCGGTCCATCGGGTCAGGAAAAAGTTGATCACTCCCGAACATAGAGCAAAACAAATCATAGCCAGGGCGCCTACCACCAGTCCCGCGGCAATGACCGGTGCAATCGCGATTGCTGCCAGCATTCCGATAGCGGCTGCTATGAATCCTATGGTAACCGCCCAGAAACCGATGAGTGTCCCGTAAACCGTGAGCGCCACCCAAACCATAAACAGAAGATTGAACAGGACAACAAACAATCTGGCTCCGAATAAGTCATCCGGGGACTTTCCGCTTGTCGCATTTGCCTGATTAATTTTGCGGGATATTGCTTCGTTGCTTTGTGCTGTTACCTTATATCCGGAAGTCGCGTCCATATTGTCACTGAGATAGGTATCTGCCACCGTCTTGGGGTCTCCAAGTTCAGCAGAAATTTCGTGTTCGGTTTTCCCCTGTGACAAACCGATCGAGAAGTGTTCCTCAAAATCACCGCAAATATCCGTCACTTCTGACTCGCTCAAAACGCTGAGTTGCTTTTTGAGTGCTGCAATATATTCTTCTCTGGTCATTTGCCCTCACCCCCCACGATCTGATTGACGCTTCTTGAAAACATCAGCCACTCCTCAAGTAACGCGGTAAGTGTTTTGCGGCCAAGCCCTGTAAGCTTATAGTACTTCCTGGGCGGACCGCTCTGCGATTCTTGAAGATATGTTGTTACCATGCCATCCATTGCAAGCTTCCGCAGGATCGGATAAACTGTCCCGTCCGAAATCTGTATCAGTTCCGAAAGCGTATTTGCCAGCTCATACCCGTATTGGTCGCTGTCTTTCAGCATGGAAAGAACACAAAGATCAAGCACGCCTTTTTTAAACTGTACATTCATTTTGGTTCCTCCTTCACTAATGTTCTTTCTATGGTAGTGATTATAAAACAGTACCGAACTAATGTCAATAGCGCTTTTTGTTGACAAAGATACCCGGCTGAATTAACTTGAAAATGAATTGATTTAGCGGAGGTAAAAAATGATCAGCAACGCGTCTACTGCCGGAATTGTCTTTAGTCTTCTTGTCAGTTTTCTGGTGCCGCTGGTTTTTTGCATTTTCTATTTGAGAAAGACACATGTCGGCGTGAAGACGGTTATTGCCGGTGTTGCGATCTTTATCATGTTTGTGCTGATTCTCGAGCAGATTATGCACCACTTTGCGCTCGAGGTGCCGTCGCCCGTTTCCAAATTATTGAATGGTTCGCCGGGGCTATATGCACTATACAGTGCTCTTGCCGCCGGGATTTTTGAAGAGGTCGGACGGCTTGTCGCTTTCAAAATAGTCATTTCGTCCAATCATGAGCGGAAGCATGGCATCGCTTACGGTATCGGACACGGAGGAATCGAGTCCTGGTTATTACTCACCGTCACGAGTATCGGTAATCTGACGATTGCCAGCATGATTAACACAGGGACCATACAAGGACTATACGAAGGGTTGTCCGAGGCTGAGGCCGTTCAGCTCGACGAACTAATCGCGCAATTCATCGCTACGGAGCCTTCGCGTTATTTTCTTGCCGGTATTGAGCGGGCGCTTGCGTTCATACTCCAAATCGCACTTTCCCTGCTTGTCCTTTATGCAATTCAAAAGGGCAGGTATGCTTTCTTTTTTCTGGCTGTCCTTATTCATACCGTACTGGATATCCCCGGAGCACTGTTTCAGCAAGGAATCGTATCCATTTGGTTTGTCGAAATCTGGCTTCTGTTTTTTGCCGTCATCGGACTGATGTGGATTTTCAAATCCAAAGAACTGATGCATGACGAAGCCGTGATTTTACCGCCAAAACTTCCGCTTTCCTGGGAAAAGAGGAGATTATAGCAAAAAGACCTCTCCGGCTTTGAAGCCTGAGAGGTCTTTTTCATGCGGAAAAATGATGATCAGTTCTTGGTCTTATAAAGCTCCTTAAGCTTCATTCTTTTCCCGTAATGCAGCACCGACGCGGTATACAGGCGGATTGAAATCCATCCGACAACAAGAATCGCGATAACCAGAAGCACAAGCGAGATTGCCAGATCGCCGGCGGCCATGTCGCCGTTAAGCAGTTTAAAGGGAACGACAAACGGAGAACAAAACGGTACATAGATTGCGATTTTGGTCATCAGACCACCAACATCAGTCAGCGCGGTGAAATATCCGACATAAAACGAAATCAACGAGATAAACATGACCGGCATCATCGCGGAATTCAAGTCCTCAATCTTATCGACGACCGCACCGCAGACCGCATTCATCAAAGCGTAAAGCAAATAACCGAATATGAAGTAAGTCAGGACGAGAATAGCGGATGACAGTGTGAATGCCGAAAGACTCAAGGGCATTCCCATGATCAGGTACCCTTTGGGGACGAACAACTGATAACCGATCGCTCCGACCAGAAGAAAAGACGACAACTGAGCAAGACCGAGCGCGCCCATCGCCAGACATTTTCCGATGAGAACGTGCGACGGTTTCGCGGAAACAATTAAGGTTTCCATGACGCGGGAGGCTTTCTCGTTGGCTACCGACATGGATACACCGTACCCGTAATAGTAAATCGCGAAAAACATCAGCATCAGTAGCGCAATTCCCAGAACATACCCGCTGAAATCCATTTTTCCGACCATTTCATTGGAGTTGGGAAGTATGGCCTGGGAAACAGCGATCATTTCATCCGTGACTCCCTGGGCCTTCATTACATTCGCCGCGAAAATCGGGCTCAGTAAATCCGCGATTTCCGAAGACGATACCGACGACAGAAAGTTTTTTGATACGACTTTGATCGCCGGGGCCCCGTTCTCTTCCGATATGATAATCAATGTTTTATTAGCGTCTTCCTTGATTTCATCACGATAAGCAGCTTCCTGTGACGGATCGCCGTCCACAAATTCGATGTTTGCGTACGTTGCGGAAAGCAGTTCTTTAGCACCGGGGATCAATTGAGATTGATCCATAAAATAGCAGGTCTTATCGGCAGCTTCTTTCTTAGTGTCGCCCTTGAAGGAATCTACGATTCTCGGGATGAAGCACATGATCAGGACGAGCGCCATGATGATCACCGTCGTAATAATAAATGCTTTCTTCTTCGCAGCTTCGCGGAACGTAAACTTAAAAACCGTCAGTATTTGCTTCATGCCGGTGTACCTGCCTTTTCAAGAAATATTTCGTGGAGGGAAGGTTCCCGGATCTCGTACTTAACCGGGTAGATTCCGCTATTGACCATTGCCTTCAAAAAAGATTCGGCACTTTGCTCTCCGTTCATTTTGAACTCGGACTCGTCGGCGCGTTTGGCAAGAACCGTAAGCCCGCACTTCTGCGCGAGTTCCGATATATCCTTGTCGGTTCGAACCAAAAGATTAGTATGTCCGTAACCGGCTTTTATTTTCATCAGGTTTCCCTTGAGAATGGTCTGCCCGTGATGAAGCATAATCAAATCCGAGCAGAAATCCTCGACGGTTGCCATCTGATGACTGCTCATTACGATGTACTTTCCTTCGCTGACCAGGTCGAGAATCAGTTTCGAAAGAAGCTCCGTATTTACGGGATCCAATCCGCTGAAGGGTTCGTCAAGAATGATCAGGTCCGGATTGTGAATCAGCGTCGCGATCAATTGAATTTTTTGCTGATTTCCCTTGGATACCTTTTCGGCAATCATGTCCTTATACTCAGTCACCCCGAGCCGATCCATCAATTTGAGTGCGGACGCTTTCGCGTCCGGGTGATTCATTCCACGGAGCATTCCGAAGTAAATCAGCTGATCGATGACTTTACTCTTTGTATAAATACCACGCTCTTCCGGCATATACCCGAAGTTAAGTGTCTCACGGGAGATCGGCTTCCCGTTCCATTTCGCACTGCCCTCATCTTTCCCGATGATTCCGAGCATCATGCGAATGGTCGTGGTCTTGCCGGCACCGTTCGTACCGATCAGGCCGAAAACCCCGGGATTATTCATTTCAAAGCTGATCCGGTCGACAGCCTTTTTGGTTTGAAAGCTCTTGCTCATGTTCTCAACAATCAGTTCCATCTTTGCCTCCGCTTTTATACAGTGATGTTCAGTTCGCGTCCGCTCAATTGATACGCACGGTATTTGAGTCCCGCTGCTTCCATCATTCTTCTTGCTGCCACAAAAAGATCCTCTCCCGAGTACTTATCTGACAGATATATGACTTCTTTTACGCCCTTTTGGATCATTGCCTTGGTGCATTCGGCGCACGGAAAAAGGGTGGTATAAACCGTACTGCCGCGAAGATCACTGTGTCCGCTGTTGAGGATTGCGTTCATTTCCGCGTGACATACGTAAAGATACTTGGTATCCAACGGATCGCCCTCTCGCTCCCAGGGAAACTCATCATCGGAACAGCCACTGGGCATTCCGTTATATCCGACGGTCAGGATTCTCTTTTCGGGACTGATAATACAGGCACCGACCTGCGTCCCGGGATCTTTACTCCGGCGTGCGGAGAGAAGAGCAATGCCCATAAAGTACTCGTCCCAGGATATATAATCTTGCCTTTTCATGGTGACACCTCCGAAACACATCCTAATAATTATACATGATTCTCAAAAAACGAGCGCCTGATTTTGGAAAAATCCGGCACTTAAATTTCCTGTTCCCGCAGCGAATCCTGATAAGTACTTTTAAAAGCTTCGATTACCGGAGCTCCCTTATGATAAGTTCGCAATCTCCGAAGCCGCAGAAATCCCGGCAAGATATCCCGTCGAGAAGGCTGCCTGAAGATTGTATCCTCCGGTTTTTCCGTCGATGTCGAGCACCTCTCCCGCGAAAAAGAGTCCCGGAATAATTTTGGATTGCATCGTCCGGGGGTCCACTTCCCTTAGGCTCACTCCGCCGGCTGTTACCATCGCATCCGAGAATAGCGGTGCCCTGCGAACGCGAAGCGACAGTTGCTTAATCACCCTCAACAAGCGTTTCCGTTGTTCTTTTTCAAAATCCCGGCAATATACGTCCCCGGGGATGGAGGCCTTCTTAAGCAGAAACGTAATGACTGTTTCCGGCCAGAATACCTTAAGTACCCCTGAAAGTTTCGAATTTTGATGTTCCGCTATGATTGCCAGCAGTCTTAATCTTGCTTCATCTTCCGGTATATCCGGCCACAAGTCCAGTTCAATGCAAACGCTTCCGTCATAGTCTGACTCATTGGCGGGAAGATAACGGGAAACATTCAAAACTGCCGGTCCGGATAGCCCGAAATGTGTGAAAAGCACATCGCCGACCGACTTGCCCATGCAATTTCCGCTCTGCATAATCCGGACACCCGTTCCATGAAGGCTGACGCCCTGAAGCGATGCAATCTCAACCGGATCCGTTTCCACGGGTGCCAACGCCGGGCGCGGGGGTACAATCGTATGCCCCAGCCTTGCGGCGAGCAGATATCCGTCCCCGGAGGACCCGGTAATCGGATAAGACGATCCTCCCGTACAAAGGATGCAGGCATCTATATCCAAGCTTTCCGAAAGCGTAACCGCTTTTGAGATCCTGCCCGCACGGTTTTTTCGCAAATCGACAATACCGGACGTTTCGCGAAAGCGAACCCCCAGCCGATCAGCACGCGATACCAGTGCATCCAGAATATCTTTGGATCTCCCGCTCTCGGGAAAAGCACGTCCGTCGGACTCCGCGCGCAGCTTGATGTTGCTCTCGAGGAGAATTTCCGCGATGTCTCCCGGGCCGAATGAATGCAGTGCTTTATAAAGGAATTTTCCGTTGCCGAAATAGTGTTCGGGATAGTCATCGACGGGGGAAAGATTGGTCACATTACACCGGCCGTTTCCGGTCAGAAGAAGCTTGCGCCCCGGCTTGGGATTTTTTTCGAAAAGCACGACATGCGCTCCTCGCCGGGCTGCGGCGGCCGCGGCTGTCAATCCGGCGGGACCGGCTCCGATGACGGCGATTTTCATAAGGCCATTTGAACGATCTTGTCACAGAGATCGCCGTAACTGAGTCCGGTTTGCTCCGCTTCCTGCGGAAGAAGGCTCGTCGGCGTCATACCCGGGAGCGTATTGGCTTCAAGGCAGTAAAATTCCCCTGCCTCATCCAAAATAAAATCAACTCGTGAATAACTGCCGAGACGGAGCGCTGCGTGCACCGCTACTGCATAGTCTCCCAGTTTTTTTGTCTGTTGCGCGTCAAGGTCGGCCGGGCACACTTCCTTGGAAAGGCCCTTTTGATATTTATTTTTATAGTCATAGAATCCCTGAAGCGGAATGATTTCAATCGGCGGAAGAGCAGATCCTTCCATCACTCCGACGGAAAACTCACGTCCGATAATTTTCTTTTCGGCAAGAACCTGCGGTTCAAACACAACGGCTGCGCGAACTGCGTCTGCTAAATCCTCTTCTTTCTCAACCATAGAGACGCCGACGCTTGAGCCGCAATGAACCGGCTTGATCACACACGGAAAGCCGACAGTCTCCCGAACTTTTTTCAGGGATTCTTCACTCTCATCCACGAGAAGCCAATCCGCGGTAGGAACTCCGCTTAAACGGATTAATTTCTTAGACAAATCCTTATCCATCGCAAGAAGACTCCCGCAATAGTCCGATCCGGTGTAGCGGATGTTGAAGCACTCCAGTACGGCCTGAAGTTGGCCGTTTTCCCCCATGGCTCCGTGAAGCGCGATAAAAACGACGTCGGCTGCCATGCAAAGAGCGAGAATGTTTTGACCGATCAATGCCTGCTGCCCGTTATTTTTTGCGATCAGTTCGTTTAAGTCAGGCGCAACAGCAGGGACTTCGAATTTATACCGGAATACGTCGGCCGGTTTATGAAAAACATCGTCGATGTTATCGGGAAGCATCAGTCCCTCGTATACATCGGCCATGACAACATCATGTCCTTTATCCATTAAAGCATTGGCGATAAGGCTCCCGGATGTAAGGGATACGTCTCGCTCCGGACTGAGTCCTCCGGCTAAAACAACTATTTTCATTTGCAACAAACCTCCGTCGATTCTTGAAGTTAGCACACTAAATATTACCACACGAATGACCGGATTTCGACACCGATTCATGCGGGACGGCCTCTTTCGGCCCAAACTGAAACAATCCGACTATGAATTGTAATCGAAGAGTAGTCTTTCTATCTGCTCGCTATGTTAAGATTATTGTGTATAAATTTGCATGGAAAGTGATGGAGGCAGGTATGAATCTGATTGTTCTGATGCCCTTTTATAATGAGGAGCAGCAGATCCCCATAACGGTGGATCGGATGATTCCTCTCCTTGACACTTTACGCATTGAGTACTCACTTCTGTTTTTGGATGACGGATCTACTGACCGGACATGGGAAGCAATATCAACAGCTGCGGAATTGCATCCGGGCAAGATTCGCGGTCTTCGGTTTTCGAGAAATTTCGGCAAGGAAGCCGCTATCTGCGCCGGTCTGGACGCGGCAGACGCGGACGCTGTTATTCTTATGGACGGCGATCTTCAGCATCCTCCGGAACATATCCCGGAAATGATTCGGTTATGGAGGGATGAAGGCTTTGAGATTGTTGAAGGAGTCAAGTCGAGTCGCGGAAAAGAAAGCTTTTTCTCCAAGCTGAATGCGAAGATTTTTTACGGGTTGTTCCGGAGAGTATCCGGATTTGAACTATCGAACGCTTCCGATTTCAAGCTTCTTGACCGAAAAGTTGTGCTTAAATGGCGCACCCTTACGGAACATAATACCTTTTTCAGAGGTCTCTCCGCTTGGCTTGGTTTCCGGAGAGTCACCTTTCCGTTTGAAGTTGCCGCTCGTCAAACCGGTAAGTCCCGTTGGAAGTTTAAAAGCCTGATCGGCCTTTCTGTGAATGCGGTTACTTCATTTTCTTCCATTCCGTTACACCTGATTTCACTGATCGGCGCATTCTTTATGATCGGCACGGTTGTTTTATTGGCACAGACTCTTTTTAATTACTTTACAAACCGTGCCCAAGACGGTTTTACGACCGTGATTATCGCGGTGCTTGCGGTGGGCGCCTGTTTGATGATCAGTCTCGGACTGATCGGAACTTATATTGCTCAAGTCTTTGACGAGGTCAAGAACAGGCCGCGCTATATTGTCTCGGAGGACACCCAAGCCGCCGCTGCCAAATCAAATCAGAAATCAACGTCCCGTGACAAGGAGGGCACCTGAATGTTCGGAATCGTTTATCTGCTTGTTTGCTTGTTTTTCGGAGTTCAGTTGCTTCGGCTTCTCATTCCGGATGTCCGCCGTCTTTACGTCGGCGTTGCTTCAAAGCAAGAGACCCTTTCAAAAGTCCCTTCTTTGCTTTTCCTTCTGCCGGCAGGGTTTATCGTAGGAATACTGAGCATAACGGCCGTGACCTATTATATTGCGCTTGCCATCCATTCCTTTATTCCTAAGGAAATGCATGTCCTTTATCCTTCCAATATTTTGTCATTATGCATTTTCGCATATCTTGCAAGTTTTTTCTGGCAGAAATGTTACTTTCGAAATCGAAAGCTGAGTGAAGAAAAGAAAGCAATTGCTCGCTTCAATGTTGATTCCAAAAAAATAAGCCTTCCTCAATTTAATCGTAAGCCTCTTTCCATCATTCTTTTCTCGTTGACAATACTTGCGGTCATCGGCGCTGCCGCATATATTTGCTTCTACACATTCAATATCCAGCGCGGCCTTCTGAATGTCGGACCGACGGTCGCCAGCGATTTCGCTCCGCACATCGCGATTACGTCGTCTTTCTCCCAAGGAAGTAACTTTCCTACGGAGTACCCTCATTTCCCGGGTGACAACATCCAATATCATTTTTTCTTCTACTTCCTATGCGGAAATCTGAATACTCTCGGTCTTCCTCTGGACTGGGCAATCAACTTGCCGTCTATTCTGGTCATGGTCGCTGCGATTGTTCTTCTCGGATTGCTTGCCGTCCTTCTGTCCGGGCGGCGATTGGCTTTTCTGATTATTCCTTTCCTGGTCTTTTTCCGCAGTGGTCTTAACATCATTTACCAGATGAAAGGCTTGCTTTCTTTGCCCGGCGCAAGTCTTGAAGGGTCGCTGCGCGCGATATCAAATCAAACTTCCTGGTACTATCTGATCCCCCGGGATGACTGGGGACTTTGGGCAGTTAATGTGTATGCCAACCAACGTCATCTGATGCTCGGCGTATCCTTTATGATCATTCTTATTATCCTTTTCATTCCGCATGTTCGAAGGATGTTTCTGCATCTGAGCAAGGCTAACGGCATTAAAATGAAAATTAAGCATTTTTTTGTTTCGCGTGAAGCCTGGCTGCCAAGGCGAAATGACCCTTTACACCCATACTCACTTGCCGTCGTTGCTGCGGTGATTGCAGTTACGGCGCCTTTTTTCCATGGCGCGGCCTTGATCGCAACATTGATTGTCCTTTTTGGCATGGCGCTGTTTTCCGAGAATCGCCTCACTTATGCCGTGATCGCGATCATGGCAACCGCCTCATCTGTTCTCCAGGCCTTCTTGCTTTCCGGCGATGTTAACAATGTTGTATCTCTGAAGCGTGTGTTCGGCTTTATTGTTGAAAAGCCGACGCTTCCGAATATCGCTTTGTATCTTGTAAAAATGGCCGGACTGGCGATCATAATTCCCGTGCTTCTCTTTATCGGTCTCCTGATCTATGAAACCGTCAAGAAGAAGAACAAGTACCGTGCCTTTCTTATCCTTGCTTTTTCACTACCTCTAATCTTCTCTTTTTTCGCGCAAGTATCCAGAGAAATGCTCGCAAACCACAAATTCATCCAATTCAGCATCCTGCTCTTCGATATCTTTATCGCAGGGTTTCTATCCTACCTGTTCTGTCTTCCGCTTCGTTTCCGCCGGAACCGAAAGGAAGTCCTCTATAATGAAACGGCGGCTTCTGCTCCGGCTTTGGTCTCCCCTGCTGCTTACTTTGTCAGCCAGATCGGAAGCGCCCTGTTGGCTGCCGTAATCGTTTTACTCATGCTCGGCACAGGTATCAGCGAGTGGTTTACTTTCAGAAATCTGAACAAGAATTCGGTTCAACTTCGGGTCAAATCGGAAATGGTTGAATGGATTGAGAATAACACCCCCGGAAAAGCAGTATTTCTTACGAAGGACTGGTATATCAATACGTTTTTCCTTTCCGGAAGAATGACTTTCTACGGCTGGCCATATTACGCCTGGTCCGCAGGTCACGATACCGATTCCCGGCTCAAGACGTATGAATACCTCCTGACAGGATGCGGAAATGATATCGAGCTCTTCCGTGCGACATGTGCCGCGGAAAATATTGACTATTTCCTCTTTGATCCGGAACTCTACGGCTATATGAACGGCGCCGGCGAATACATTTTTAACGGAGAGTTCTTCCTGGAAAACCTGACGCCGCTGGCTTCCTTTCCGAATGATCAAAATGCAATCATATTTTCGATAGCGCCGTAAGATCGTTAACCGAATCAAAAAGAACCCCGGCCGCCCATGCGTCGTCCGGGGTTCTTTTTATGTTTGAACTGTAAACAGAGGTTATTCCTCTTCTTCCAATAATGCCTTTCTTTCTTCCACGACTTTCGCGGCGACCTCAGAAGGTGCCTGCTCATAGCGAGCATGCTGTATGGTATACCATCCGCGACCCTGTGTCATTGATTTCAAATCTGTCGCATACGAGGCCATCTCGGCAGTCGGAACTTCGCACGAAATAACGGATCCGTCCTCATCGGCATCGATGCCCATAATCCGTCCGCGTCTCTTATTCATGTCACCCATGATATCGCCCTGCTTGTCTTCCGGGATATGCACGGTCACCGCACTGATCGGCTCCAAAAGAATCGGGCCGGCCTGGAGAAGTCCCGCTTTGAACGCCAGATGAGCCGCGATTTTGAAAGCCATTTCAGATGAGTCAACATCATGGTATGAACCGTCAACCAGGGTTGCCTTGAGATTTACAACCGGGAAACCGGCCAAAACACCGCGGTTAACCGCTTCCTGCAGACCTTTTTCGACAGCCGGGAAGAAGTTCTTGGGGACAGATCCTCCGAAAACATTCTCCTCGAAAACCAACGTCTGAGAATCAACCGGCTCGAATTCGATCCATACGTCTCCGTATTGTCCATGTCCGCCGGATTGCTTCTTGTGCTTGCCCTGAACCTTCACTTTCTTGCGAATGGCTTCGCGATAGGGCACCCTCGGTGTCTCAAGCTCCGCATCCACATTGAACTTGCTTTTCAGCTTGCTCCGTAACACGTTGATTTCCTGTTCTCCGAGACCGGAAATAACCATCTGTCTGGTTTCTGCGTCGTTAATGACCGTGAAAACCGGATCCTCGTCCGAAAGCTTATGGAGGCCTGACATAATCTTATCTTCGTCACCCTTGACCTTGGGAACAATACCCATGGTAAGACACGGCGTCGGGAAATTGATTTTCGGCAGAAGTACCGGGCGTTGCTTATCGGTAAGGGTATCATTGGTTTGAGTAAGAACCAGCTTCGCGACAGCACCGATGTCTCCGACACCGACCTGATCCGTAGGAATCTGTTTCTTACCGACCATATAGAACAAGCCGCCGATTCTCTCTTCTTTCTCTTTGTTGACGTTATAAATCGAGCTGTTTCCCTTCAGAACGCCTGAATATACGCGGAAAAGACTGATGCGTCCTACAAACGGGTCCGCAATTGTTTTGAATACAAAAGCGGATAACGGCTCTTTTTCAGCGCTCGTAATATCAATTGCTTCACCGTCCGGCTTGGTTGCCTTGATGACGGTTTTCTCACCGGCTGCCGGAGTATCTTTGGATATGCAGTTCATCAGGAACTCAACACCCCAGTTGCGGAGAGCGGAACCGACATAGATCGGATGAAGACTTCCGTCACGGAAACCGGCATGCACGCCTCTTCTGAATTCATCTTCGGTGAATGGCTCACCGGAAAAATATTTCTCCATCAACTCCTCGTCGCTTTCGGCGACGACTTCGTTGACCGACTCGTGGATTTTCGCGACACGCTCGGAAAATTCCTCCGGCAACGGCATTTCTTTCGTGGCGCCTGTATTCGCGTCAATCGAAAATGCGCGCTTATTCATTACATCTACAATACCGGTCAGCTTGTCACCGGATATAATCGGCAGAGAAAGCGGGATGACGCTCACTCCGTAATTCTCGCGCATACGACTGGAAACAGCCTCGAAATCAGCATTCGGTTCGTCCATCCGGTTCATAAAAAACAAGAAAGGAACATTCCGCTTATTTAACAGGCGGATGGCTTTCTCGGTACCGACAGAAGTTCCGCCCTTGGCACTGATAACCACGATTGCGCTGTCCGCAACCCGAATGCCCGCCATTGTCTCTCCTAAAAAATCAAAGTCGCCGGGAGTGTCGATGATATTCATCTTGGTATTTTTCCATTCACATGCGGCAATGGTCGTGTTGATTGAAATTTGACGTTTGATCTCTTCCGGATCAAAGTCCATGGTTGTGTTCCCGTCCACAGATTTGCCCAGACGATCGATTGCCTTGGAGCAGAACAACATCGCCTCGGCAAGTGCCGTTTTTCCGGATCCGCCATGTCCCAACAAGGTGATATTGCGGATCTTGTCAGCCGGATAATTGATCATGAATCTGTCCTCCTTGGATAAGCTAATATTGGCATTATACTATGCGGGTTAAACAATATCCACAAAAATAACTGTGAATAGAGCTCTCTTTTCGTTCTTTTGCCATGGCTTTCCAAGCCGTTTATCCGACTTCTGACACGAAACTTGATTTGGAAAAAACGCAGATATAGGAATGAGGGGATACACCGCTCACTTAATAGTAAGCTTCGACTTCCGCCGCATCCCTTTTCATTTCCCAGGTGAGGGTCTTCAGAATCCATTCCCCGTTCAAGTCGGCGATACCGACATAGGGACCCCGGTATAAGAGTATGTACTCTCCCGGCATGATCTCCTCAGGAAAAAAATAAGCCACTTCATAGCGCCGGTTTCCCTCCTTGTCATATATGAACCAATCCCGGACATTTTCACCGTTAGCAATGGTGTTTGTCCCCAGAACAAAGTAATCGTCCGGTATTGAATACGGAGGCTCCGCGTTGATTGAGCACAGTACTTTCCTTGTTTCAAGAGAAGCAATTTGGATGGTGTTGTGATACTCATCATATAGCAGATATCCGAACTGATTAATGCCGCAAAACTTCTGCCCGTCCTCAAGATCAATTACGTACTCGCCATGAGCGGTCTTCACTCCGACTTGCTGATCCTTGAAGCCTATCGCGGTGAGTTGCGAAATATCATAAGGCCAATCGAAATCATTTCCGCATTTATCGTACACCGCTTTGCACGGTATTCCCGAAACATCGTATTCCAAATCATATATTAGATTGCCGTCCGGCAGCGTCGTGTTTTTTGCTACCGGACGAAGAGACGAATCAAAAACAACTCCGTCCTTTATAAAATAATCAGAAATTACGACTTCATATGGAGAGTCCCCATACCCGATTCTCGTGGAGAACATGTGAAGGTAGGAAACATCTTTCATAAGAATGTTTCCGTTCAAATCGGATATCGTGTCATCATCCGTGCTGATATATTTCCGGCCGATTAGTATAAAATTAGGACGCTCTACTTCGATCTTATCGCTAATAGTTCCATCCCGGCTGATAAAGAATACAGTGGTTGTCGTGTCATTAAGGAATCCATCCCAATCTCCGGGCTGTGACCAGCATACGACCACCGTCTCCTCTCCATGGCATATAATATCTAAATTTGCCCAGAACTGATCGGGTTCATTATCAAAAGAAAGCGTCCGAATATGCTTGCCGTCTTTATTGTAGAGGACTGCTTTCAAAGAGCTCTCTCCATACCACATTTGGTAGAATCCGTTCTCATAACTGATCAAATCGGAGTGGCTATACTCCTGATCCGTAAACTTGATCAGCTTAACCTTTTCCGAATTGAGTCGATGATATAAAGAAAGTTCTTCTTCGGTTAGCAGTCCGATCGGCTCATCTCCATACCCTGTATCAAAAAAGAAACTATCAATCATTTCCCCATAGCAATTAAATACGTTATAGTAAGCACCTTCGCCCGGTAACACCGCATAGTACTTTTCATCGAACAGACGTCCGTCCGGCAACTCTTCTCCGGGAATGTAAACAGATGAAGGTTCGGGAGAAGGCGAAGGAGTCGGTGTTGGCTTGCCTGTCGGTTTAGGTGTCGGTGTGGCTGTCGGTTTAGATGTCGGTTCCTGGTAAACAGCCGTCTCTGAAGATACGGCTGTTATTTTTTCCGCGGCGGGCGTATCTCTATTCATGAAAAAGATGGCAGAGAGTCCTGCAAGTACGATGACAGCCGCCGATGCAATCATTAAGATTCGCTTGTTCTTCATTACATTCTCCTCCGCGATCAGTCCATTTTTCTGATCGGAACATACCCGCAGTCCTCAATCAGCTTTTGCCCGTCTTCCGTCAAAAGCCAGTCCAGGATCGCTTCTGCCCGCGGATCCGCATCAAGGGGAATAATTCCGTAGAACGGGTTAACATACCCGTATTCGCGGCTATTGATTGTCGTATTGGAGGGCTTTACATCATCTACGGCAATGAACTTCAAACCGGGTTGGGTATACATATTTTTGGCATAGTAATAAACCGAATACCCGATCGCATTGGCACTGTTATTGTATGCGGCGATGTCTTCAATGATGTCTCCCATAGAGGATGAGACCAGAACCTCTGTTTCAGGCGTCATGATCGCTGTCTCTTTCATCATAAGATTCAACATCAGCGTCTGACTTCCGCTTAATACAGGGCGTTGAAAAGGAACGATCTCTATATCATTTCCGCCGACTTCCTTCCAGTTGGTAATTTCTCCGCTGTAGATACCGCGAATCTGATCGCCGGTAAGGGAATCAACCGGATTGTCCTCATTGACAATAAAGACCAGCGCATCCAATCCGATCTCCCGCACATCCATTGTGTTAAAGACATCGAGTTCATCTACGGTCGGCTGTGACGGCTCGTAAACAAGAAGCAGGTCTGCGGTCCCTTCCGCCAACGCTTTGTAGCTCGGATCCGTAGTACTGAAATCAATATGCTCTTCAGCCTTAATCTCCGAGCATCCCGTCATCTTCTGTATCAGCCCGATGGCCAGAGGAATCGTTGCCGTGGATCCATCAACGGCGGGATAATTTTCCAGCGTTGTCGAGGTGAGCACATCGGTAACCGGTGTTTTCGTTTCAACTGTTGCCTGAGTCGTCTCCTTTCTTGTTGTTTCTTTTTTTGATGTCTCTATTTGAAGGGTAGTATCATCGGTTGTACGACTTGATTTATCTTTACTGCCGGGACGGGTGCAACTGCAAAGTGACGCTGTGATAATAATTGCCAGAAGCAGACTAACTGTTTTTTTCATAACATCAATCACCTCGTTTTTCTTTATTCATTTGTATTATACAGACTTGTAGTCATTCACGCAATCACTACGACTTGAAATAATTAATTATTTTTTCGTTCACCATAAATCATCCGTAAAGCAATCAAACGCAAAAAATCATCACTCCCCCACGAAAACCCGCAGAAGAGTGATGATTCCCAAACACACAAATTTCAAATAATACAGGGTGCTGATTATTTCTTTATCGCAGTAATTCTTACTTCAGCACTCGCTCGAAAATCATTACCACTCGATCTTCTTTAATCGCACCACCCGCATTAAGCGAGAAATTCTCCGGTCCGCCCACTGAAGCAAGCGATTTGCTGCTCTCGTCGTTGATGATACTATGTAGTTTCCAACCATCCGAAGAACGATCTTGAAGAGTCTTGGCAATCATCGCCGCGTCAATTTCGCCGGCCGCAGTGTGAGCAATCAGCTCAACTGCATACTCCATTGGACCGGACGAACTATTCGCGCCCTGAACACCTGTTGCAATGATCGTCTCCATCCTCAATCGAAGATCCTCAATGGAGGCTTGTGCCTGATCTATTTGCTTCTGTAACTCAACTACCTTCTTCTCGGCAACTTCCTTTGCCTTACTCATCTCTTCGATCTGCTTATCCTTCTCTTCAATCAATTTCTCCATACGACCTTTCTCACTCTCGCTGACTGCGATCTGCTTGAGCACAAGAGCTCTCTTTTCTGCTTCGAACATGACGATTTCTGCCTCAACCTCGGCATCGTGTATTGCTGACTTGGATTCTTCGATAATTATCTTGGCCTGTTCGAGTTCCCCTGCAATCGCAACCGCTTCAACTTCGACCTTTTCACGAGCCTGTTCATACTCTTCAGTGAGTCGGGCGATTTCTTCTTCGAGTTCAATCTTTCTTTGCTCAGAATCCCCGAGAAGTGTAATGGCATCCTGTTCGGCCTTCTGCCGCTTTTCTTCGGATTCCCGCTCGACTCTCTCGCGAAGTTCAGTGGTTTCTTTCTCCGTCTTTTCACGGAGCTCGGTGGTTTCCTTTTGTGCCAACTCGCGCAAAGCGGTCGTCTCCCGCTCGGCGATCTCACGAAGTTCAGCGGTCTCCCGCTCTGTCTTTTCTCGAAGCTCGGTGGTTTCCTTCTGTGTCAACTCGCGCAAAGCGGTCGTCTCCCGTTCGGCAATCTCACGAAGTTCAGCGGTCTCCCGCTCTGTCTTCTCTCGAAGCTCGGTGGTGTCCCGTTCGGTTGCTTCACGTAGTGCCGTTGTCTCCTGCTCGGTAGTTTCGCGCAGCGCTGTTGTCTCTTTATCTGTTAACTCACGAAGGGCATTTGTTTCTGTTTCAGCCTGATTGCGAAGAGCCTGTATTTCCTGATCGACCTTTTCCTTAATCTCACTGGCGGTTGCAATGGTCGCAGCCGCCACTTCCTCAGCCTGTTGCTTGTTCTTCAGTGCCTCTTCTTTTTCTTCGTGAATTTTCTTGATTTCGTCCTTAAGGCCTCGAATGGTCTCTTGAAGTTTTGCTTGCTCTTCATTCGCCTTATCGGTTTCAGCTATTGCTTTCTTTGCCTCTTCTATATAGAGAGCAAGCTCCTGTTCCGCCTGCATTCGTGTCTGATCAATTTCCTTGGCAATCGCTTCCGATTGCTCGATAATCTCCTGATGTCTCTTTTGCGCTTCAGCTATTTTCTCTTCCTCAGCTAAAAGAGTTGTTTTCTTAGCTTCAACAGCTGCTTTCTGCGCCTGACGAACCGACTCCTGCTTATCCGCGTCAAGCTTGCCGAAGAGCTCTTCTTTCTCTGCCTTGAGTTGATCGATTTCTTCCTCTGCTTGCGCTTTCAGCTCAAGCGCTTTCTTTGCCTCTTCCTGCGCTTTAAGGGCTACTTCCTCTGCCAACTTGGCCTCCTCAAGCATCTGCTGCTTTCTGGCCATGGCCTCCTTATATTCCCTCTGAACCTGAACCGCTAACTTTTCGGTCTGTACATGGGCTTCGTTTAAAATTTCCTCCTGCTCTTCAAGCGCCTTTTTGCGGGACTCTTCAAGAATTTTCTGCGCCTCGGCCTCGGTGTCCGCTATGGACTTCTTCTCGTCTTCGATCTGCTTGCGAACGACGTTCAGTTCTTTCTCCAATTTCGATTTCTCTTCGAGTGCCCTCTTCTTTACGTCCACATAATCGGACTCGATCCTGACTTTCTCTTCCTCGAACTGCTGGGTTAAGGCATCTATCTCTTTCTGGTAACGCTCTTTGAGTTCCAGAATAAACTTTTCTTCATCGGCTTTTTTCTCTGATACGCGAGTGCTGACTTCTTCCTCATTCTTCTTAATAAATGCAGAAGCTTCCTTACGTGCTACATCTTCGCCTTCTCTGGCAGCTTTCTGAAAATCATACTTACACATAAAACAACGGGCTACGTTATCACCCATCATTACTCCACATACCGGACATTTCTTCATAGATGCCACCTCTTCATTTTTGAATAGTTGCATTGAGATTATTATGATCAATTATACAACGAAACCTGCTGGAAGACACGTAAACTTATCAAAAAATCAAGAACAAACGATTAATAATAGTCAATACCCCGAAGTAATTGATTTTTAGAGACGAATCAATTAACTCCTCCATAATGTGCGCTGTCTTCTGTCAAAACAGAGAGTTTCCCATTAAAAAGAGAATGGCCAATGCCGCAAAGCAAAGAAAAAGTGCAATAACAGCGACGATATTCATCATCTTGGCTACTCCGAGCGCATCCTCTGCTTCTTCACGCGATGTGGCCTTGTCAGCTTTTGAAATGTGATACGCTGCTATAATTGTAAAAATTAAAGAGAGGATTCCTCCGGCGCAAAAAAACAATATCCCGAAGATAAAATTAACTACGGCAAAAATTGTTTGATTGGAAGAATCCGGCAATCCAACATACTCGCTCTTGATTCGTTCCACATCCGCCGCGAACTGTGCAGGACTCTCTCCGGATATATTCTCTTCGTTGTCGGAACCTCTGGCAGGGATAAATTTGTTTATCTCCGCTTCATTCGTATCAACCACATGATCGGGGGCTCCGCCTTCTTCCTCCGGTATTTTCATCCCGCAATCGGGACAAAATTTTGAATTTATCGAACTCGCCCCACAAGAACTGCATGTCGCCATTTGTAACCCCTATCCGCCGTTTGCCCGGGGATCTTCCCCGCACCGGCAATATCAGAATATTCACGCAACCTGTCTGCGTCAAGCCGCTTTACGGCAAAAGATAAACCACCGTCCAAAATTGTGATCCGCCGTAATGAAGGCACGCCGCGCCGATATAAGTATACTCCTCGTTGAGCATTCTGCTTCTCTGCTTATCACTCAATTGAAAAACCTCCATGATATCCCGGGGACTCTCATATCCCATCGCCAGAGCCGACTCATACTTCGTCGCGCTATCGCCGGGGTATGCGCTAATTACGGATGACCCGTCTATACGCGTGTGCCCGAAATTAATCACTATTTCGGCTGCGCGAATCCGTGCCCACTCCATCATGTCCTCATCCGTCACATACGGAGTCAATCCTTCCCGAGTCCGGATCTCATTAATTGATGTCATCAATTCTTCTGCCGATTCTTCGTCGAAATTCCCGAATAGTTCTGCCGGTTCTATCGTCGTTACGGCCCCCGTCGAAGAGGTATGGGTCTCCGACGAAATTTGCGTCCCTGCTTTACTGCAAGATGCTAAAAGCAACATAAGGGCGGCTGTGATTGCGACCGCCCAAGCCCCTTTGATACATCGGAATGATACAGTTTTTGACTTTCTCATATACACTTTGCTTTCGATTCAGTTCAGCCGATTAACTCGAAAAATGCTGAACCCAGTAATACATGCCGTTGCAGTAATAACATGCGATGCCCATCTTTGTAAATCCCGAATCCAGGATATTTTCTCTATGTCCCTCAGATGCCATCCATCCGTCAAATACGCCTTGTGACGAAGAATATCCTTTTGCAATATTCTCGCCGATAGAACCCGGATTGGATGAAAAAGCGGTACTCCACAAATTTCCGTCCGGCCGGGTATGTGACCATTTGACGACGATTTCCGGCGCCCTGATAGTGGCAGACGTCACCAGTGCAGAGCTCCACGAAAGCGCCGATAATCCTTCCGCTTCGCGAGCCGCATTCACAAGCGCAAGGACATCCTCTGCCTTCCCGCTGTTAAACGAGCCGCTGAAATCGCCCATGTTGATACTGGTCGTAGTTGTCGGTTCGGAGGTGGCCGTCGTTGGCGCTGCTGTTGACGTCGTCGCCGGGGAACTCTTTGTGGTCGCAGAAGTCGATGTTGTTGGTTTCGTTGTCGTTGCAGCCGTTGAAGAGGACACTGATGTCAACGCCTCAGAAGATATCTGCGCTGTCGGGGCAGTCGAAGATTCCGCTTCGGCGGGCTCCGTCGGGTCACTCGGCACCACCGGAGAGGAGTCAAACTCTGTAACACTTCCGGATGACGATGGTTCGGCAAAATCGGGAGGCTTTTCCGTGGATATGGCGGTATCCTTCTCTTCAGCAGCCTCAGAAACACTGGTTCCCGATCGCCTGTCTAATCCCAGTTTGCTCTTGGCAAGGTTTAAAAAATCATTCGACGCGCCGCTCAATACAAAGGCCGTCAGTAATGCTGTGACAAGCATTGCGGCCACCACGAGCGCAACTATACCCTTGTGGGTTCCAATCCATTTCGCAGCCTTGTTGTGCGCCATACCAATCTCTCTTTGTCCGTGTGCGGTATTCTCCTCCGAAGGGTCAAGCGGAACACCGATTTCCCGTAACAATATCATTGTATTCGAGATCCCGGTATTTGTCATACGGATACTATTATTGTTCTGTTAAGTTAGTGTATCTATAATTTGCCATGCAAACGGGAAGTCAACTAATCAAGCTTTAAATCGGCTGCGTTTTTTTGCTGATAAGCAAGAGCTGGTTTTGCAAAAAAACGATTCGATCCGGCATTTTTGTGTAATAATACTATTGTTATCAAGAGTCGTTGATTTATCATTGTGAGTGCAATCGTTCTTTCGTTCCGGCAACCGTTCTGTATCTGCTAACGCTAACAGTTATGTCGCTTTTCGTTCTTTTTCTCTTCAATTATTGATTTTTTTTGCTTTGCGTATAGAATGTACTAAAACCATCACCTATTTCGCAGGACAGGAGTACAATATGAAATCGCCCCATCTCGCCCCAGGAATCAACCGTTTCCCCCATTATTTAAGAGTTTTGTCAGCCGTGATGTGCGGTTTGATCGGAATAATGCTTTGTGCCTCATGCGTAAAGAACGGTAAGCCCACCGCAAGCTCGTCCGTGGAAGGATCTGTGTACGGCGGAGAGGTGGTTCTCGGCATTACGCAGGAACCGGCGATTTTCGATCCGCATACGGTTGAAGCCGCAGGCGATGAGGAAATTCTTTTTAATATATTCGAAGGTCTGGTTAAGTGCACGGCTACCGGCGAATTCGTTCCCGCGCTGGCAACCTCTTATACGATTTCGGATGATGCGTTATCGTATGTTTTTACGATTCGCCAAGGGGTCACATTTCATAATGGTGAAGAAATGACTCCCGAAGATGTGATATATTCGTTGTCCCGCGCTGCCGGACTTAGCAACGGCCTGCCCCTTAAGAGAGGGCTTGCGGACGTTAAGAGCGTAACGAAAACCGGCGAGAACGAAGTTACCGTAACGCTCAACCATCCGGATGCCGAATTAATTGCTTTTTTTAATGCCGCAATTATTCCGGCTTCCGTTGCGGACATCAATAAGACGCCGATCGGTACCGGACCTTTTAAATTTATCTCATACAGCGTCGGAGAATCCGTCGTCCTTTCCAAGAATGAATCCTACTGGCTGGAAGGCGTCCCTTATCTGGATAAAGTCACCTTCAAAGTTACGGCTGATATTGACGCGGCTTTTCTTGAGCTTCAATCCGGCAGCATCGACATTTTCCCTTACCTGACCGCCGACAAGGCTGCTCAGCTCAAGGAAAAGTTCCAAATCCTTTCCGGCGACACGAACATGGTCCAGATTTTCGCGCTGAATAATGCTGTGAAGCCTTTTGATAATCCGAAGGTTCGCGAGGCAATGAATTATGCCGTTGATCGTGATGAGCTGATATCCCTTCTGATGGATGGTGACGGAACCAAGCTTGTGACAGGAATGTCACCGGCAATGGGAGATTATTACAACACTTCTTTGGATGGCTCCTTCGCGTATGACAAGGAGAAAGCGATGTCTCTTCTGGCCGAAGCCGGCTACCCGGAAGGATTCTCGGCAACGATTAAAGTTCCCTCCAATTATCAAATTCATGTCAAGACGGCGGAAATCCTCGCCGATCAGCTCAGCCGCGTAGGGATTGACATTTCCATCGTATCCGTGGACTGGGCGACATGGCTGAATGACGTATATACGGGCAGAAATTATGAATCGACGGTGATTGCACTGACTTCCGAATATGCACCGCGCGATGTGCTGAGCCGTTATGTCTCTGATTCGGACTCTAATTTCATCAATTACGCCAATACGGCATTTGACGATACTTTTTCCCAAGTGTCGACTGAACTGGATCAGACCAAGCGGGTCGAGCTTTACAGGGACTTACAGACTTTCCTTTTGAATGACAGCGCATCGGTTTATTTACAGGATCCGCAAAATATTGTTGCCGTAAATAAAGAAATTAGCGGCTATGTGGTGTATCCTATATATGTTCAGGATATGTCGACCGTGCATTATAACTGAACTGACCCGACCGTTTCAAAAGAGCATTTGCCTCAAGGTTTTGTGTTCGACGTAACATCTGACTGTAATTTGTGAGGGCTATGAGTTTTTTTGTTAAAAGAATCGGCCAGTTGCTGGTTACACTTTTTTTAGTGTCTTTGATCACTTTTGCCGCTTTTTCGATCGTACCGGGAGATCCGGCGCGTATTATGCTCGGCCCGACGGCATCGGAAGCAAAGGTTGAGGCACTCCGGGAAGAGCTCGGCCTGAACCGGCCTTTACACGTCCGCTACTCAGATTGGCTCGCGGGGGCAATGACCGGGGATCTTGGGAAATCAGTCAGTTTTGATGAGCCCGTCTCTTCCTTGATCTGGCAGAAATTACCTGTTACCTTTGCTGTGGCAGTTATTTCACTACTGATGACGATTCTTCTTTCTTTTCCTTTGGCAATGCTCGCATCCCGGCGCCCGGGCAAAATTATAGACCAGATCATTTCTGTGATCAGCCATGTCTTTTTCGCAATTCCGCCTTTTGTCATCGGCCTGTTGCTGATTATGTTCCTCGGAATAACATTCAATATTGTGTTGGATAATACCTATGTTCCGATGAGTGAAAGTTTTTTTGGTTTTATCGGGTGTCTCTTGGTGCCTTCTTTGGCCATTGCGATCCCCAAGATTGCCATGTCCGTTAAATTTCTGAGGGCTTCAATTCTGTCCGAAAAGCAAAAGGACTATGTCCGGACAGCCAAGAGTCACGGTCTATCTGACACGGACGTAATGCTTAGACATATCGTGCCCAATTCCTTGGTCCCGATCATAACGGTCCTCTCCATCATTACCTCCGACATTCTCGGCGGCAGTCTGATTGTTGAACAGACTTTTAATTTACCCGGTATCGGGCGTCTTCTGCTGATGGGTATCAGCGGACGTGATTTTCCGCTCACCCAGGGCATTGTTCTTTATCTGGCCGCAATGATTGTGCTGATTTATTTTCTGTCCGATATCTTGCACAGTCTGGTGGACCCCCGAATCCGGTTGAAGTAGGTAGAAGAATGGCAAAAGAAAATCGACTTCCCACACACAGAAAGTATTTAATTGTCGGCTATCTTTGTGCCGGAATTATTCTGTTTGTTCTGCTTTATTCATTTTTCTTTCTGCCGTACAGCCCAACCGCGGTGAATGCTTCGGAGAAACTTTCTGCTCCTTCCTCCTCCCACTGGTTCGGAACCGATGATCTGGGACGAGATGTTCTCAGCCGTACATTCAGAGGTTCTCAACTCACGGTTATGGTGTCGATTCTGGGCATAGCCATTGCGCTTTTTTTGGGTGTGATTATGGGCTCCGTCGCGGGATATGTCGGCGGGATTGTCGACAATATCGTGATGCTTATGTCTGACTCCATCATGGCCTTCCCGGGCATTTTGCTGGCGCTGGTTTTTGTAGCAATTCAGGGCCCGGGCGTATTTAACATCATTTTTGCGCTCGGAATTGTATTTGCCCCGAGTTACGCAAGAGTTATCCGGACCGGAATCCGACAATTAAAAGACCGCGAGTATATCCTGCAGGCATCTATGATCGGGGTCAAGCCCTATAGACTTTTATTTGTTCACTTATTTCCGGGCTTGCTGCCTCAGCTTAGTCCGGCGATCGTCGTCGGCATGGCGAATATGGCACTCGCAGAAGCGGGGATGAGTTATCTCGGGCTCGGAGTTCAGCCGCCCTTTACCAGCTGGGGGAAAATGCTGAAAGATGCCCACAGTTTCATAACGTATGCTCCCTGGACGATAGTATTTCCCTCCGTTTTCCTGATTATTTATGTACTCGGGCTGTACTTTCTGAGTGAAGGTATCAGCTTGCGATACGGTTCGGGAGGTGCTCGCTCATGAAGTACAATCCCGATCCCCTGCTTCGGGTCGAATCGCTTTCACTCTCTTTCCCGCCGTCCGGATCCACCGCGAAAAACTCGGTGCTTTCGAAGCTGTCTTTTGATCTTCGCGAGGGTGAAATTCTCGGGATTGTCGGAGACTCGGGGTCGGGAAAGACAATGACCGCTCTGGCTGTTGCCGGTCTTCTTCCCGAAGTCGCCCAAATCACAAGCGGCAAAATCATGTTTCAGGGAACAGATCTCCTTACTATTTCCCCGAACGAACGCAGACATCTCCTCGGCAAAAAGATCGGAATGATTTTTCAGGAGCCCCTCGCATCGCTGAATCCGCTGATGACTATCGGAAATCATCTGACTGAAGTCATCACAGCGCATAAAGATCCGGAACAAGGCCGTCCTTCCAAGTCACAGTGCAAGGAAAGAATACTGGAAATGCTCGCTAATATCGGTTTCCATAATCCTGAACGCATTTATCATTCTTTTCCGCATCAACTGTCCGGCGGCCAAAGGCAACGCGCACTGATCGCCGGAACATTACTTCTGAAACCGGCACTCCTGATTGCCGATGAACCCACAACATCACTGGATACAGTGACACAAGCACAAATTCTGGACCAGCTCCGAAGAATCAGTTTGAGCTTTAACTTATCTGTACTATTCATATCACATGACTTAACGCTACTCGAGTCGTTCTGTGACCGGATCGCGGTACTTCATAACAAGCGCATCGTCGAAATTGACTCTCCCGGGGAGCTGCTTCATGCCCCCAAGCATCCTCATACGGTAGCTTTGCTTCGGGATGCATCCTTCACCGTAAAGCGCAGGAATGCTTCTCCCACATCAATCGACTTACCCGGAATGGTTCCGCTGCTTCGTACGCAAAACCTTCATGCCGGTTATGGCGGAGGCATCTTTAAGCGTAAATACGAAGAGATAAGCGTACTGTCAGATGTTTCGCTCAAAATTTTTCCGGGAGAAATCATGGGCCTTGTAGGTTCCAGCGGTTGCGGGAAAACAACCTTGGCGCGCGTGATCACCGGCCTTCTTCCGGGTACATCCGGTCAGATCTATCAGAACGAAGTGCTTTATTCCGATTTTTCCAAGGGGCAAAAACAGAAAAAAGTATCGGTCGGACTGGTTTTCCAGGATCCGTACAATTCATTGAATCCGAATAAAACAATCGGATGGCTCCTGGAAGAGCCTCTGCGTGTGAATCACTTGTATTCTCGTACCGAACGTAAGCAGAAGGTGCTCACCATGATGGATGATGTCGGTATGCCCAGAAAATACCTCGGATATTACCCGCACCAGCTTTCCGGCGGGCAACGGCAACGTGTGGCGTTGGGCATGAGCTTAATGCTCTCCCCTTCGTTGATTGTTGCGGACGAACCGGTTTCCGCACTCGATGTTTCGGTCCAGACACAAATTCTGAAACTCATTTGGGAAATCAATCAAAAGAAGGGTATCGCATTTCTGTTTATATCGCACGACCTCCGGGTAATCCGTGCCGTTTGCAACCGGATTGCCGTAATGGATGAAGGCAGAATTGTTGAGACAGGGATGATTTCCGATGTTTTCCGTTCGCCTCAAACTATCGTAACACAGCGATTAATCGCGGCTGAGAAGAAAGGACCTCCTTCAGCAAGCGATTAATCAGTGAATGAGAAAACGGATATTTTTATATATCGCCTGTGCTACTTCGGGCTTATTCATCGTGTATATGTGAATTCCGCGAATACCGTTACTCACTAAATCGACGATCTGCTCGGACGCGTGAATAATGCCGGCCTGCATCATCGCATCGGGATCATCTCCCCATTTTTCGAGAATTGAATTCAGGCGCGGGGTCAGTGAAGTTCCGGAAAGATCAACCATTCTGCGAATGGACTTCGATGAGATCACCGGCATAATACCGACCGTGACCGGTACGGATATACCCTTCTGTGCGGCTCTGTCCATAAAGGAATACATCGATCTGTTCTCGAAAAACATCTGCGTGACCAGAAAATCGACGCCGCTTTGCACCTTCTCGCGTAAATGGATCAGATCTTCCTCCAGGCTTACGCTTTCAACGTGTCCCTCCGGATAGCATGCCGCACCGATACAGAAGTCGCCGGCTGCCCGGATGTCGCTTATCAGTTGATAGGCATATCGATACTCATCCGGGCGGGCGCCGTCCGAAGGACCGGAAGGCCGGTCGCCGCGAAGCGCGAGAACATTTTCTATGCCGTTGTCCTTCAGCTGCGCAAGAATTCCTTTCACATCTGCCCCGGTGGAATTGACACACGTCAGATGCGCCAGTGCCGTGGTGTGAAGATTCTTCTGGATTTCACTGGCAATGCGAACGGTGTTCTTGGACGTACCGCCCCCGGCGCCGTAAGTGACAGACATATAGTCGGGAGCCAGAAACGACAGCGCCGTGACCGCCTGGGCAACCGAATCGTAGGCATCGTCCGTCTTCGGCGGAAAAACCTCAAACGACAGGGTTATCGGCTTGGCGCGAAATATTTCTGCAATCTTCAATTATGTTCTCTCCCGTTCAAGTAAATTATTAGTTATTTTACCATGATTGATGGTTTTTAGGCAAAAAAGAAGCCCGGAATAAGTTCCGGGCTTCTGAGAAAAGATCTTACGCACTTCTCAAAAGTTACTTCGCTACGATATTTGTGACAGTCGCCTCCCAAAAGCTCTTTTTTCCGTTGTAGTCCACCTTTATCGCAGGATTACCGATCCAAGGATCGACCTTAATGGTAACAGTATTACCGACGATTGATTCAATTGTGCAGTTATACCAATATTTCACATTGATTGTTCCTTCGGGTACAACAATAGTCCATAAAGTCGTATATGAATATGATGATTTCACACCTAAGATTGCACTGTACTCATAAGGCGCATCGTGATTCAATTTTTGAATTTGCGCCTCATTTGCATTAGGAAACAATGTCGGCGTTCCGGGAGTCGGCGTTGGAGAAGGAGTCGGCGTCGGGGTGGCAGCAGCTGTCGGCGGCGGAGGCGGCGGCACTGTCGTCGGAGACGGCGTCGGCAGAGTTCCCCCTGCGCCTGTCGGTGTCGGTGTCGGAGTCGAAGTCGTAACAACACCGCCCGATCCCAAAAGTCCGTCTACCTGCGCTCTTGCAATATCAAACTTATCCTGATGCATTTGCACTTTTTGCTTGGCAACTTCTGTTTTCTGGAGATAAGTAACCACGGATACGGTCATTGCGCCTGTTAAAATCAGCATGATCGCGATGGATACCATCAACTCAATCATTGTAAAACCTTTACGCGTTTTCATACTCGTCACCCCCGCTGTGCGGTCAAGAAAAGAGACATATCCTCTGTAACTGTATTTTAGCACATAAAATTCAAAGCGTCCACATTAAATTCCTTTTATTGTCACATTGTTTCACAATCCGAACCGGTAGTTTATTCGTGTGATTGCTCTCCCCGAAGCCGCTCAACAGCAAGCCTTATCAGCGCTTCTTTCTCATTGGAAACTTCTTTACGAATCACCTTTTCCAGGAGAAACGCAAGGATCTCTCCGATTTCTTTACCGCGTTTCATTCCCAAACCAATGAGATCCTGTCCGTTTATGGCCAGATCTGAGAGCGAAAAGCACTCGCCCTTCTCGATGATCTCCGCAGTCATTTTCATTGTCAGGCGGACAACATCCTTCCGGCAGGCAAGCGACTCCGCCTGAGCGCTGACGTCGGCGAGTTTAAGTTCAAGCAGTTGACTGATGAGAACTTTTCCATGCTGGTTCAGTCTGCGTTTAATCATTTTCTCGTCAGGATCAATCGGCACGCAATGCAATTTCACTATATCAATGACTGCTTTTCTGGTTTTTGAATCACATTTCAGCCTGCCCAGCACTTCCTCCGCGATTGCGCTTCCTTTCGCTTCATGCCCGTAGAAGTGCCCGATGCCGTCAGACCCGACGGTAAAAGTCGAGGGCTTCCCGATATCATGAAAAAGTGCCGCAAGACGAAGTGTCTCATCACCGGGTAAGTTTTCCATTACCCGAAGTGTATGCTCCCACACGTCGTACCGATGGTATGGACTGTGTTGATCAAAATGACGCATCGGAACCATCTCGGGAATGATAACGGCAAAAACATCAAAATACTCGTCCATGATCCTGCGGACATTTTGGCCGCAGACAATACCGGTAAATTCGTGCCAGACTCTCTCGGCTGCGATGTTACGCAACATCTCACGACATCTGATGATTGCCGCACCCGTGTTCGCTTCAATCGACAAATCCATGAGGGAGGCAATACGAAGTGCACGCATTATTCGCAATGCGTCTTCTCCGAACCGCAGGTCCGGGACTCCGACCGCGCGCAGGATCCCGTTTTGAAGATCTTCAAGACCTCCCGTGAAATCAAGTACCCGGCCATCCGAATCCATGGCAAGTGAGTTGATCGTAAAATCCCTCCGGAGAACATCCGCTTCCAGAGATCTCGAAAACGTTACGGAGTCAGGTCGCCTGCTGTCTGAGTATTTTCCCTCGATTCGAAACGTCGTAATCTCAACGGCCTCTCCGTGTATGATGACCGCAACCGTTCCGTGCTTAACCCCCGCGGCAACCGTTTTATAACCGGAAAACACTTCCATAATTTGGTCGGGAATCGCATCGGTAGCCAGGTCAAAATCAAGCGGTATCCTTCCCATAAGGAAATCTCTGACAGCCCCGCCGACAAGGTAAACTTCAAAGCCGGCAACTTTAAGCGCGGTCATACAGTCTCTGACATTTTCGGGAATTCCGGTTTGGTAGTCGGTTTGCAGAATCCGGCGCATCTATTACTCGGCTCCTTTTCTCAAATAGTCGGCGGTCATTTTCAGAATCTCACTTTGAATAAAGCCGATCTTGTGCATCTGTTGCACATAACTGCCAAGGGCCTCTTCCGCTAAGTCTCGGCGCAGCTTCAATACCGTTTCTCTGTTCTGGGTTACGCGGCGCCCTTTGGTACGCTCAGTCAACACCAGTTTTTCGCGTTCCATCTCCGCGAGCGCCCGCTGAATCGTATTCGGATTGACCCCACATTCCATTGCAAGATCTCTTACACTCTTGATCCGGCTGCCGATCGTCCATGCACCGCTTGCGATTTGCATTCTGAATATCTCAAAAAGCTGAATATAGAGCGGTGAACGCCCCTCTAATTTACTTTCCACAATAAGTCCTTTCCAAGAAACCCCTCTCGACTAAGCAGTCTGAAAAACCGCGCATTTTTTGTATTGCTCAATTAATACAATGATACACATTTTCGCATTTGTCAACCTAAAATTGTAAATAAACGCTCCTTTTGTGACGTAAATGTGAACATTGGTCTTATTTCTATTAAATCCCCCCCGAAAAGCGAGTATGATTCGTATTAATATGTGAGGGGATGCGTATGCTCCCCGGAAGGATGACGGACGTGCCTAACGGTCAACCGATTTCCGACGATCTTGTAATTCGCGCACAACAGGGCGATTCACAACTCAGGGAGAAGATAATTGAGAGTTGTATTCCTTGGATCAAGAAAATTGTGCGGAAGCATGCTTACACGATTTCGGTTGAGAATTCAGATGAGTACAGTCTGGCTCTCGAGGCATTTAATACCGCGATTGACAGATTCTCACCGGCAAAGAAGATCCCCTTCCCGAGTTACGCAGCCATTATCATTCGGAATAAGCTGATCGACTGGAGCAGACTGAGAATTTCCGGGCGCCGGGAGCAAAGCTTTTCTGATATGGACATAAGCCAGACACCTTACGAGGATCGAATCGAAGATACTCGTAGCGGAGTCGCTTTTGCAGACATTGAATCGGAAGATTCGATGATTGAGGTGGAATACCAACTATCCAGATTCGGTTTATCGATTGGCAAATTGGCAGATCACTTCCCTAAGCAACGCAAAACACTCCTCTTTTGCGTACAAATGGCAAGAATACTCGCAGATGACAAGCAACTGTTTACAAGGACAATTGATACCTGCCGTTTGCCGGTTTCCGAGCTGGCACGGCAAAAAGATGCTTCCGTTAAAATGATCGATAAGCATCGTTCTTGCATCATTTTTTTGGCCATACTGTTACAGAGCGACCTGTTTCTGATCCGGTCATATGTAGCTATTCTCGAGAAGGAGGCCTCCCAATGAACCGTGGTGTCGTATTATCCATTGAGTCGGCTTATGCAATTGTCTTTACACGAGATTGTCGTCTTGTGAAAATTCCGCCCAGACAAGGTCTCCGTCTTGGCGAGGAAGTATCTCTTTTGAATCCAAATGACAGGGCACATGTAAGGAGTCATTTTTTCCGTCCTATCCTCGCCATCGCTGCTATACTCTTCGCAATTGTAGCCGGTGTTTTGATTTCTCAGAGCGTTTTGGCGACTCGAACCTATGCCGTACTATCCGTTGATGTGAATCCCAGTCTTCAGTTTTCGCTGAATAAGGATTTGATTGTCATGGATGTCGAAGCAGTGAACGAAGATGCAAGCCGTCTGCTGATCAAGGAAGATTATAAAGGGCTCACATGGCAGGAAGCCGTCGACAAATGGGTTATCTGTCTTAAGGAGAATGGGTACGATGATGCTGCCGATGTTCTCGTTTCTGTTGTTATGCCCGAAAAGGATGTCGAGCTTCAATCGCAGTTACAGGTATTCAAGGAAACGGCCGGCAAGGGTGAAGGCTCTCAGATGCAATTCCATGTAATCTACTCTCATGATGGCACCGTATCCGAAACCGCAAAGAAGAACGGTCTTTCCGTCGGCATGCAGATGATCGTCAACCAGTCCGCCGCCCAGAACGGCCCGTGGACAGTAGATAATGTGAAGTCCGCTCCGCTCGGCGAGTTGATTCGCGTTCTTGCGAAGGACGGGGAAATGGATCAGACACACGTCACAGTGAACAAGCCGGATACCTCCGGAACACCGGATCCTAACAGCACCGCAAGCCGGCCGTCCGGGTCGGACCAGAACGCCAGCGGTACCAAGGAAACCAACGGAACTCCGCCTTCGAACTCGAATGCGACTGTAATACCTTCGAATCCCAGCGGCTCCAAGGATCCTACCGAGACTGCCGCGCCTACCGAGACTGCCGCGCCTACCGAGACTGCCGCGCCTACCGAGACTGCCGCGCCTACCGAGACTGACGCGCCTACCGAGACTGACGAGACGTCTGAGTCCACTAAGCCATCTGAAACCAAGAAAACCGTGCCTTCAAATTCAAATGCCACCAAGAAGCAAACAACAACGCATGAAGGCTAATCTTCCGAACAAAGACTTCCTAAGGCGAGCCATTAAATATACGTTTCACGTGACAATCGCTTATAATGAAGAGACCGCCTCTTGGGCGGTCTCTTCATTATTGAGGTGGTATGTTGGACAGACTATTTACGAGGAGGCTTGCAAACGGGACATATCTTGAGGTTTGAGTCGAATTGGGCGCCACATTTCCGACAGAAAACGACTCCGATCTGTTCATCATCCGGCACCGTTTTACCTCTGCCCATACGACGGGGATTAGAGCGATTGGTGCTGTTTCTTCTCATCTGAATAATAAGAAGAATTAATATCGCAATATTAACCAATAAAACCAGACAGCAGACCGACATGAGACATATGAACTCTTTGCTCATCCGACACCTCCACCAAAGCATTTTCGATAATCAGGTAAATCGCTCGTTTAATTATCTCCAACCGGTGCTACGATTGTATCTTGAAATAGGAATTCTTCATCTGAAAGCCTGATTCTATCTCCCGGATGCAATTCATACTCTTCGTTTGGATGAATAATCAGGTCATTGACATGGGTCCCATTTGTGGATTTATGATCAACGATGTAGTAACGATTTTCCCTGGTGATTATCTCCGCATGCGTCCTGCTAATTGTACTGTTGTCACTTATACACAAATCCGACGTTTGCTGATCCTTTCCTATAAAAAAACTGGGCTTGTTTGCGACAACCACAGAGCAGTCCTTTACTCTTGTTAAGGTCGCGAACTGATAGCCATGGCCCTCTGTTGCACCAAGTACAGTTGTTCCTGAAAGATTTGAATCAAAGCCCAGTACACTTGTACCGGCAAATGGGCCCGTCTGCATTTTTCGCTCATGAGGATGTGTTTCCGTAGCTCGCGGCACAGCTTCGTCTATATCGACTGCTGATGGCACGGTAGTGTCTCTACGGTGGTGTGGAAGCAACGCTGCCGATCTTTGGGGGTTATTTCCAGTCTTCTGTAACAGCGGGTTATATTCGACGTTCTCGAGGCTATCCTGAGGCTTAGGAGCATTTGTATCAATTTGCTGTTCTGCTTCAGATTTAGTATATCCTGAAGGCAGTTGTCTGCCTTCACTTACCTGACCAATCAAACTGATGATCATTTTTTCAAAGCCCACGAGAGAAAAACCGCCGCCCTTGCTGAAAAACTGAATGTAATTCTTAATACATGTACTATCTTCATATTTGTTGAAGACTACTTGAAAAGGTATTTCCCTAAAAAAAGCATCCGGCGGTCGGGCGTTTTTGTTATTGACTACCGGCCAAAAAACGCACTTAATTTCTTTTGTCCGGGGCTCAACAAAAATGCAATTTGAATACAAGTAAAGATTGCTTGTGTTCATATGCTTTACTTCGCACATTTTGATAATTGATATGATTCTGATTACCGCATTTAAGAATGCTTTGGGAGACACGATTCCGGAAAGGTAATCTTGAAGCGAAATCATTGACGCTACTGAACACCTGACTAGGGTCTCTTTTTTAAGAATCTCGGATACAACCGGAATTAAACCGTCTATGTTTCCCGAAGCAATAGCGTTGAGTTCCCGCTCATTCACTGCCTCTGGTTTTAAGAGTCGATTGATGATTCTCAGTTCACTCTTGTGATGTCGTATTGTTATTTTACTCATTTTGTCACTGCCTTATGTTGAGAATATAACGATTAAACTATAATATTGTTTATACTCGTTGCTCTGTTCACCGCGTTACTTTGCGACTGTTTATAGGTCTGAGAACAATACCTGAGGAACTCCGCATATGCCCCCAACGCCTTTGACATATTTGAAGAAACTGATCCTTCGTCTTGTATTGTACCCCATTTGGACAGAAACTGAGTATAGTCATCGCCCTTCCAGTTTGCCGACATCGTAGATACTTCATCACCCGCGCTGCTCGTGTTGTTTTTTACAAGAGTCACATAGTCTTCAATAGCGGTTGAAGCCGACTCAAATTTGCTATGATCAACTTCGATAAAATTGGACATTTGAGCTCCTCCTTACTTAAAAGCCTCTGCAAGCTTATTGTTAATGTTTTCCACTCCGACATAACCGGCATCCACTTGCTGTTGCAAAAAAGCAACATAATTTGCAACAACGTTATAACGATTCTCACAAAAAGCATCTTTTATTGCATTAAATTGCGTAAATGCATTTTCGGAAGCCGATCCTTCCCAATTTGAATTAAGGCTTGAAATTGCATCTTCAACATCAGAAAATCCATTTCTGATGCTGTCATTAATGTCAGAAATATTCTTTGCAGTCAAAAGAACCATGTCAGTATTTACGGACATTTCTCCGGCCAAAATGATCACCCCTTCCGAATCATTACAATCTTTGTTTTTAAAGTATTAATGTTAACAATCGATTTTATACAAATATTCTTTTGCGGGCCGCAGCCTCTTTTCAAGATAATTTTCCAGTCTGTCCCTGCAGATTTCGTTTCCGATGCCAACAAAGTCGGCTTTTATGCCGTCTTCGATACTTTCAATTTCTGCAATAACTTTTTTTAGGTCTTTTCTTATGCTGATCAGTTCATCTGATGTACTGTCTTTCATTTGCGCCCCCTCACTTAATGCGTATCATTATCGTTTTTTCTTTGATATTTGGTTTCCGATTTGCTTCACGTGACGAATACTTACCCTCCAAGCTGTGCGATTATTTCACTTTCAATTCGTTCAAACTCATCTGCCGAGTCATTTAGATACGAGATAGAACCCGATATGACCTTGTTTTTGTTAATGCACAAATCTGCTGCCAAAAGATATGCTGCTTCATCCACAGTTAGATCTAAAACCGGGATATCGTCAAGTCGCCTGTCAATACTGCCTAATTGAGTTAATACGCTATCCAGTCGTTCGGCATAGCCCCTCAATTTACAGGTGTCCACTTTGAAGTAAGGATTTTCAGTGGCATATTTATATCCTTTATCAAAGTTCTCTTTGAGCCACTCGCTGATGCTGTCAATAAAGTCACTGATGATAGCGCAAAGTTCCGAAACGGCGTTTACTGCCCATTCTCCAAGATCTTCTGCAAGCTTCTTAAATTCTTCGATTAGACCATCAACAAAGTCCTTAACAGCTTCTATCGTCTCCATTACAAGCGCCGCTTCAACAGCAACACAGGCAACGAAGACTAATCCTCCATAAAATACCCGTTCAAGCCAGTCATCCGGTCCTCCGGCGGCTTTGATTTTCGCTATCAAAACAGTTGTGTCTTTTAATACATCATCTAAATCCATCGTTCCATTACCAAGAAACACTCCCAAGACTATTCCGACACAATCGGTAAGTAGCTCTTCGTTTTCCGGTGGTAAAAGTTTAAGTACAGCATTTATAGTGGCAAACATTGCTTTGAAAAAAGGCGACTGTTCTCGCGTCGTAATAAAATTGCCATTCTCATCATATTCGTTGTCAAACAACAGGTTCGTGCAAAAGTGACCTTCCGGGAATCCTTTAATCGTAAAAGGCGCATCATTCTCGACATAAATCACTTGACCGGAAACAGAATTCATTAGTCCATGGACAATGTCATTATGAGCAGCAATGGTCGTGATGTTGTCACGAGCTGCCGCAATCTCATCCGAATGCGTCCGAATGTATTCATCACTAAATCCTTGACCGTCATAGGAAACGACTCGCGTGACCTGATCCGGACACTCGATGGCCGTAACTGCTGCCAGATTCCCCCCCTTTGAGTGCCCTGTGGAAGTAATGTCTGTATAGGGAAGACCCTCAATATATTCAACAGCCGACGCCTGCATCAGAGATAATTCCGAGTAACCGGCCGCCACTACATCATCTTGCCAGGCAACATATGATGCGTCTGTTCCTCGAAAAGCAACCGTCGCCGTACCATCCTCCGGGTCGACAAAACAAACCGCTGTAATGCTACCCGGAGTATCATTCGTAAGTACAGGATTTTCTATAAGAAGTTCCGTGAGATTTTCGTTGTCTCTTATCTCATCAATTACGTCTTCAAACATTTCCTGCGCCTTTTGAGGATCATTAACAAACCCGAAATCACTGCACCATTCAACCTCCGCCCAATCCGCGTCGGTTAATTTGTCATAGTAATCCACTAGGTCTCCCACGCTCACAATATTCGGATCACCGGAAGCTACTGTATCTTCGTATACCAAAATGCTCAGCAGCAACAATTCTTCTTGACTCAGTTCTGCCATTCTTTACTCCCCCTGACCCGTCACTTCATAGAATCGAGCCTCCGGTTCAAGATCGCGAAGCTCGCCCAGATTTTCCCGGTTATAATACTCATATTGCTCATCAGTGCAAAAAAACACACCCAAATCACAGATGATATCTTTGGCTTTCATGGCTTCGACAATTTGACCCACGTATGATGCATAATCAGTTATACTATCTCTGGCAATCACAAGAGTATAGGAACGCGAGTGTTCCATTTCTCCATCTTCGAGATCCCATTTCATATAATCCGCATAGTTTTTTGAACCGTCAAATTGATTGTTTAGATAAGAATCGTCTACGTGGAAGAAGGCTCTCCCTTTAAGTCCGAGATCAGCACAGACGGATACCACTTCGGCCTCGGCATCCTCTCGAATAACAACGTTGAAATAGGTGTCCAGATATTGGACTTTTCCGTCGACGATGTCGCGCCTCACGCGAACCGGTTCGGTCTTGTAAGTTCCGCCCTCAGGGTAGCAATAGATGATCAGTTTGCCATACAATTTCTTGCTCGATTGATAGACGAACTTCTGTCCGCTATATTTATCGCTCAAGTATTCGAGTGTCTCTTCCACCTGCTCTTCTCTGCTTTTCATCGCATTCCGTAAGTTTTCTGACATACAGCTACTCCCTCCAATCATTATCAGCAAGACCAAGCATACCGATGCCCATCTTTTTTTGTTGCGCATGCATTATCCTCCCAGCTGTGCGATGATTTCGCTTTCGATTCGTTCGAACTCATCAGCCGAGTCATTTAAATACGAGATAGAACCCGATATGACTTTGTTTTTGTTAATGCCCAAATCTGCTGCCAAAAGATATGCTGCTTCATCCACAGTTAGATCTAAAACCGGGATATCGTCAAGTCGACTGTCAATATTGCCTAACTGAGTTAATACACTCTCCAGTCGATCTGCATACTCCCTCAATTTGTATGTGTCCACTTTAAAATAAGGATTCTCAGTGGCATATTTATACCCTTTGTCAAAATTCTCTTTAAGCCACTCACCGATACTGTCTATAAAATTGCTGATGATAGTACCTAATTCCGTAACGACGCTTACTGCCCATTCACCAAACGCGACCGCAAGTTTTTCCAGTTTCGTGAGTAGTTCTCCTAATAGCCGTATGGCTTCCGTAACGAAATCTGCAATAGCTATTCCGACCGTAACAATGATCATCGCGACCGTCGGAATAACGTATAAAATAAGCAACTTAGCCAAATCTTCAGGCAGAAGTGTGATGACCGCCACGTTCAGAGTTGCTCCAATCAAGTCTTCAAGCAGGAATTTGTAATTGGGATTTTTTTTACCCATGTATGCCGCTAAAAGTGCTCCGACAGCATCCGCAAATACTTCCTCTTGTCCCGGAGGCAACAATAATAACAGTCCATCAACAGCGGCATATAGCGCTATAAATCCAGGTGATTGTGCACGAATTGACGTAAAATTCCCTTCACTATCAAATGTATTGTCGTTTAGAAGACGCGTGACATAATGTCCTTCGAATCCCGTTCCATTATTCTCGAGATAATATGTCTGTCCGGAAACAGAGAATAACAGGCCGTGAACCATATCATTATGTGCTGCATAAGTCGTAATTTTGTCGCGATTGGCAGCGATCTCGTCAGAGTATTCTTGTATGAAAGCCTCGCTACACCCCTGGCCATCATACGAGACACATCGAGACACTTGGTCGCCGCACAAGATGGTCGTTAACGCAGCTAAATGTCCCCCTTTCGAATGCCCTGTAACGTTAATTTCTGTATAGGGGAGACTCTCTATATAGGCAACTGCCGATTTTTCCATGGGAGTCAATCCCAGATATCCGGCCGCTTCAAGGTTATCCTTCCATGTAACATAGGATGCATCAGTGCCCCGAAAAGCGACGGTCGCAGTACCATCATCCGGATCAACAAAACACACTGCCGTAATATCATTTCGCCCGCCTTCAGCCAGAACGGGATTCGTGATTTGCAGACTCATCAGTTCAGTAGAGTCACCTATCTTTTCGTATACCTCTTTGAAGGCCGCTACCGGATCTCCGGTTCCATTCTCCTCCATGAATCCGAAATCACTGCGCCATTCTATCTTCGCCCATTCCTCATCAGCTAATCCCTCGTAATGAGTGATCAAGTCTCCGACTGTTGAATATTTACCCTCTGCTACCGAATCTTCATAAATTAATGTGCTCAAGAGCAATAGTTCTTCTTCGCTCAGCTCTGCCATCTCTTCACTCCTCTTTTCCGGTCACTTTAAATAATCGATTCTCCGGCTCAATATCCTTCAGTTCATCGAGGTTGTCTCTGTGATAGTTCTCAAACTTCTCATTTGTACAAAAGTTAACATATACCCCGGCCCTAATATTCTTGGCCTCTATTCCTTTAATGATTTCATCCGCTTTTTTTTCTCGATCGGCAAAATCGTTCGTAGCAATCACAAGATTATATAGTCGTGTAAAGTCAATGTCCCCGTCTTCGAGATCCCATTTCATGTAATCCAAATAGGTTTTTGAACTGTCAAATTGATTGTCTATATAGGAATCGTCTGCGCTAAAGAAAGCTTTCCCCTTAAGTCCGAGATCGGCGCAGATGGCCTCTGCTTCGGCCTCTACGTCCTCTCTCATAACGATATTAAAATATGTATCCATGTATTCGACTTCCCCGTCGACGGTTTCGCGCCGCACGCGAACTCTTTCGGTGTCGTACGTTCCCCAATCGGGGTAGCAATAAACCAGAAGCTTCCCATGTAAGTATTCGCTCCCTTTATAGACGAATTTCTGTCCGCCATATTTATCACTCAGGTATTCAAGGGTCTCTTCCACTTTTTTGTCTTGACCTTTTAATGAGTCAATAAAATTTTCAGACATACAACTACTTACTCCAATCAATATCAGCAAGGTTAAGCATACAGATGCCCATTTTATTCTGTTGTGCATGTATGTTACCCTTTCATATTCGTGCGTCATTTTTTGAGAATGGGGAAGATCCTGCACACGGGGCGACAAGCTGCCCGTCGCCCCATGTGCAATAGAGATCTATTTGAATGAATCGGATAGGGAAACGTTTGATGTTTCAGTATCAAAATACCCTGTGTCAACATTGGTCCGCAAGAATTTGACATACCCGTCGATGATGTCATAGTAATTCTGGAAATACTTACTTGCGAATGATTCAAATGCGGATACAGTTGCCTCTGAAGCTTCGCCTTCCCATGTACTTGAAAGTGCTTTGATTGTTGATTGGCTCAATTTTAGTTCTTCATCAAGTTTCTTGTTGAGCGTGTCAATATCTGACGCAATCTGTGCGACTTGATCGGTATTTACTCGAATTTGTCCGGCCATTTATATAGCCCTCCTTTACTTAATTTGCCAGTTGCTTCACTTGATCGATGTTGTTCTGCTGACGCGTAGAATAGTTGTTCTTCTGCTGCAAAAGCACATCGCTCGCCGTCTTGATCTTGTCGGACATCATTTTAAGCTCTTCCGTAAATCCTTTTATCTGATTTACAAAAGCGATGTTGTCGTCGCCCTCCCAAGCTTGACTCATCGTTTCTGCTTGCATCATAAGTTGATTCGAAATCTGGAGATATGTTTCAGAATATTCGCCCAACTTTGTTGATGCTGTCTCGAGTTCTTCCGGTGTGACTCGAATTACTTTTCCCATGTCTGTTCTCCTTTCAAAATAATTTATATCAACATGAGTCTTGTGCCGTTCTTGATTCCAAGATCGGCAATAGTCATGTTAACATTATAAATAAACCCGCTTTCCGCGTTGCAAATCACGCTGCTTTCACCAGCCTTTATTTTTCCGTTGGCGAGATCGTCAAGAATTCCGGCTACCAGCATCTTAACTTCGCTCATCTTGCTATCAAGAGGTATATAAATGTCAAATTTGCTGTTTGCCGCAGGGAGTATCAATTCAACCAGTACTTTACTCGTCGTCATCGCTCTCTCCTTTTTCGCATGTCAACAATTTCACACTGACTGCCTTTCCTTTTTGAACCGCGAATCCAAAGCCGTAAGTCATTTCATCACGCATCTCTGCAGTTGTTTTCGTCGGTTTCAGTTGATACTGCTCAGAAATGCCGTTGCCAACCCAAATGCCGTCGCCGGGAGATATATGCTGCTTGTACCACTTGTCAAAAGAGATGCTTGCAATATTCTTTGCCGGTTCGGCAATGATCAACGTGATAGCATACTTTACACTTCCCTTTTCCAGTATGAGATTCAGTTTCTCTTTGCTCTCGTCGGACAGAACTCCCTTGAGTGCAACAACAGAATTAATGACGACAATTTTCTGCTCGAAGGGCTCGATAGTTACGTTTTTCTCGAGTGAGTCTTTATACAAGTTATTTCTATATAGCACAAGGTCGAAAAGTTCTGATACTGCTTTCTCGAACTCTTTGCTCTTGGAATGATATGCAATTGTTTGGGAATCCTTCTCGTGAAAAGCCTCCTGAGGGTCAAAGAAAGTAACATTAAAATTGTACGCTTTCGATAAAAACAGCGAGTAATCAAAAGCAAAAGTCGCACTTTCCTGCCCGGCAGATAGGACTTGATTGATATATTGCATTCCGAATGGATATGAATATACGCGCAATGAGTGTTTCTCCACACCGATCGGGAAGCTGGTTGATTTACTTTGCTCCACGTAATCCATTAGGAACTCAATATCAACTTGTTCCGGAAGAATGGGTATCTTGAGTGCGCTGATTCCCGCCCACTCGCTATTTGCCTGAGCACTTTGCTTTTGAATAAAGGTAAACGGTACTTTATCCTCTGTTATGTGCGCAATTTGGAACTCATACAAACCGTCGCGCTTCACCAGTCCCCGGCCCTTGTGCTTTGAGGGATACAGCCCTTCCGTTTTGCCAAGCAGGGTTGAATAATCAGACTCGTCATTTAGTTGAAGAACAAAAATCTGCTTGAAGTTTTGTAGCAACCGGAATCGAATCGCGCCTGTTCCCGGCGCTGTCAGGATAAAATACATCCCGTATTTGGTTCCCTCTCGAGTCAGAAACGACACCGCTTCTTCCTTCTCCTGGTATATTTCCGTGAATGCTGCGTAATTATTAATCGCAACAATTATGGAGGGTACGCTTTGCCCGGTTGAACTGTAGTAAGACGCATAATCGCCTCCATAATCGGCAAAAAGCTTCTTGCGTCTGTCCATTTCTTTTTTTAACATCTTGAAAAGATTGCTGATTTTCTCGGCCTCGAAGGACAATACAACGTCGCCGACATGAGGCGCTTTTGCAAAGGCTCGCAGCGTCTCTGAGGCAAAATCCAGGAGGTAAATATTGACTTCATCCGGAGAGTGATTCGTGATCAACGAGTAAACCAGCGTGTTCAGGAATGTTGTTTTACCACTTCCGGCAACGCCCAATACCGCAACATTGCCTTCTTCGGAAAGAGGCACTCGCAAAACACATTGTTGCTGTCTTGCCGGGTCATCATATTCTCCGATAATCGGGTTCAATACATATGGCTTTTCAATTGCAGCAGGAAACTTCTTTCTCAATGAATCCAGCAAAATAAACGCCGGTATCGGATCAAGCCACAATGTGCGGATTTTTATTTTCTCTTCTTCGGCAATTGTCCTGAGGTATTCGGTAATTACATCAAGTTGTTTTTGAGGGTTCTTATTGAGATTCTTTTTGTTATCTACTCTGGCTTCCCGAATGGGCCGGCCGTTACGATCAATCACAACAACACTATTGTCTTTTTCAACCAGAACTTTGTCAGACGGGTAATACGGTGCACCCGCCCATGATGATTGCCCCATCTCAAACAATTCGTTATAACCGACCTGCAGATAGAAACGACCGGTATCCGTGAGTCCGGCTGCATCGGGCCGTTTCAGCATATCCATGCTATCCGCACGTTCTTGCACCTTAAGGCAGACTCGGAATTTACTGTTACTCCATATTTGATCGTCCACGACACCTGCGGGTTTTTGGGTGGCCAGGATCAAATGAACTCCAAGGCTTCTTCCGATACGAGCTGCGCTGACAAGCTGCGTCATGAACTCGGGTTGTTGAGTCTTGAGCTCGGCAAACTCGTCCGAAATAATAAATAAGTGCTGAAGCGGTTCGTCCACTGTCCCCTCACGGAACAGTCGCTGATACTTGTATATATCAATGTTGCTAACGCCAACGTCTTTTCCTGCTTTTGCAAAAAGTGCTTGCCTGCGCTTGAGCTCACTTTGAATGGAAATCAGTGATCTCTTAATAGACGCCCCATCCAAATTGGTAATTATTCCAGCCGTATGCGGCAGGTTCTCAAATGACTTAGCCATGCCGCCACCTTTATAATCAATCAGAATAAAGGCAACTTCATTGGGATGATAATTAACTGCAAGGGAAAGAATATACGTAATGATAAACTCGCTTTTTCCGGAACCCGTCATTCCGGCAACCAGACCATGCGGGCCGTGAAACTTCTCATGAAGGTCCAGCGAGAAGAGCTCTCCGGAAGTGTCTACACCCACCGCCGCCTGGAGCGACTGTGTCGGATTATTTTCTTTCCAGCGCGTCAGTGCATTTAAATGCTCCACTTTCCCGACTCCGAACATTTCCAGGAAAGTCATCATTTTGGGAAGCATGTATGAGCCTTCCCGCACATCCAGCTGCACGTTCGCCAGTTTCACACTGAGCTCATGTGCATCTGTCGGCAAAAAGATATCGGGCAGAAACGAAATTGCTTTGCCTGAGATATCGTTCTTATCGAATAATTTACCGGAATCATTCCCAAGCTCAATGACCATTGTGCACTCTTTGGGAAGATTCTTAAGTTCATCGTAGCAATTCAATACGCTGAAATGAAGATTCTTCTTCTTTGCATATATTTGCTTCAGGACATCCGTCTTGTCCGATAACGCCTTGTCCAAGGCGACAACAATGTAGTATGGCGTAACTTCCTCAATTTCGTTGTCACTAATTAACGATCGTTCAACCAGTTCACGCTCCAGACTCGCAGACACTTCTTTGGCTTCGTTTGTATCTGTTGAAATAAATCGAAATTTTCGGTCATTACTCCATACCTGAGGTAACCATTTAGCAAACTCGAAATCGCGTTCTTCCGCTTTACTGTAGATAAAGACCAGTTTTACTTCGTCGTAACTATATAATGCAGATATTTGGATTACGAGTCCTTTTATAAACTCAATAATCGCTCTCCGATCTCCAATGACACCCGAGACATAGTCCTCAAATAAAGAAAAAGTGATTGGGACATCATTCAATATTTTGGGGGTTTCACACACGGAATAGAGTTCTTCTTGCAAGTTGTCTTCATCAATGGTGAACTTTCGACCGGAATATGAAATCTCAGCGATCAGCTCTCTGCTCCCGAGACCCACGCGGAATTCAAGAAAATCATTCTGGCCGAGCCCTCTCTCCCAGAGATTTCTTTCTACATGAGTGATGCGACTCACGCTGTCTTGAATCATCGGGAAGTTTTCCCGTAGTATTTCCTCCTGCTTTTCGCATTCTTCTTTGAACTTCATAGAAATGCGATCCAGGTATTCCTTGTATTTCTTCTGTCGAAGAGCCTCTTTACGTCTTTTCCGTTTCTTCTCATACCTCTTCGATACAAGCGGCCACATGACCGTGCCCAGCAACATACTGCCGGACATTACAATGGAGGGCAACGCTGCCTTTATATTTCCCGAGGAAATCGCGTTATTGATTGCAAAAATGGCCGTAGTCATTGATGCCATTCCCATGGTCATAGATGGACCGATTAACAAAACAAACGGGATCTCTTCTCCGATTGCATTCTGTGGCGGTGAATCAATCTTGATAATCGGCTTGTCAATGTCTCTCTTAAATCGAGGCGACCGATAGAAGTAATCAATCGGCAAAGCTTCAGCTTCCTCTTGCTCATCCTCATCTGTCTTTTTCTCAACGCTTTGGCTCACATAAGGGCTTAACAAGTCCGTAAGAAGCTTAACGTTATTATCGGGATTGTTAATTGCAATGAAGAAATTGCCGATGACAAGCTTAAAACCCATTAACCAAACAACATCACCGAAGTCCAGGTTTTTCGATTTAATTCGCTCTCCATTAACAAAAGTTCCATTCGTACTGTTGTTATCGTATATTGACCACTTGCCTTCTCGAAAAGCAAGCTGTGCGTGTTTGCTCGAAATAAACTGATTTGCGACAACGATATCATTTTGAGAATCACGACCGATAGAAACCTCATCGTTCCGATCCAGTACATATTTGGTATATTTCTGCCGGTCTATCGTGCTTGCTTCAGTAAAAACAACCACTCTCTCATCACTATTTTCAATTTGAAGCAGGTAAATTCTCAGAGGCTCAATGCCTGAACTTCGAACCGGTTGACCGCTGTCATTGATGACGCGGACTTTTCGATTCGACTTAAGAACCCATCCTCCGTCGAGCGCCTCAATACTGATCAGCTTCTCAAAATGTCCATCCCGATCCCATTGCAACCAGAATTGACCTCTTACCTTTTCGGGAAGAGTAAGCGAATCAATCTTATTTTTTGCAATTAGGGTTACAATCATAGCTTCCTTACGTCAACTTCTTTTTATTTGGTAAAAGCCTTTTATTCTAAGGCTTTTACCGAATTATAGGGTAATAATCAAGAAAAGGCAAGCTGCTTTGTTCATCTTGATCAAATTGATTATTATGGTCCAAATGCTCTCAGATAACACACCATTTCCGGATGCACAATTATGCACCCTTGCTTCCTTTTCGTCGTTTCAGAACAAAGAATACGATTATACCGCCGGCGGCGATGGCTCCGATTACTCCGATCCATATCCAGAGTGTCGGATCAAATTCCGTCTCAGATTCGGGATCGGTTTTTCCGCTCTCACCGGCTTCGTCGGAAGCCTTTGTTGGCTCCGGCACTGAAGCTGTGGTTTCGGAAACCGTGGTTTCCGTTGGCTCGATGGTCGGCGTTGGCTCGACGGATGTCTCAGTTATTGTTGTTGCCGTTGACTCCGTAGCAATCGTTGTTGGAATTGTTGTCGATGACGGCTCTGTCGGCGTCGTTGGTTTTGCCGTCGGCTTCGGAGTCGCAGTCGGCGGAATGGGTGTGGGCGTTATCTCTTTATAGATGGCGTCTATATTCAAATCCTTTGTTACATATGAAAAGTCTTGATGCCAATGGTCAAACACCCATCCGTCTAGTTTAGGTGGATTTGTCGGTGCTGTCGCGGCGCCTCCGTATGGAACCCATTCCTCTTTTAGTACATACTCGAGATCCCTTATAGGATCATACGCCCAAAAGCGCACGTTGAATGTCCTTACAGTCGTCTCCGTTGTCTCCTCCGCAGACACCGCCGAAGCAGAAAAGATAAACAGCACGCTCAAGATAACCGACAGTAGTTTTTTCATTTAAACTTTCTCCTTATCTGACAAGATCGCAATATTCCTTTGCGGACTAGTGAATGGCATTGATTTTTGTCAATCAGGGTTTATGCCCTTTTGTTGTGCGTATTGATTCAGTTTCACGCATGACTATTCAAATAAATGAATTTATCTTGCGCTACCTTTTCTCCGGCGTTTTAAAACAATCAACAACACTGTGCCCGACGCCAGGAAGCCGACGCCCAGAAGAGATCCAACAAACAAGGTCGTGTTGTTATACCAGCGGTAAAATAAGTTAGTAGTTACAAGAATATTGCTTATTTCAATGACGTGTTCATTTCCCGCCGCATCAATAGCGATTACTTTCACGCTTTGTGTCGTGTTGGAGGATGGAATAGTAAATGTATAATTTTCTCCGTCCAATAGCGGCTCAATCGCTTGGCCGTTAAGATACACGCTAACGCTTCTGAGTTCCAGGTTATCCTTGATTGAAAATGATGCTGACTTAACATCAACCGGATATTGCTTGTTACTCTCCAGGTCTACGGATACGATGACCGGCAGGGTCTTGTCTATTCCGAACGAAATCTCTGCTTCTTTCACTTCGTTGATGTTCTCGTTGATATTTCCGGCGCGATCAACAGAATAAAGCATCACACTATATAGACCGTCTCCGGCAAACAAATTCTTGTCAATTGTATATATGTACTGGCTCCACTCTCCGCCTCCGCCAATGAATTGAACGGTATAGTCAATGTCTTCAATGAGATCTTTCGGTACACCGTTTATCGTGATCTTGAGTTTTCTCGTTTCTTGTATCAGTGTGTCCACATTGGTTTCTGTCAAAGTCACGTCCATCTCGTCGCGAACATAAATGCCCTTAATTGATTTCAGCGTGTCAGCAAATGTATAAACCGATCCGAACCGGTTGACTGAAAAGACAATCTCCTGGCTTGATGCGTTCCCTGCAAAATCCACCACGCTGATTTCTAATGTGTAAATGTCATCCACATCTTTTTTATAATCGAAATCTTCAAAGGTAAAGATCTCGCCATTTGGCTGTGCGCTCATGTTTACGCTTGGAGTCACTGAGCCCACATTGGCTCCGGATAAGAGCATGGTGACTTTTTGACTGTTGTAATTGATGTCTGAGAGAGAAATAATCGGAATGACGACACCGTTATTGGCTGATCGGTCTTCTACACCGGCAATAGAGATGATCGGAGCTTTGGTGTCAACAACAAAACTCCCTTGCTTAAATTCACTCATGCTATTGCCCGCTCGATCCTGCCCCGTGATCCCAAATCGATATATTCCGTCCGATGAAAAATGTATTGTTGCGGTGTGTGTATCTCCGGAAGATGACCATCCGCTTGTTGCGGGAAACGACTGAGTCACTCCACCGTCTGTCGCCACGCCTGCAATTTGAATCCGTCCGGCCTCAAAATTTCTGTCAACAACGGTTATCGTCGCCGTTCTCCGTGCTTTATAGTAGTTTCCGTTAAGCACGTCGTTGTTATCGTAAGAGATGGTAACAGTAGGGGGGGTCTTGTCAATGGTAAAGGTCTGTCGCGGAAACGCATTTGAAAGATTTCCCGCCAGATCTTTAACGCTGATATCGAATGTGTACTCCCCATCTGTTTCATACCGAATAGTGGCTGTATGCGTCGTCAGATCGGGATTGGACAGATTATTCGAGGTCGTCCAGGAGGACACCGCGGGAATCCCTTTACTGGAACTGGAAATGACAATCGCAGCGTTCTCGGGCGAGAAATTGCGTTCTGTTATGGTAATCGTCGCCGTTCTGTCGGAACTATAAAAGCTCGAGAATTGGGCGTCAGGTGAGTTATTGTCATAGGTGACCTGAATTGTCGGGATTGTTTTATCGATACTAAATGAAATCGTTTCCTCAGATACGTTTCCCGCTCGATCTGTTATTCGAACCTGGATAAGGATTGCGTTGCTGTTATTATTTATTTTGAGCGTTTTGGATATTTGGGTTGCCAGGTTCTCGTCCGTCTTCGTTATCGTCCAACCGCTTGCCTCCCCGTTTCCGGCAAAGGATGCCTCGTTATCGATTTCAATCACACCACTTTGATTGTTGCCGGTATCATAGGGAGCAATGACCGACCACTCCACTTTATACAATCCGGAATATGCATCGTTCACGGTCAATAATACATCGGTATCTCCCGAATAAAGATCTAATCCATTTATATCTCTTAAGGTTGTCTGAGCCCTATCGAAAGTGATATGCGTCTCCTCGAGATGTTTGTCCGGTGGCTCAACGATGGTGCCTGACGGCGATGAAAATGCGTCCGGAGTATTCCCGACGTTATCGGTCGCTTTTGTATATATTTTTCCCTTGAAGTTAGCCGGAATCTCAAATGAAATCTCGTCATCAATCGTGTTCATAATGCTCTCGGCGCTTTTCCCGCCGTTTACATCAACCGTATAATACGAAATGGATTGAATTCCGCACGACGGTTGAGAGTCGCCGGTGTATACCGTCACCGTGGTATCTTCCGAAAAAAAGTATCCGTAATCCGTCGCCTCAACCGCTGCAACAGAGCCGTCCATGCCATCTTTCTCTGCCGGTGTGAAATAGAAACCTTCCACATACGGTACCCCGTTATCTTGATATATTACTTTCTCTGTCTCAAAAATATTACCCGCGTTATCCTCAACTCGGACTACAATCGTAAAGGAACCGTCATCGGGATCCCGAAACGCTGGGTCAGTAACAACACTATACACATCCGAATCTGTCATGGTGTCATAATTTGTATTGATGACCTTGCCATTTAGATCCGTATCAATCTGATGTCCATTGACGTCAATCGCCACCGAATGTATTCCGGAATTTTTGTCAGCAACATTGATCGTCAGTGTTGCGTTATCGGAATACCACACTTTACCTGATGCGTCGGTATATTCAGACGCCGATGGCTCAATTTCTGCGCTTGGTTTTATATTTTCGAGCGTTAATTGATCGGAGGGAAGTGAACCACTGATGTCCGTCGGGAAAACCGGAATCGCAGTCGTGTTACCGACACTATCCGTCGCGACTGCCGAAATCAACATGCTGCTTGAAGATAGTTCGGGGATTAAGCCTGACGGAATAGTAATAGCTGCTTCCCCGTTACTAACTGTAACAGGCGCTCCAAAAGGCACCCCGTCAATGTATAAGGTAATCGTTTTCATTCCGGAACTTGCGGGGCCCGAATCAGATCCGGTTATTTTTAAGATTACCGGTTGGTTAGAATAAGTGCCAAACAGCATACTTCTTAAGTTTTGAGGATCTTGTGTACCGCTAATGGAGAACCCTGTTATGGTCGGCGGGGTCTGATCAATTCTGACTTGAACTTCCTTCGCCGTAGAAACGTTGTCCGCTGCATCGATTGCATATACGTAATACTTTTGATTTTGCTCGCCGGTTACGGTAAAGGAATATCCTCCGGCGGCATCAATGTCCACTATATTTACTGTCTCAGATAATACGGAAGCTTCTTCTAGAGGGCTTGTGCTCCACACTACCCTCGACAAACCGGAAGAGGGCTGGGTGTCGCTGACCGTTCCACTGATTATCGTTTCACTCGCGGACCATGGGGGAGTCGCAATATCTGCCACTACAGGACTGTCTTTGTCGATGATGATTTGGATCGGGTATAAAGGGATCGAATACCAAGTAGCGTGTTGACCGGGTGTATATTCTTGCTCTGTCACCATCATCGTTGAAAAAATGTTTGTTGATTCGTTAAAGATAATATTGCCGGCTCGAGTCTGATTTATGGCAATTCTGACATATGGAGATTTGGGTGCAATTACTACCCATCCTTCTTTTCGAAAGACGTAAACAGGCATTCCATTGATGGTATCTGTTCGGATCAAATATTTATTGTCTTTCAACAACTCAAAGTATTGAGTCGCTGCTCCGGGAAGAGGCTCGCCCTCTTTGTATGCAATTACGATCTTAAGATTTTTTTGGACAGAAAACGTTTTGCCATATGAGTCTCCGGTGTCCTCGAGCAAAAAAGGCTGGGCAGCTTCGCCGTCAAACTGAAACGTTGCCTGGTTGAAATAATACCCTTCATCCGGCTGAGAGATAACTGCATATTCTGTGCCGTATGCGCAAGAATCAGTATCTATGTCCTCCGATTTTTTGTCCCCCGAAGAGCTCCACCACTCAGTTTTGATTTCTACGCTACATTGGTCAATTTCAAAGTTCACGACGATCGTGTGGTCTTTATCCAAATTCATAAGCGAGTGAGTGTACTCTTTAGGCGCATTCCAGGCAGGAGTAATGTCCACATTTGTTGTGACATTGTCCTTGGTGTCCGTAATACTTACGATATGCCAGTTCTCGTTGGCAATCGCTTTGAAACTCGGATTGGCCCCTGCATTGACAATCGCATATCCGGCCGTTTTTGAAAAAATGTTGTCCGGATCCCAGGTCACAGCACCGTTCGCGCCAACTTCGACCGTGATTTTGTGTTGCTCGGGAACAAATGTCGCGCTTACCGTATGAGTGCTTTGCATGTTATTGAATGTTTTTGTATATGCTTTTTGCCCTGCCGCTTCGCTTATGACTACACCGTCAACGATCAGCTTGGCAATTTGATAATACTGATTTGCGGTTATCGCTACTTCAGAGGTTCCGCTATAGTTCACGGTGCCCGGTGTCGCAACTACCGTTCCGTTCGCACCGGAGAAAGTTGTGATGGCAAAAGACTTTATCTTAAGCTGGACATCGCCGTAATTATGGTTTGCTGTAAATTGCTGATTCTCATATATTTTTTTCTCATATTTATTGTCACTTGACGTGAACGTTATTTTGTAATTCTGACCTTCATAGACAGTAAAAGAAAAATAGCCATTGCCAAAAATTTGAATTTCCGAGGTGGCCCCCCCCAACTCCACTTGTGCTTTGCCGGAAAGGGGATTCCAGTAATCATAGCAAAGTCTACCTGAAACCGTATACGTCTGGCGTGCAACAAACTGGTTTAGATTGATACTGAACTCATTTGAAACCGGCTTGAACTGATTCGTTGTATAATCCTTATATCCAGGAACACCCGAAATTGTGATGGTATAGTTTTTATTGGAGTCCGCAAAATCATAAAACACTACTTCATTATCATTTGTAACACTCTGCGTCCGCGCAATTAGAGCATTACTGCTATCTTTCATCGTCACTTGGGCGTTCTCGTAATCAAGCCCATCGGGAAGAGTCACCGTATAGGTCTCGTGATTGTCAGCCCCGGTATTCGGAGCAAAGGTTGCGGATACGCTGTGCATATCTTTGACATCATTAAAAGACCGAAGATATGTAGACAGGCCGACTGCGCCGGTAACCGTGACTCCGTCTACTGTGAGGGATGCAATGCGATAGTTTGCATTTGCAGTAATCGAAACCGTCTGATCCTGATTGTAAAGCACACTCCCGTTTTCCGGGGAAATGCTTCCGTTCGCGCCGGTTGTGGTCTGAATTAAAAACGACCTTATTGCCAGTTTTTGCTCCCCGAAATTACGATCGGCAGTAACGTTGACAGTTCCTAAGTCAATTTCTCCATATTGAACATCCGCTGCACTGATCGACATGGTATAGTCTTGTCCGCCGTAAATATCAAATGTAAAGTACCCATTCTTCAATGAAGCCGAACCGGTGTCGTAGCCGGTATAACTAACGATAGCGTTTGTCGTGTAAGGATTACCCTTTTCGTCCACCAGTGTTCCACTGACTGTATATTGAGGCAGTGCACCCAAATCACCTTGAAGAACCGTATACTCCCCGTTTTCAAGTGGCATCGTAGACAGGGCATAATCTTCATAACCGATCATACCGGTTATCGAAAGCGAATATGAATTTGCATCGTCTACAAAGTCCGTAAAAGTGGCGCTTCCGCCGGTCATTCTTACGGTTCTTTTGTCGGATGAATCAACTGTGTTGGTCAATACGGCGTCGATACTGCTTCCTCTTATTCCGCTTGGTATTTTTACGGTAAAGGGCGTAACCGGTGCCGCCACTACGACCATCGTCCAATAATTAGCGAAAACCGATATTAACATTATTCCAACAATAATGGCCGCTATTCTTTTTCTCAACATTTCGCTCTTCAGTGTCTTCATCATTCTCTCCTGTTCTAATACCGATGGTAATCTCAAATGCTACTTACCCGGCTCTTTTCCATAATTATTCCGTTAATGTCTTATTCTTAGAAAGAACAACTCATTTGATTCGTTCTTCCGTATGAACCACAAGGACCGACTTTACTATAGTAAATATAGAACTCTGAATATCAGATTGTCCAAGCACCATTGTCCCGGGAGAAAGAAGCGTTGTCATATTTGCATCTGAATCGCCGGTGCCTAACAACTGCGTCTCACACATAGAAGATGCATCGCCTTGAGAATAGGGATTTCCGGTTTTTGAAGTTGCGATGTTAACATCTGATTCGATGATTTTAGTCGATGTCTTATGGCCGGCAACAGATTTTCCACTGTCAAGTTTCTGGCTCCGACCCTTGTACGAAATAGTCGTCATCGGGGGCCTTGCTGTCTGTGATGCAGACTCTCGAATTTTCTTAATTTGCTTGTTGGCTCTAAGACCACTCAATTCTCCGACAATCGTTGGTATCTTGAAGCGAAAGAAAACTCCTGCAGCCGCAATCAAAAAAGCGCCTCCAAGTGAAAAGCAAACTATTGATAGAATCTGCCAATTTTGTGCGCTCGTACTGCTACCTCCTCAAGAATTTAAATAGGCGTTATCAATAGCCATCTGTGCAGTATCCAACCTACTGCTTAACATCTCTTTCACGATATCTCCTTTTTCGGTCGTTACCTGAACAGATGACAAACCTTGCTTCGCGTCCTCAAGTGCTTGTTGAACGCTATCTATGGTTATTCCATCCGCTTTGAATTTTCTGGAATAGTTTTCAACTGAGAATATTGCGAGCTTATAGACCTCTAAAAGAACGATCTCATTCTCGTCCGGGTCATTCTTGATCATTTCCAGTAATTCTACGATGCGTTCGAAATAGGGTGCATATTTTCCGCTGTCAGATGCTTCCTCAATGTTGATTACGATGTCCCGATTAAAGAGTCCAATATCACGATATATGGTCGCCATCCCGTAATAATCACTATCCTCGGAACTAAAATCCATTGCATCTTCAAACCACTGAATCGAGCTCTTTATTCTCGTGATCTGGTTGTCTGTTTCTTCACTTCGCCCGTAATCGTAGTAATACCAATAAAGTTTTCCGATTTCGAACGAGAGCATTCCGTAATCGGGCGATTCTTTAAGCCCGGATAGATTCTTATTAATTTTCTTTTTCAGGCTGTCTTCCTCGGTTGTCGAAAAAACCGCATCGGACTTGTATAGACTTATTAGTCCCAGATAAGCGTCTGTTGTAAACGGCTTGATCTCGATTGCTGAAGAATAAAGGGCTTCGGCCTCCAATTCGGAAGCTGATTTCTCGGCTACTTGTATGAGATTTTCATAATCCGAGTTATTTGTTCTCGTGCTCATTCCGAGACAAAAAGCCCCAATGCAGACGAAAATGATCATTAATCCAGTAAGCAAAGCAAAAAGTGACAGTTTTTTCTTCTGCTTATTTCGATATGTGTCGTCATATTTTTCGTAGTTTTCAAGCGCATAAAGTAACTCAGCACAGGACTGATATCGATCTTCGGGATTCAGTTGTGTGCATTTCTGAATAATTCGCTCTAAGCCCCCGGAAAGGTTTGGATTCCAGTGTCTTATCGGATAAAGCTCATAAGGCGGCTCGCAGGGATTGTGTCCTGTCACAAGATGATATAACGTAACGCCCAGGCAATATATGTCGGTTCGAGCGTCAGTTTGCCCTTTCCCGCCAAATTGCTCCGGAGCGGCATACCCTTTTGTCCCCAGACAAACAGTGTCTTCGATTCTCTGCTCTTTATATTCTCTTGCAATGCCAAAATCCAGCAATTTGATGTTTCCGTTCGGCTGTAAAACAACATTCGCCGGTTTCATGTCACGATAGATAATCGGAGGCTTACAAGAATGAAGGTAATGGAGCACTTGACATAATTGCTTTGCCCAATCTATTACCATCTCTTGCGGCTGCGAAGCGTATAAACTCAGTACTTTGTCTAACGACTCACCTTCAACATAATCCATAACAACATAGATCTGATTCGCGGTCTCAATGATGTCGACGATACGCGGAAGGGATGGGTGATCCAATTTTTTGAGCATGTTTGCTTCTGCCATGGCACTTTGTATGATATGAGTATTATTCCTGTCTCTGCAATTCTTGGTTACCTCTTTGATCGCCCATTGTTTATTAAGACGTCTGTCCATGGCAAGGTATACCTTTGACATGCCGCCCTGGCCGATCATTTTAAGTATTTCATACTTATCATCAATAACCTTATTAAATACTGTCAAGAGCAGGTACCTCTCCCTTATATGTTATCGCCAGTGCGGTAATATTATCGCGTTCACCGCGTTGAATATTAAGCTCAATGAGCATCTGAAGTACCTGTTGCAACTGCGCCTCACTTGAAACTTTTCGAGGATTCAAATGCATCGCAATCTCTTTAGGCGAAATTTCATGACGAAATCCATCCGAACACAGCAAATACAGATCCCCTTCCTGCACACTTCCGAAGGAAAACGAAGGCACAAGGCTTGGTGTAGCGCCAATGCACTGCAAAAGAACGTTTCGACGGGAATCTTTCTCTGCTTCCTCAGGAGTTAAATTCCCGCGCTTAATTTCTTCATTGACAACGGTTTGGTCCTCGGTTAATTGCCGAATAGACTCGTTGATACAGTATACTCTTGAGTCGCCTATATGTCCGATCAAGTATTGTTCCGTTCCGATCAACAACAGAACCGAGGTCGTAGTGCCTAAAACAATGTGTTTAGAGGATCCGTATTCTACAATCTTTTGATTTTGTGTATTCATTATATCGGCCCATTGTGCGAAAACCTTTTCGCGCAGATCAGGCTCATGTATGAGTGCCGGAAAATCAGTCTCAAACCATTTGTTGAAGGCATCGGCAACGTTAGCGCTTGCCAACTCGCCTCTTTGTAGTCCGCCCATTCCATCACATACGATCGCCAGGACTACTGATCCGATTTCAGTCTCTGCAACCTGAAGGCCAAGGCTGTCTTCGTTGATTTTTTTCTGTGTTCCGACATCTGTGTGGTAAGCAGTAATTACGTCCATTCTCGAGTTTCCTTTCTTGTCAGGTTAAATTTAGAATTCGTTCTACTTGTCCGACGACCGGAATCACGAATAATGAAGCGACCTGCATATGTCAATCCAACTTGCGACCAATGACATAAAATTACCACTAATAGCATATAATATTGTAACTATATGAAAAGAGCAAGCCTTTCAAGATTGTTTAATATGTTTTTAATAATAGTCAACGCTTTCCCTCCTTTTCAGTTGCTCGAGCTTGATTCTCTACAATATTTGTACTTAATAATTGGCAAAATCAGTTGACGTTTATCGTTACGTTCTGCGAAAATGAATAAAGGAATTTTCTGCGGAGCGATCTATAGTGTCGACCACCACCGCAGTCAAACAAATTCCCGGAGGTGTCTATGAAATTTACTGACGCAACCCGGCAGTCGAAGGAAGGCTTCCAATATCATTATCCGCAGGAAATTATCGAGGTGCAGCGACACGACGGAGGTATGACACTTTTTGCCCCGTACGGGAAGCAGGTTGACAGATCCGATTCGCTCGGCAGCGGCATGATGACGGTCCGGATTTCGTCACTTTCACCGAATATAATAGCGGTCCGATTGACTAATTTAAAAGGCGGTCGCGCAAAGAGCGCGGCTTTTCAGCTGAACAGTCGCGCCGTTACTCCGGTTTCGGCTGAAACAGAAGAGGAATACGTTCTTGTTTCGGGAAGTATGGAGGCCCGTGTATCCAAGTCGGGAGAGTTTGGCATTACTTTTCTTTATAACGGTCGTATACTAACATCCACAGGAAGATTAGGCACGGCATATATTTCGGATTCATCCGGTCACGGTTTCATGCGCGAGCGTCTGAATATTGACGTTGGTGAGAGTATTTACGGACTTGGCGAGCATTTTACCCCCTTCATTCGAAACGGGCAGTCCATTGCAATGTGGAACGAGGATGACGGTGCAGATGCGGATCGTTCTTCTAAAAACATTCCCTTTTTGCTTTCCAGCAGAACGTACGGCGTTTTTGTAAACAGCACCGACAGAATCGAGTATGAAGTTGCCGGTGAGTGCCCGACCGGGACGCAGTTTTCAGTGCCCGGCGAAACCATGGAGTATCTGGTCATCGCGGGGGACTCAACAAAACATGTTATCAGCCTGTACGCCGATCTTGTCGGCAAACCTTCTCTTCCTCCTGCCTGGTCTTTCGGACTGAGTCTTTCAACATCCTATTTGCCCGACAGCGATGAAAACACAGTTCTTGATTTTGTTGACGGCATGATTGAACGCGGAATACCCTTGTCTGTTTTTCATTTTGATGCCTTCTGGATGAAGGGTTTCGAATGGACCAGTTTTCTTTGGGATCGTGATCGTTACCCGGATCCGGCCGCGCTTATTCGGAAGCTCCATGATCGGGGCGTTCGTGTCTGTTTATGGGTGAGCCCTTGTATCGGCCAGAAATCACCGCTTTTCCAAGAAGGCCTTGATGGCAATTATTTCATCAATACCGGTTCCGGCGATGTTTTCCAGAGTGATTTCCTGCAAGCCGGGACGGCCATGATTGATTTTTCCAATCTGGTTGCCAAGGCTTGGTTTCAGAAGCAACTTGATGATTTGATTAAGATCGGCGTAGACACATTTGAGACTGCGTTAGGCGAATGCGCGCCGACGGCTGACCTTTTCTATGGGCAGACGGCAAGTAGGGAGGGCATTTCCTACAAGAACGGGCTCGACGCGGCAAGCATGCATAATTACTACTCGCTTCTCTTGAACGAAGCCGTTTTTGAAGTCCTTGAAAAGCGTCATGGCAAGAACAACGCCTGCCTGTTTGCACACTCCGCAACCGTCGGAAGCCAGAAATTGCCGACATGTATTACTGACGTAAATCAATCGACATACCCCGCTTTGGCTGAGACTCTGCGCGGCGGTCTGTCTTTGTCTCTTTCCGGATTCGGATTCTGGGCGAATAACATCGGCGGACTCGGGGATGATTGTGACCCGGATTTGTATATGCGCTGGTTCCAGTTCGGTCTGCTATGCTCTCATTCAAGGCTTCACGGGAACAATCAGTACAAGGTTCCGTGGATGTTCGGCGAAGACGCGGTCGAAGTGGCACGGCTTTTCACGCGTCTGAAGCTCGGGATGATGCCCTATCTTTTCTCCGCAGCCGTAGAAGCCTCAACGATAGGTATTCCGGTTGTCCGCCCGATGATGCTGGAGTTTCCGAACGATGAAATCTGTCACGGGCTCGATCGCCAGTATATGCTCGGTCCGTCCCTGCTGTGCGCGCCGATTATGAATGCAGCCGGTACGGTGCGCTATTATGTGCCGAAGGGGACATGGACCAACATACTCACCCGTGACCGTATCGAAGGCCCGGTCTGGCGCAATGAGAAGCATGATTACTTTACCCTTCCTATTCTGGCCAGAGAAAACACAATTCTCATTACCGGTAAAAATGATGACGCGGCAGAGTATGATTTTATGGATTCCGTTACGATCACGATTTTCGAACTCCTTGAGAATCGCCAGGCCGCTGTGGATGTTTTTTCAAGCGACGTTCACAAATCAGGTGCGGTTCGGGCTTTGCGGAAAGACGGACGGATTATCGTCGAGACCGAGGGTCTCAAGGGCGCGTGTCGTCTGCTTCTCACCAATATTTTCCGGATTAAGTCATCTTCTCAGGGAATCCCCGAAATTAACGAATGGGGGACATTGTTTGTTTTCAACGCCGGCCGGATCGAAATCGATCTTCTCTGATAGATCCGGCGCAGAATCGCGAGGCGGGATAGCTCCCGGACAGACGAAAAGGAGGTCACTATGCAGCAACCGATCGTAATCACCCAAATCACCGGCCGTGAAATACTGGATTCCCGCGGCAATCCGACTATTGAAGCGGATGTTTTTCTGTCGGACGGTTCATTCGGCAGAGCCTCCGTTCCGTCGGGGGCTTCCACCGGAGCGTTCGAGGCAATTGAACTTCGGGACGGCGATTCGTCCCGATATCTCGGAACCGGCGTACGCAAAGCCGTTTCCAACATCAACGGGCCGATTTCCGATCTGCTCCGGGGAATGCCCGCAACCGATCAGAAAGCGATCGACCGGGCGATGATTCAGGCGGACGGCACGCCGAACAAAGGAAATTTCGGCGCGAACGCCATATTGGGCGTCTCGCTGGCCGTCGCTAAAGCAGCCGCTGCGTCAAAGCAACTGCCGCTCTATCGATATCTGGGCGGAGTGAACGCAACTACGCTCCCGGTTCCGATGATGAACATTCTGAACGGCGGCAAGCACGCCGATTCGAGTCTGAACATCCAGGAATTCATGATTGTGCCTGTCGGAGCCGCGACGTTTTCTGCGGCACTGGAATCCTGTGTAACTGTTTTTCACACGCTCAAAAAACTCCTCAAGAAAGACGGACTCTCGACCGCTGTCGGCGACGAGGGCGGATTCGCGCCCAATTTTTCCGGAGACGAGCAGGCACTTGAATATATTGTCAAGGCAATTTCGGCCGCCGGATATGTTCCCGGAAAGGATTTCTGTATCGCGATTGACGCCGCCGCCACCGAGATGTTCGACGAAGCCGGAAAAGCCGGTCGCCCGGGCGATTACCTTTTCTGGAAAGCCGGAATATATAAGACCGTTGATGAAATGGTTGCCTTCTGGGTCGAGTTGTCGGAAAAATACCCGATTATCTCTCTCGAAGACGGAATGAGCGAGGAAGACTGGGACGGATGGGGGAAACTGTGTGCCGCGCTCGGTTCCTGTATCCAGCTGGTCGGCGATGATCTGTTTGTCACGAACACGCAGAGAATTCAAAGAGGAATCGATGAGTCCGTCTGCAACTCCGTACTGATCAAGCTCAACCAGATCGGTTCGCTGACCGAGACCCTCGAAGCCATTGAGATGACAAAGAACGCCCGTTGGGCCGCCGTTGTTTCGCATCGATCCGGGGAAACCGAGGACACCACGCTTGCCGATCTCGCCGTCGCCGTAAACGCCGGTCAGATTAAAACCGGCGCCCCTTCCCGCACCGATCGGGTTACCAAATATAATCAACTTTTGCGAATTGAAGAAGAACTCGGGAAGTCCGCGTTTTTCCCGGGAAGAAGCGCTTTCAGGCGCTGAGACAAGAGCTTTGAAATATTTTACTTAACTATTGCAATTTATCAAATGCCATGATATCCTAACGCTAGGTCATGGAACGGTACAGATACTGGTTTGATTAATACTTCTTCGTTATGATTAGGTAGTTTTCAATCTCCTGTTAATTCCCGCCACATACCTAATCTTTATGAAGGAGGATCTATAACATGGCAGACAAGACATTAGCTTGTAAGGATTGCGGCGCAGAGTTTGTTTTCACCGAAGGTGAGCAGGCTTTCTACGCAGAGAAGGGTTTCACCAATGAGCCCGTACGTTGCCCTGATTGCCGTCGTGCAAGAAAGCAACAGCGTAATTCTGATCGCGGATACGGCGACAGCAACAGATGGTAATCATCTGAATCTTCTGTAAGAAGAAACGAAGACCCCGGCTGAGCCGGGGTCTTTTTTGTGCGTAGAATTCGCGACCGATGACAAGAAGCTTCTTTATTAAATCTCCTGTTATACCGCCGGTTCGAACTGGCTGTTATAAAGGTTCGAGTAGAAAGCGCCTCTGCAGAGCAGTTCCTCGTGTGTGCCCTGCTCGACGATATCTCCGTCGTTCATGACCAGGATCAGGTCCGCGTTACGGATGGTAGAAAGGCGATGGGCAATGACAAAGCTCGTGCGCCCTTTCATCAGTATATCCATGGCTTTTTGAATCAGCACTTCCGTACGCGTATCGACGCTGCTCGTTGCTTCGTCGAGAATCAGGATCTCCGGATCCGCCAGAATGGCCCGGGCAATGGTAAGGAGTTGCTTCTGTCCCTGGGAGACGTTGCTGGCTTCTTCGTTGAGAACCATGTTGTAACCGTCGGGCAGCGTGTGTACGAAGTGGTCGACTTGCGCGGATTTTGCCGCCTGATGTACTTCCTCGTCGGTCGCGTCGAGTTTCCCGTAGCGGATGTTGTCCGCGATAGATCCGTTATAGAGCCAGGTATCCTGAAGCACCATCCCGAAAAGCGAACGGAGCTCGTCTCTTTTGAAGCAACGGATGTCATGACCGTCGACCATGATCGTTCCGCTGTTGATGTCATAGAAACGCATCAGCAACTTGACGATGGTGGTTTTCCCGGCGCCCGTCGGCCCGACAATCGCGACCTTCTGCCCTGCTTTCACGTCCGCACTGAAGTTCTTGATGATGGTTTTGTCCGGGTGATAGCCGAACACCACATTTTCGAAGCGAATCGTACCCTCCGCGTGAACCTGTTGGTCCGTCTCCGGCTGGCGCGGGTCGCGCAGGACACAGAGCGCGTTATCCTGCTCGGCAACTTCCTCCTCTTCCCCGAGGAAAGCAAAAACGCGCTCGGACGCGGCCATGGTCTGCTGGAGCACATTGGAGATGTTGGCGATTTGATTGATCGGCTGCGTAAACGAACGGACATATTGTATGAAGGATTGAATGCCGCCGATGGAAACCGATCCGTTCGCCGCGAAATAGCCGCCCAGAATGCAGATCGCGACGTATCCGATATTGCCGATGAACATGCTGATCGGCATGATGAGCCCGGAGAAGAAGGTTGACTTCCATGCGGACTGGTAAAGTTTTTCGGTATAACCGTTGAAGGTTTTGGCGGACTCTTCTTCGCCGTTAAAGGACTTGACCAGCACGTGACTGCCGAACATTTCCTCGACATGTCCGTTCACATGCCCGATATATTCCTGCTGCTGCACAAAGTACTTCTGCGATTTTTTGACAATCATCATCACGAAAATCAGAGAAGCCGGAATGATGCCGAGCGCAACAAGGGTCAGCTGCCAGCTGATGCTGAACATCATGATCAGAATACCCACCAGCATCGTCACGGAAGTGATGATGCTGGTAATACTCTGACTGAGGCTCTGGCTGATTGTATCGACATCGTTGGTGATGCGCGAAAGCACTTCTCCGTTTGTGGTCGTATCATAGTATTTGAACGGCAGCCGGTGGATCTTGTCTTCAATGTCCCGACGCAGATTAAAGGACACTTTCATGGAGACCCCGCTCATAATGTATCCCTGAATGTACGAAAAAAGAGCGCTGATCAGATAGAGTCCGACAAGGATCATCATGATCTCGCCGATCCGGCCGAAGTCGATGCCGCCGCCCTTTCCGGAGATCTTGTTCATGATGCCCTCGAAAAGCACATCGGTCGCCTGACCCAGTATCTTGGGGCCGACAACGCTGAACACCGTGGATACGATTGCAAGGACAAACACGATGATGACAGTAATCTTATACTTGCCGATATAGTTCAGAAGTTTTTTAAAAGAGCCTTTAAAGTCTTTGGCCTTTTCGCCGGGCATCATCGCCATCGGCCCGCCGCCGGGGCGCGGTCCGGCCGGCATACGACGCCCCGTGGGTCGCTTCGGTTGGTTCATATTATGGTCGCTCACTTTAATTCCTCCTTTGACAATTGCGAGGAAGCAATTTCAAGATATTCCGGGCAGTTTTTCAACAGTTCCCGGTGCGTGCCGATGCCGGCGATCCGTCCGTTATCGAGCACCACAATTTGCTCGGCGGTCATGATCGTACTGACGCGCTGCGTAACAATCAGCACCGTGCTGTCGCCGGTTTCGGCTTTGAGCGCTTTTCTGAGGGCGACGTCCGTCCGGAAATCGAGCGCGGAGAAGCTGTCGTCAAAGATATAGATAGGCGGCCTTTTCACCAGGGCGCGCGCGATCGACAGGCGCTGTTTCTGACCGCCCGAGACATTGTCTCCGCCCTGAGCGATCTCCGACTCGAAGCGGTCCTCTTTCTGGCTGATGAATTCCATCGCCTGTGCGACGCGAGCAGCCGTCTCGATTTCGTCGTCCGTAGCGTCTTTTTTGCCGTAGCGCAGGTTCGAGGCAATCGTTCCGGAAAGGAGAACACCCTTTTGAGGGACATATCCGATATTCGCACGAAGATCCTTCTGGGATACTTCGCGGACATCCGTGCCGTTCACCGAGACGCGTCCCGAGGTGACATCATAAAACCGTAAAATCAGGTTGACCAGCGTCGATTTCCCGCTCCCGGTGGAGCCGATAAAGGCCGTCGTTTCGCCCGGTTTGGCCGTGAAAGTAATATCGCTGAGCACATCCTCATCCGCGCCCTGATACCGGAAATTCACATTCTCGAAGCTGACGTATCCTTTGTATGGGGTGTCAAGACTCTTGGGATTTTCCGGATCGTTGACCGATGTTTCGGTTTCCAGAACCTCCGCGATACGATTGGCGGACACCGCCGCTCTGGGCACAAAGATAAACATCATGGAAATCATCAGAAAGCTCATGATGATTTGCATGGCATATTGCATAAAGGCCATCATGTCGCCGACCTGTATCGCGGATTCGGAGATCTGGTGCGCCCCGACCCAAACAACGAGCAGCATAACCGCGTTCATGATGAGCATCATCATCGGCATCATGAAGGACATGGTACGGTTAATAAACAAGTTGACCTTCGTCAGATCGGTATTCGCTTTATCGAACCGCTTCGTCTCGAAATCCCGCGTACCGAACGCCCGGATGACCATCAGTCCGCTGAGATTCTCTCTGGCTACGAGGTTCAGCCGGTCGACGAGCTTTTGCACCGCCTTGAATTTCGGCAGGGTGATCGCAAGAACGATCAGAATGACACCGACGAGCACAGTACAGGCGACGGCAATAATCCAGCTCATGGAGACGGATTTATTGACGGCCATGATGACACCGCCGGTGGCAAGAATCGGCGAGTACAGAAGCATTCTGATACCGATTGTAAGCAGCAGTTGAATTTGCGTGACATCGTTGGTGCAACGTGTAATCAATGAAGCGGTAGAGAATCTGTCGAATTCATTAGTCGAAAAACGCTCGATACGCTCGAAAACATCAACTCTCAATTTTCGCGCCACACCGGCGGAAAGTCGCGATGAAAAGAAACTGACCAGAATCGCGGCAAGTCCGCCCAGAAGCGCGACCAGCAGCATCAGCCCGCCGATCTTAAGAATATATGCGGTCTGTAAATCGGTCAGCTTCACACCCAGTTCCGAATAGAAACTACCCGAAAATGCTGCTCCGCTCTGCTTCAGAATCGAGACGTCATTTTTCATTGCCTTTTCATGCGCTTCCGATATCACTGACGCGGGCATCTGATCGAGTTGAGCCTGCATGGCGTAGACCTTGCTTAAGTCCATGCTTTTCACATTGACGGATTCGTCCCCGCCGGCCTGGTTTCCGCCCATCTGCGCGGTATATTCCTGCATGACATTTATGAATGTCCAGGTGGCCGTGCCGAATGCGAGGTTGAGCCGGTCCGCTTCTTCACCGGACACGGAGGACCGGACCCAGATGTCCTTTTCTTTGGCATACGGATAGACGCTCTGATACGTCTTGCCCTTACTGTTCAGATCGGTTCCGGATGCAAGGGTGTAGTTTCCTTGCACCAATGCCTTTTCGTCGGCGGACATAAATGTCAGCATGAACTTCATGCCGTCCGCGCTGATTGCCAGCGGGGCGGACTCTTCAACGCCATTCTGCTGAATGCCGACGTTGACGATTTTGGACATGTAGTTCGGCAGATTGAGATCACTCATTGCCTGCCCGAACAGAAGAACGAACACGATAAAAAGGATCAGTGTGTATGGCTTCAGGTATTTTGCCAGTTTTATCAAAATCAAATCATCCTCTCACGCGGTTTATAGTCTTGTATGAAAATTTCCCGCCGTTTATCGGGTCGGCGGTTCCTCTTGCCCGAGACAGTCCATGATCTCGGCCGACATTTCAATGTACTTACGGATAAAGTCTTCACCGACCCGCAAGCCGAGCTTCTCCATAAAAAGATCGCTCTGCGCGACAATCTTTCCTGTGATTTCTTCACCCGCCGGAGTTAATGTAACCAAGGTGATCCGCCGGTCCTTGGCCATAGCCATACGTCGGATATAGCCCTTCTGTTCCAGCGAACTCAATTGTCTGGAGACCGCGGGCAGGGATACATGCGTCTGATCCTTGATTTCCGTGACGCATACACCGTCATTGGCGTCGTCACTGTCGCGGAGGTGTCGTATATGCATCAGGATAGCCACTTCCGCAAAAGGCACGTCCAGGTTCGCGGTGATCAGCATCAGCATTTTTTTCGCGCTGATCAGGGTCTTGATGAAATCATTCTTCAGTCGTTGATCCACCGGGCTCACATCCTTTCAATATTACTTAACATATTTAACTGTTGATTTTGTTAACATTAGAACTTTACAGCGAACGTCTTCTTTTTGCAATACCTTTTTTGTGAATTCTTCCGAAGCGTTCGGTTGCGTATTCGATCGGACTATTGTAGAGTGAAGTCAATCTTCTTTTAGGGCTTTACGGCCCTTTCTTCGCCAGCGGCTGTTCCGGGGAGGTATGTATGATCGGACTTTTTCGAAAAATCGGCTACCGGGTCTTTCAATTCTCGTTCTACTACGGCAGTCGCCTTCTCCCCTGGCGGGTCCCGGTGCAATACCGGGGTCCCGGAACGCTCGCAAAACTCCCGGATATCCTCGCGCTCCGGAAACTTGGCAATGTCATGGTGGTCACCGACCGTCAGTTGATGTCGCTCGGCCTTCCGAACCGCGCTCTTCGCTTGCTCGAGGACGCAAACATCAAATATACGCTTTTCGATGAAGTCGAGCCCAATCCCTCGACCGATACCGTCGAAGCACTTCGCAAATCCTATGCGGATCATGCCTGTCAGGGCTTCGTCGCGTTCGGCGGCGGCTCCGTGATGGATGCCGCCAAGGCCGCCGGCGCGCGGATCGCCCGCCCGAAGCGCACACTCGAGCAGATGGGCGGATTTTTAAAAGTGCTTAAGAGAATCCCGCCGATCATCGCCATCCCGACCACCGCGGGAACCGGCTCGGAAACGACCATCGCCGCCGTGGTTACGGATTATACAACCCATCGCAAGTTTGCCCTCTCGGACCTGAGTCTGATTCCGCATGTTGCGATTCTGGATCCGGAACTGACCATCGGCCTTCCGCCCGCCATTACCGCGGCAACCGGAATGGATGCCCTGACCCACGCGGTCGAATCCTATCTGTGCCTGTTCGTATCGAAGAAGTGCAGGAAGTTCTCGGAAGACGCCGTGCGGATCATTTTCGGGAGCATCGAAAAAGCAACCGCCGACGGATCGGACCTCCACGCCCGCGAACAGATGCTTGCGGCCGCTTTTCTCGGCGGATCGGCGTTCACGCGAGCCGGCCTGAATTATATTCATCCGATCGCGCACACGCTGAGCGGCCTTTATAAGGAAGCACACGGTCGTGCCAATGCCGTGGTTATGCCGCACGTCCTTCGGTACTACGGCGCACCCGTACATCAGAAGCTTGCGAAACTGGCGCTTTGTGCCGGGTTGCCGGTCGCCGGCATGAGCGATGCCGAGGCCGCAAACGCTTTTATCGAGGCGATATCGCGCCTGAATCGGGTCCTTCTGATCCCGGACGGATTTGACTACATCCGCGACGCAGATATTCCGCAAATATGCGATTGGGCCCTTGCCGAGGCTAATCCGTTCTATCCGGTTCCGATCCTTTACGGTAAAGAAGAAATTGCCGAAATTGTATCCCTGATCCGCAAACCCACCCGGGAGGCAAACATATGAATTCAGAAGAAATTGTCCGGCTGCAGCGGTCCTTTTTCAATTCGGACGCAACAAAGAGCGTCGCTTTTCGCAAAAACGCCCTTCAAAAACTCTACGCCGCCGTCATTGCTTCCGAGAGCAAAATTCTCGAGGCCCTTCGTGCGGATTTGAACAAATCGGATTTTGAAGGATACATGACCGAGGTCGGAATGGTGCGCGAGGAATGTCGCTACGCGATCCGCCACATCCGGTCCTGGGCACGCCCGACCCGCGTGCGAACCCCACTCGCTCAATTCCCCGCCTCCAGCTATATTCTGAAAGATCCCTATGGCGTCGTGCTGGTCATGTCGCCGTGGAACTATCCCTTCATGCTGACCCTGGCTCCGGTGATCGGTGCGATCGCCGCCGGCAACTGTGTTGTCATCAAGCCTTCCGCCTACTCACCCGCAACTTCGCAGGTCATCGCCGACCTGATTGCCGGGATCTTTCCGCCCGAGTACGTCACGGTCGTCCAGGGCGGTCGCAAAGAGAACGCGGCGCTTCTGGATGTTCAATTTGACTATATTCTTTTTACCGGAAGCACGGGCGTCGGCCGCCTGGTCATGGAAAAAGCCGCGCGTTTTCTGACCCCGATCAGTCTGGAACTTGGCGGCAAGAGTCCCGCGATCATTGACGAAACCGCCGACATTCCCCTTACCGCCACGCGCCTTGCCTGGGGCAAATTCCTGAATGCCGGCCAGACCTGCGTCGCACCGGACTATGTTCTGATCCATGAGAGCCGGAAAGAGCAATTCATCGAGGCCCTTTCGGCCGCTCTTCGGAAATCCTTCCCTGCCGGCGCGCTCGAAGACCCCGAGTACGTTCATATCATTAATGAAAAGCAGTATGAGCGGCTCTCTTCCCTTCTTTCCGACGGAAAAACGCGCATCGGCGGGCAATGTTCGCCTGAGACCCGCTGCATCGCACCGACCGTTCTTGATCAGGTGACCTTCGAATCCCCCGTCATGCAGGAAGAAATCTTCGGGCCGATCCTTCCGGTTCTCACTTACAACAATGCGGATGACATGATTAATCTCCTGCGCGGAAAGCCTAAGCCTCTCGCCCTGTATCTTTTCACCGCCGACAAACTATTTCGCAAAAAAGTCCTGGAGAGCCTCAGTTTCGGCGGCGGTTGCGTCAATGACGCGATCATCCACCTGGCGACATCGGAGATGGGCTTTGGCGGCGTCGGCGACAGCGGAATGGGCTCTTATCACGGCAAGCGGTCTTTTGATACCTTCACGCACGAGAAAAGCATCGTTGACAAGAAAACCTGGCTCGATCTCCCGATGCGTTACCGCCCCTACAAAAAGGCCAACTTCAAGATGCTGCGGATGTTTTTGAAATAGACAGAAGAGGCGAAAGTTGACGCTGTCGAATTGCTAAAAAGAAGTTGCGATAATCCGATATCTTTGTTACAATGTCAAAGTCAATTTTTCGTGTATTTATTTCGAAAACAGACCCAATTTGAATGTGTATCGCGGAGGCAAATTATGAGCCAATGGAGAACCCCGACAGAAGAGGAATCGACGTATCTGGTACCCAGACTTAAGAAGGCCAATCGATTTGACCGATTGGCATACATCATCACTTTTGTCGCGTTTGCGGTTTTGCTGTACTTGCTCATCCTCAACGCGATTGATGTTTACAAGAATGGAGACGATAAGACACTGTTAATCCCGGCTGCCTTATTTATTGCTTTCGTAGTATATGTACTTGGGATGCTGATTTATCTTTCCTATAAATCTTTCCTGAGTGTTAAAAAATATAGAGACAGGGAAATCATAATCGCTTACGGCGTTTTGAAAGATAAGTATAAGAGAAGAATGGGTAAAAACACGTATCGCTACTTTGATGTTGAGTACGAGGATGGTTCGAGTATCTCACATCGAGTGAGCGGAGGCATCTATAGAAAAACACCCGTTCAGGCAAAGATGATCGGAGTTCGTATGGATTCAGTCGCATCAATGTGGAAGAAATATTTGGAAGTATATTCTGCTGAATAATCCTGTGGCATCCTTGATGCCGACAAAAACACCCCGAATGTCACGCCCGGGTATGAATTTCTAACCGTGCCGCTTTCGTTTTGTCGCGACCGGGAAAATGTTGACGCTGTTCCGCGCCACGGTTTCACTTGACAGGAGGCTGAGCGCATCCGATAATGGGTATTGTCGATTTTGGCGGAAAGCGCGACGCTTTTCTCCAAAGCCGCTTCGGGGAATTAGCTCAGTCTGGGAGAGCGCTTGCTTCGCATGTAAGAGGTCGCCGGTTCGAGCCCGGTATTCTCCACCA
>CAZCTO010000012.1:57065-71347 GCA_964501725.1 uncultured Oscillospiraceae bacterium | reverse complement strand
ACGAGATATCACGATATAAACGAGAGAATATGTTTTAACGATTGAGTGGGAATAACGCCTGCGAGGCGCTTTTCGCCAATCTGTCCTCGACGCGTTGCGTCTGCGGAGGCTTGCCCGCAAAGGCCCCCTCGTTCTTTGCATATCAGGTTTGTGCGAGACGGTAGTGGCGTCTTCGAGCGATACAGGCTTCATCACAACTGAGGACGCCTGCGGCGCCCTGCGGTAGTAGCTTTGTGGGAATTCAGGTCCTCTTCATATTTTTCCTGCTGTATCGCAGGCTTTGCTGTCGACATACCGGCACATGCCCGAAAACAGCTCACCAGTCTGCACTGTTCTGTGTTCGGCCGCGATTCAAATCTGAAGGTTTGAAACTTTATCAAACATTCATTATAATTTGGTTTGTGAACTGACACGAGAAAAGGAAAGGGGTACAGAACATGTTACCATCAATTTTGCCTATTTTTTTAGCTACGCAGGGCAGATTAATCAAGCAACTGATCCGGGCAGGAGCTGTTAGTGAAGAAACGGCTAAGCATGCTGACCAAGTTGGTTTATCGGACAATACGGTTTTACGAAAATTGCTTTTCCAGGGAGTAATCGGTAAGACCGTGGAAGGGAAATATTACGCTGACGCGGAGCGATTGTCCGGAAACCCGATCTGGAACTCCTACATTAAGAGAAATAAGAAGTGAGCGGAAGGAACGATTTTCTTGACTCTACCGATTGAATATCATAATGAGAAAAATAGGCCGGTGTTTTATCAGCCATGATGCAAAATTATGTATCTTAAGATGGAACCTCCGCATTGCATACGCGACCGGGCGCGGCATCGCTTGTTGACGAGGAAACTTCTTCAAAAACCAACGCCTCTTACATCCCCGTCTGCTCTGCAAAATAATGCTCCGTCGCGTACCGAAGATGATCCGTCATTATTTTTTTTGCTTCGATCGCGGGCGCAGAGGTTTTCGCGACCGTATCAAAAGCGTGAAAACAGCCGTCAAACACTTTGTAGTTGACCGGGACGCCGGCGGCTTTCAGGCGCTCCATGTACTCGACTGTCTCGTCGAAAAATGGTTCGACGCTTCCGACAAAGGTAAATGCGGGCGGAAGGCCGCGAAAATCCAGGAGCCTGGCCGGGGCGGCGTATGCCGGAACCTCGTCCGTGTCGTAAAGAGAGGAGAGATAGAGGCGCCAGCCGGTCTCGTTCGAGCGGGTGTTCCAGACCGGCGCGTCGTTTTCGCGCGAGGATCCGGTGATCATCCGGTCGTCGAGCATCGGATAAATCGGCATTTGAAAAGCGATCGACACCTCGCCTTTGTCCCGCGCATAGATTGCCAGCGCGGCGGCCAGTCCGCCCCCGGCACTAAAGCCGCCGACCATCAGTTGGTTGTCGCGAACACCGAGGGAAGCAGCGTGATTTTTAAGCCACAGGAGTGCCGTATAGCAGTCTTCCAAAGCGGCAGGGTAGGGCGCTTCGACGGAGAGGCGATAGTCCGGAGCGACGATCACGCAACCGGTCTCCCGGATCAATTCTCGAAAAGCGCCCTCATCGATCTCCGGAATTCCGAGCCCGTACCCGCCGCCATGCATCCATAAAAGGCCGGGCGCGCTTGCCTCGCTCGTGGCGAACATGTTGTCGCTTGACTGCCCGCCGGGCGGATCTCCCGAACGTTCCGGAGACCGGTAAATGCACAGTCGCAATTTCGACGCGCCCGGTCCACCGTCCCGCGGGATCCATACCTGCTCATAACGAAGGCCCTTGCCGCATCGTCCCTTCATGAACTTCAGGATGCGGTTCGCTTTTCGAAAGGTGGAGGGCTTGAAATACGGAAGAATACGGCGGATCCATTTCCCGCTATTACGCAAATCCGGATGGATGATTTCATCGGGGACTCGATATGTCTTCATTCCGTCACATCCTTCACCGCCCGGAAAGTCAGATAGTCCGGCCTGTAGATCTTGGGTCTGTCGAAAACGCCGCCGTCATCCGGGGCGACTCCGATCCGGATTTTTTCATATCAAACGGATGAGAATCAGGAGGGTTCATTACTCGTATCCTCTGAATGCGTTACGTAACCCGGATTTTATGATCGGGGCTCGTCGCGGTGTTAGGCCGTTACCTCGAGTGGTCGCCCCCAAATATTCGAAGGGGATCATCTACATTTTATCAGAAGACCGACGGCGTCTCGCGATAAAATCCAAGATGTCTTGGGCGTACTCGAAAAAACTCGCGATGACGCCGATCGCACATATAGTTAGCATCATGAGCAATCCGAGGATTGAGCAGACGAGAAGATAGTAATCTTTCTCTGAAATATACCTTGGAATGGCATATAAAAATTCGCTCGCCATTAAACTGAAGATGACATAAAAATAGAGCAAAGCCAAAGCCCGAATAAAGATCTCTATCGGTTTTCGCTCGAGAACCGTTACTCCTTGACTTTTAAGTTTTGCGCGTTTCTCTTCATATCGCCCCATTAACATAGCCGATATTATCATACCGATCCAATACAGAGGACCGATCTCCGGGCCCTGAGCCGGCTCTTTGATAAACAGGAAAAAAAATAGGATCGCGAGAAAAGCAAATAGATTAAATAGACCGAAAACCTTATTAATATTCCGGATATACATATAGGGCTTTTCATCACAAACCTCGACCGGAATACTGTTGATCGATCCGATCGGCTTGCCGTTGTGGAGCGATTCAAGAATTTCTTTTTCCTTTAAATGGATGGAGAGTTTACTTTCCACCTCATTCATTTTGCGCGTCAGTACCGCCGTTTTTTTCTCGTCGGAATCAAAAAAGTCCCGGATCTCCTCGATCGAAAAAGAAAGGTTACGCAATTTCCGGATCGCGAGCAGGCACTCCACGTTTTCATCGCTGTAGTCTTTATAGCCGTTCCCGCTTCTTTTTGCTTCGAAAAGTCCGCGATCCTCGTAATATCGGATCGCCTTTTTCGACAGAAGAGTTTTTTCCATGACGTCTTTGATCAGCATAGGGTGGTCCTCCGCTATTTCATCAACCATTTATTCGAAACCGTTGGCACGTTTCTTCCCGCCGAAAAGGGCTCTACAGGTAAAATAACACGTTCCCCAAGGGAACGGTCAAGTGGATATTGAAAATGCTTTCCGTGTTTTTTAAAATCGTCGCGTTCGCTCCGATTTTTCGGACTCTCCGATGCGGAAAAACGCCTGCGGCGACCGGATCATTCGATCCGGGGTCCTTGGTGTCGTGTTGACAGATAGGAACGGGTTCTCTAAACTCGAGGAATAAGCTACTGAGATGCATTCGTTTTTGCAAATTGCAAAATGGAGAGTATTAAGATGAAAAAATATAGAATTGCATCGATTTTGATGATTATACACGGCGGATTTATGGAAATCGGTGGCTGCTTTGCTCTTATCCCGGTTTTGGCAATGGGTTCTGAAAAAGTAGAGATGAGCAACTATTTTTCTTTTATCGTGCCATATTTACAGGAAAATCTAAATTTGATGATCGTTATGGGTGGCATATTCGGAGTTGTTAGAGTGATAGGTGCAATTGGATTATGGAAAAACAGAATGTGGGGATTAGCCTTATCGATAATTAACTGTGTTATTACAATGGCATTAATGATATTTATGCTTCCTGCCGGCATTATGGACGGAATACTAGCTTGTACAGCATTAATTCTAATTCTTATACAATACTTTGGGAACAAGAAAATTATCGAGTGAGAGAGATGAAGGCTGTATCGCTCTCATTTGAACAGGCATCATCACAAAAGGGCGCCTCAGGCGCCCTTTTGTTGTAGTAATGGGAAAGAGCTCCTGAAGCGCGTCACTTAATGCTCCGGGTCTGTGTTTTCAAGATAAGACACTTCAATGAATTCGTCTCGCACGGCATCACTCTTGCTTAGTTTTTGTAAATATTCGATGCATTCGTGGCTTGGGAGGGTCGTTTGATTCACACTGATTCGAGCAGCACAATTGCGACCGTTTTCTTTGGCAAGGTACATCGCATAATCGCTGATATTAATAATTTGCTCCAGATTCAGAAGGTCCGGGGCCTTGGTATGAAGCGGTAAAGTACAATAGCCGATGGAGCATGTTTTGAATATCGTTGTTTCTTTGTTGATTCGGAGAGGTGATTTGGACACGGCGTTGAGAATCTTGCGCGCTAAGACATCCAAGTATTCGGGATTGGTTTTGTTCAGGATGACTAAGAATTCTTCTCCTCCCCAACGAACGATATAATCGTCCGCACGAATCTGTTGTGTCAGCACTCTTGAAATATTGACAAGAACAGAATCGCCTGCCTGGTGTCCGTAGGTATCGTTGACCGTCTTGAAATGATCCAGATCGATCATGAAGACACCCATGACTTTCCGGTTGAGCGGGATATTCATATTTTCACAGTCGTCAAGTAACTGGACTTTTCGGACAATAAAGTTTTCACACCTTTCAGAAACGAATTCTGAGATATACCGACGATTGTGAAGAGCTGTTAACGGATCCTGCAGAGACAATTGTCTAAGCTTGTCGTTCGCAAGATTCAGCTGTGCGGTTCGTTCACCAACCTTTTTTTCCAAATTCTCATAGAGAAGGGCATTTTCTATGGAAATTGATGCCTGGGAGGCGAGAATCTTCAGCGTTTGAATTTGCTGTTCGGTGAAGACATTTTCGGCTAAATCGTGCTCCAGGTATATGACGCCGACCAAGCGTGTGCGATAAAGGACAGGAAGGGACAGAACCGATTTGATTTGCCCGTTTTTGATGTGCGGGTTATTCGTGAAATCGCTTTCCTTCCAGGCATTGGATAGCACTACATTTTCGAGAGAACGAGAGACATACTGAATAATCTCCGGACACAGATCGTCATTTTTTCGATAGGGCAAACTTTGCATGATCTCAATCCCGGCTTCAAATGATTTTTTCTGCGCTTCAATGTATAATTCCTTGTCATCGCGATTGACCAGCAGCAAAGCGCCTTGTCGTGCACCGGCGTTCTCCAGAATCAGCGACATGAGCGAGTGAAGTAACTTCTCGATTCGAATTTCACCCGAAAGAATCTGCATTGCTTTCACGATGGAGGCCATATCGATTGCATCATTTGAAATGTTTTGGCTGAGTTGGGATGAAGCGACGGACTCCGGGAAATGTGTTCTTAAGCTCGGGAAATTTTCTTCCATGAGGCGGACTTTTCGGAGAGCGCCCCATTTATTGTAGAAAAAACAGGCCTCTGAAAGGTATGCCTTGGTTATGATCTCGTTGTGCTCCGTTTCCCAATAGGATGCCAGAGATTCGCAAATCAGGGCCTTCATGTGAATGAAATCATCTTCTTCTAAAGAAGCGAGGGCTTGACGATAATGTTCGAGAATCTCTTCTTGGGGAGCCTTTTTAAGGATCGCCAATTCAGCCGCAAGAAAATGCGCCTTATGGGCAAAGTTCGAGGGACAAAGCTTTGCGGATCCATTCAAGCTCTCTAAAATTTCAGAGAAAAGAGTCCACTTCTCCTCTTTTTCGTCTTCGGTATATTCATCCCATAATCGGATCATGATCAGCGCTTTAAACATCGATTGCTCAGGCACGGGGAAATCAGATTGAGAAGCAAAAGCGAATTGATCAGTGAACTGACTCCATTTTTCTGCCTGCTTCCACTGGCAATGGATATAGTGATATACCGTGTTGTATTGGCAGAACCGCCAAAGGAAGGCAACATTTCGAGTCTTTTCAATAGTTGCGAAAAGGGCATCGTCCTCTTCGATTTCCGTTTCGGAACGATACTTACTAACCATATATTGAATAATATTCGCGAGAAAAAGAGGCATGCCGGCCTTCACTTCATTCAGGAAATTGATCGTGCGCTGCGTTTCCGCTTCGCACTCCGCCAGGTTTATTCCGACTTGCATATACAAATGAATTTTATGGGCGCGGGCGTACGCGGCATGTTGAATATCTCCGGTCTCCATGCCGGTTGAAAAGGACTTCTCATAAGACTCAATGGCTTCATGAAAATGTGCATTCCTGTACGACGCAAATGTAAATCCGAAGTATACCGCCGCTTTCATCGAGTCAGCGTTCAATCTCTCGAGCAAACGAAATGCAATTTTTCCCAAATGATAACCGAGTGTAAAATCATTGAGTGGCGGACTCTGAGTAATGCCGACATCAATGATACTCTTGCACGAAAAGGTGGTTACGCCATAATCAAGCGTCAGTTCAAACATCATCAGGGAAGAAAGGACATAAAGAGACGGACGGAACTGCAGTGCAGGCGGAATCACACTAAAAAGAAGCTCCATCGCCTGTATCATATTCGGATTTTCCATGAGAGGCAAGTCCGGCAAAGCCTCAATCCCGCCGGATGCCCGGGTCTTCAGCAGTCGCATAACTCTTTCGCCGATATTGCGTCCGATTTCATCATCTTCTTGCGGAAGAACGATATCAAGAACTGAAAGCCCCTCACGGATGGCCTCGATTGCATCCGGAATCCGTCCTTGAAATTCAAAAACGCGGGCTCTTAAGTTATGGATCTTCGCACGATCCAACGCTTCGACGTTTAAGGCCTGCATTCTTTCGCAGATCTCCTCCGACTTTTGAAGATCTCCGGATAAAAACAGTGCTTCGCCCAAGCGATACAACGTTTGGAACCAGGCAGTGACGTCCCCCTCCGACTCTTCCCGGGGCAGTAAGGATTCGGCGATTTGAAAATAATCCGAAGCCAAAGAAAAAGCGGTAGACTTCATCGCTCTTTCGCCTGCTTTCAGATTTAAGTCCCGTAAAACTTTTCGATCGGCCGGATCAGTGAGCAGAGATCTGCCCTTGTTTGTATGATTGACAACGCTGAACAAGACATCCGTTTCCCCAAGCCGGTCCAAAATACGGGCTTTTTCCCAACCGATTTTCAGGTGTATCGACTGCCGATCCTGCTCGGGAATCCGGGAATAGATCAGTTGCTGAATACGGTTGTGTTGAAAGGAAAAACGGATATTCACGTTCGTCAAAGAAGGGTCTGACTCACCCGAACGAATCAATTTATAATTTTGATCCAACGGATAAATAATTTCCTTTTCAACCGCAGGCCAGATCGCATTTCCGATATCCATGACCGATTGATTACAGAGCATGGAAACCTGCTCCAAATCAAACTGAAAGCCGACACAGGAGGCATATTTCAAGAGTTCATAAGCAGAAGATGGTAAATCATCGAGCCCTTGACTTAACAGATCAATCACATTATCGCTGATATCCACCTCGTTGATTCTTCTCAATTCCCAGACCCATTTCGTCTGATCCGGAGCCAACTCAAAGTAGCCCTGTGCAAAAAGTGATTCAAGCAAATTCTTAATAAAAAGAGGATTTCCGCCTGTCTTCCGATACATCAGATTCGCCAAAGTCAATGTATCCACATCTGGCAGTCGCCGAAAGGTGTCAGCTAACATTTCATCAATTGCAGTTATTTCGAGCGGCTGAAGTGAAAGAGTCTGAACCGCATGACTCATTTTCTTCATCTCGTCCAGCGAAGTCATAAGAAGACTTCCGGGATGCAGGTCATTGGGTCGATAGGCGACAGCAAACAAAATGAAAGAGTAATGGTTATTTCCCGCCATGTTCTTCAGCAGTTCCAAGGACGTACTGTCACACCATTGCAGATCGTCCAGAAAAACGACCAACGGAGAATCAGCAGAGGCAAAAAGAGATATGAATTCACTGAAGACAATCAATAAACGATTATGCGCTTCCATCGGATTCAAATGAATAACCGGAGGTTGATCACCGATAATCTTCTCCATTTCGGGCAGAAACTCAGTCAAGATGCCTGCATTTGTCGGAAGCTTTTCGAGAATCCGTTGCTTCCAGCCTTGCAATTGGTCCTCGGGTAAAGACAACAACCGATGCGTCAGCCCGTGAAGCGCTTCTTGAAAACCACGGAGAGGAAGATTCTGTTCCTGGGGGTCAAATTTCCCGGAGATAAAAACCCCTTTTCGCATGGAGACAATCTTGCCGAACTCCTGCACCAGAGACGATTTTCCGATTCCCGGTAACCCCTCGATAAGAATCATTGACGAAGCGCCGTCAGCAACATCGTTAAACAGTTTGGACAACGTCTCCAACTCTTCTTTCCGTCCGTAAAGCTTATTGGAAATCTCTAATTGGTCAGACAAATCAAATTGTCCGATTTCAAAAGGATTGATTTCGCCGTTGGTAAGAAGGCTCTCAAGACAAAACTCCAGATCCCTTTTCAAACCGGAAGCCATCTGATATCTGTCTTCCGCGTCCTTTGCCAAAAGCTTCATCACAATATCGGAAACAGTTTCGGGAATGTCTTTATTAATCAGATGGAGCGGTTCGGGCATCCTGGCAATGTGATTATAGATAATCTCACTCTCGTCCTTGCCGACAAAAGGAAGCTTACCGGTAAAAAGCTCATACAGCGTAACGCCGAGAGAATAGAGATCAGAGCGTCTGTCGACCGGACGGTTGATTCTTCCGGTCTGCTCCGGAGACATATAATCCGGAGTCCCTTCCAAAACCCCTTTTTGCATTTGATGGGACATTTCTCTCTTCAGTTCTGCCGCAAAACCGAAGTTAATAATCGCCAACCGGCCCGTCTTCTGATTCCAGACAATATTCGGCGGGCAGATATTTTTATGAATGACTTGCTTCTTATGAATCAGCGAAAGAGAGTGCGCCGTTTTTACAGCCAGCGAGAGCTTCTCGGAAAGACTCAACGACCCGGAGCGGATAAAATTTGAAAGGGATACACCGTTAATATCCTCCATGACGATGGCCAGCGTATTGTTATGTCGAACAAGATCATAGACCAGAAGGTTTCCTTCGCCGGAAACTTTTCGGGCGATTTCAAATTCTCTCCGGAAATAGGACAAGAGAAGCTCCGACGGATACTCTTGATTTAAGACAATAATGATTACAGACTGCGCGTCGGTGCTGCGAGTTCCGCGATAAACAATGGATTGCGGTCCGGAATAAAGCTCTTCTTTGACGGAATAACCTTTTAGCTTAATCATGGTCACCTCTAGTAATGAAGCAAAAGCGACGACTAATTCAGAAGCAAAAAGAGATGATATTCTTATCAATCTATAGTGCAGGCGTACCGGTCAGGCGCAAATCTGTTCGTGTCAAGGTGCCCAGTGGGGGCGTATGAGTATATTGTACCACCCTCATCGATAAAATACTTCCTTTGTTGGTTGGGAGGACGTGTGAGGGGTCGGATACCGGCAAAAGTGTCGGGATTGCTTCACTTTGCCGGTGACTCTCGAGACATACGCATAACACATGAGTTCTTTGAAAAGCCTTCGGCACGTCTGAGGAGGCTTTTGAAGAACCTCTCAAATTTTGCATATATGAAATTGAAAACTCGTTTGCAAGATGGTGTAATGAAGCTTGGCTGAAGTCTGATGGCTTCCGGAACGCGCGCAGTTGAACGGAGTCAAGGGTTCATACGAAGGCATTTATCTGTGCAAGAGGTTGTTTTTGGGGAATTCATGCTCTTTGCAGTGAATAAATCTCAGTGTAATGCGTATAAAAACAGCGAAAGCACACCATTTTATACGCATAAACTGCTTCGGCGAAAGGGCTTCACGAGAGAATATGCCTATAAAAACAGCGAAAGCGCACCATTTTATACGCATAAACAGCTTCGGCGAAAGGGCTTCACGAGAGAATATGCGTATAAAAGCAGCGAAAGCGCACCATTTTATACGCATAAACTGTTTTGGCGAAAGGGCTTCATGAGAGAAATGCGTATAAAAACAGCAAGAATGCACTGTTTTATACGTATTACCCTTTCAGCTGAAGGGTTTACACGAAAAAGAGACCATCACCATACAGACTCAATCCGCTACAGACAGTATGAAGAGGCGGAAGCAACGGGAGGCAATCAATTATCATGAAAAGCGCTGTGAGAATCGAGCTTAGACCAGATCCGCTGGTTTACAGGATGAAGGCAAGAAAATCAGAACTCGAGCAAGTTTTGGGGGAAAGAGCAATCGCACTTCAAGGAGCACCCGAAGGAAAGATTAGAATTCAATCGAGAGGGAAGACGATACAGTATTATCACAGAAAGGATCTCTCCGACACAAAAGGTATCTATCTTAAACGCGCACAGAACTCAGTGGCAACCGCCCTGGCGCAGAAGGATTATGACATCAGGTTAATCCGTGAATTGAAGTCCGAGATAAAGGCTCTGGACAGAGTTCTTTCTGACTATCGTCCGGAAAGGATTGAGGAGCTCTACAGATCCCTGCATGACTACCGTAAACTATTAGTCAGTCCTTCAATCCTTCCGAATGACGAATTTGTCAAACGATGGATGAGCGTTGAGTATGTGAAGAAAGGCTTCGAAGAAGATGCGCCGGATTTCTGTACGGCAAAGGGTGAGCGCGTCCGCTCCAAATCGGAGATATTAATTGCAGATGCATTAAGCCGACACAACATTCCGTATCGATATGAATATCCGATAAAAATCCCCGGAAGCGGAACGGTTCATCCGGATTTTACGTGCCTGAATGTACGCGCTCGAAAAGAATATATTTGGGAGCATAACGGAATGATGTCCGATCCGGAGTACGCGGAATACGCGATCAAAAAAATCGAAACGTACGCACACGCCGGTTATTGTTCGAAGGATAACCTCATTCTGACTTTTGAATCAAATTCCCGACCATTAAGTTCCCGAATGATCGAAATGATTCTTAATACTTATCTGATATAAAGGACATGGTTCCGGACAGATGTTTTCTAAAGCACCTTATATGTAACGAATTCGGGTATGATTGATTAGATGTGACGAGTGAATGATTGCCCGCAGGAAAAGTAAAAATGAATCATCGCTTAACAGAACACACCAGCAATTGCAATTTTTTGTAAGAAGACGCATTGCCGTCAAAGTCTGAAAAGGTTTCGACAACCTCCATGCCACGTTCCGCGAAAATCCCGGTAAGCTCTGAAGCGGAGTAGAGACGGATGGAGTCGGCAAGGAATTCATCCGGCTTTTGAGCGGGGAGGCCGTAGAGGATGTCGTAACTGCCGAATTGCATTCTGCGGGTCTCTTTGTTCCAGTCGAATTGAGCCAGTGCGATGGCTTTGTCGCCGAGCTCCCAGTTGGTTTTCGGGAAAAAGATTTCCGCGTGATCGGCATTACAGACGTCCATGAAATGCTTGCCGCCCGGCCGGAGCGCTTTTGCGATCACATCGAAGATCTTAAGGTTTTCCGCGTCATTTTCGAGATAACCGATGGCGCCTTCCCCCATGTTGAGCACCACGTCGAATTCGTTCTCGAAGGGTACATCACGAAGATCCATTTGGATGAATTCAGCCGGCAGGGACAGGGCTTTCGCGTTTTGTGAAGCGTCATCGATATAGTCTTTTGTGATGTCAACGCCGACGACGGAGAAGCCTCTTTTTGCCAGGGAGAGAGCATGACGCCCGTACCCGCAAGCCAGATCAAGAATCCGCTCATTACCGGAAAGCTTCAGGGCCTTGATCAGGAAGTCGACTTGTTTTTCGGTATCTTCCACCCAGGATTGGACCTTGATATCCAAGGTCCAGCCGGTTTTGTACCAGTCGGAATTTTTGGCCTGCATGTTGAGCCCTCCGTATGACTTATTTTCTTATCCTTACGCGAAAAGCTTCGCCGCCGCTTCCATACCTTCGATGATTGAAACGCCGAAGGGACAGCGTGTCTCGCAAGCGCCGCAGGCGATGCAATCGGACGCTTTGGCGGAGAGTTCTTCGTAATGGGCGCGAACGCTCGGCGGAACGGTCGGCTGCATCACGGCCAGATCATAGAGCTTATTGACCGTGGCAATATTGATACGGACCGGGCAGGGGGAGCAGTGTCCGCAATAGGTGCACTGGCCGGAATAGGAATGACTCGGTGCCGTCGCAAGTATGCTGGCGTAATCCTTCTCTTCTTCCGCGGCGGTCTCGTAGGCAGTAGCAGCGTCGACATGCTCCGGGGCATGATAGCCGACCATGATCGAGGCAACCGCCGGACGGGTCAAGGCGTAATGAATACATTGCACGGGGGTTAAGCTGACACCGAACGGGGATTGTTCCGCGCTAAAAAGCCGGCCGCCGGCATATCCCTTCATAACGGTGATCCCGACTCCGTCACGCTCGCAGATCTGATACAATTCCTCACGCTCGGGTGCGATGCCCCGCAAATCCTCGCGATACTTTTCGGCAAAAAGATCCTCCAGATTTTCGCTGGCAGGAAGCATGTCGAAGGCAGGGTTCAAGCTGAAGAGGATCATTTCGATCTCGCCGCTCAGCGCCGCCATTTTGCCGACAACCGGATTATGGGTACTGAGGCCGATGTGAGAAATGACACCGCGTTTTTTAAGATCCCGGACATATTCGATGAATTCGCCGCTCATGATTTTCTCAAACTCGGAGACCTCGTCGACAAAATGAATCATGCCCAAGTCAATATAATCGGTCTTCAAGCGGGTAAGCAAGTCCGTAAACGCTTCCTTGACCGCATCTATTTCACGGGTACGCACGTACTGGCCGTTCTGCCAGGTTGAGCCGATGTGGCCTTGTATGATCCATTGATCGCGCCGGCCGGCAATCGAAGTTCCAATATTACTTCGAACGTTCGGCTCGGACATCCAGCAATCGAGGATGTTGATTCCGCTTGCTTCGCAACGGTCGATGATGGCTTTGACTTCTTCTTCATTGTGATACTCGAGCCATTCACCGCCAAGACCGATCTCACTGACACGGAGGCCGGTTTTTCCCAGTTCCCGATAAATCATATAATCACACGCTCCTTTTTCGTTTAGAGCCGTTCCGCAAAGCGGAGACGGGTACAGCCGAAGTGTCTCTTAATTATAACGCCGCAAAAGCAAATTCGATGCTCACTTCAGCGAAAAACCTAATATAATGGAAAAATACTTTTCAATCGATTTCACATAAAGGAGATAAAGGAATGAAGCAGGATATGATCGTCATTTTGGACATGGGCAGCACGGAGAATACAGTGGTTGCGCGCAAGATCCGGGATATGGGGGTCTATAGCGAGATGCATCCCCATGATATAACGCCCGGTGAACTGAAAGCTCTTGATAACGTCAAGGGTATTATTCTGAATGGCGGAGAGAACAGAGTAGTTGACGGAAGTGCCGTTGAAGTCGATCCTGCGATTTATGATTGCGGCTTCCCGGTGATGTCGATTGATCATCCGACGGCAAAATGCGCAAAGCAATATTCCGCGATTCCGACGGATGACGAAATAAAGGCGTTTGTTTTCGACACATGTAAGGCGGAAGCCAACTGGAACATGAAGAACTTTGTGGAGGATCAGATCGAGTTGGTCCGCCGGCAGGTCGGTGACAAGAAAGTTCTTCTGGCGCTGTCGGGCGGTGTTGATTCATCGGTCGTCGCGGCGTTGCTTTTGAAGGCAATCGGAAAACAACTCGTATGCGTGCATGTTAACCATGGACTCATGCGCAAAAACGAGTCCGAAAGCGTAGTTAAAGTTTTTCAAAATGAGCTCAAAGCGAATCTGATCTATGTCGACGTGACGGAGCGCTTTCTCGGCAAATTGGCCGACGTGGCGGATCCGGAGCGCAAGAGAAAAATAATCGGCAGCGAGTTCATTCGTGTTTTTGAAGAAGAAGCCAGAAAACTGGAAGGCATTGAGTTCCTGGGTCAGGGCACCATCTATCCGGACATCATCGAAAGCGGAACCAAAACCGCCAAAATGGTTAAGTCGCATCACAATGTCGGAGGTTTGCCGGAGGATCTGAAGTTTGAACTTGTTGAGCCGTTAAAACAGCTTTTCAAGGATGAAGTTCGCGCATGCGGTATCGAGTTGGGACTTCCCGCAGAGATGGTCTATCGTCAGCCGTTCCCGGGACCGGGTCTCGGCGTGCGTTGCCTGGGCGCGATTACGCGCGATCGCCTTGAGGCGGTTCGGGAATCCGACGCGATTCTCCGGGAGGAATTTGAAAAAGCCGGACTCAACAGTAAAGTATGGCAATACTTCACGGTCGTTCCCGATTTCAAATCGGTCGGCGTCAAAAACAATGCAAGAAGCTTTGATTACATGGTAATCCTTCGCGCGATTAATACCGTAGACGCGATGAAGGCAACCGTCGAACGAATCGATTACGAGGTCCTTGAAAAAATTGTAAACCGCATCCTGGCAGAGGTTCCCAATGTGAACCGTGTCTGCTATGACCTGTCTCCGAAGCCGCCGGCGACGATTGAAATGGAGTGATGAAGTCTGTATCGCTCTCATTCGAACAGGTCCTCGACGTGCTGAAAGCACG
>CAZCTO010000012.1:0-56965 GCA_964501725.1 uncultured Oscillospiraceae bacterium | reverse complement strand
CCTGCGGAACTATTCGAGCGACACAGCCTTCATCACACAAAAGGGCGCCAGCGGCGCCCAGCGGTAGTAACTTTACGGGGAAATCCGTCCTCGTCGCGATGCTCCTGCGGAAGGTCGCAAATATAATAGCGGAACATCTGCATGAGGGCGCCTGCGGAACTATTCGAGCGACACAGCCTTCATCACACAAAAGGGCGCCAGCGGCCTCGTACCATCGTTCCTGTGGAGCGATGGTACTTTTTTGATGCCTGTTAATCAGGAAGTGGAGAGAGAATACCGCTTGGAACAGTTAAGGAGTATAGATTGGCATTATTCTCGGATTGACAGGAGAGGAAAACGGGAATATACCGGCCAGTACGGGAAAACATCCGATTTAGGAGGTATTTCCGGTTTGGCGAAAACGAAATAATCGAGGAAATACCGGCCAGCACGGGAAAACACCCGATTTAGGAGGTATTTCCGGTTTGGCGAAAACGAAACTATCGGGGAAATACCGGCCAGAATGAGAAAACATCCGATTTAGGAGGTATTTCCGGTTTGGCGAAAACGAAATAATCGGGAAAATACCGGCCAGCACGGGCAAACACCCAATTTAGGAGGTATTTCCGGTTTGGCGATCAGCTGGAGTGATAGTAAACAAGAGAAAAGAGATTCTTCATCTTGTCTCCTTTACTATTTTTTGAAGGTAATGTCGAAAAGAAAAGAGTATGAATCAAGAGAAAATGAATACAATATTTGTAATTGATAATCAAAGAATATAACTCACAAAATGTCAACTCGAGAGAGGAAATGAGCATTTATGGTTAAGAGGAGAATAGAAAGGGCAGAACTTAGTCCCGATGTATTGGTGAAGCACATAAGGAAAAGAAACGAGGAGTTAGAAAAGTTTCTAACTGAAAAAGAGAAGACACTCAAGGACCCTCCCGAAGGGAAGCTTCGTTTTGTAAAGAAAGGAAAGTCTATACAGTACCATCATCAACAGGAGAATTCTGTCACAAAAGGCAGTTACCTCAAACGTGCACAAAACTCCTTTGCATCCGCTCTTGCTCAGAAGGAGTATGATTTCAGGTTGATCCGTGAACTGAAAGCTGAGATCAAGATACTCGGGAAAACTCTTGCCAGTTATCGACCTGATAGGATTGATTTACTCTATTCATCCCTTCACCCCTGCCGGAAGCCGCTAGTCCACCCGGCGATTCTTCCGGACAACGAATACGTCAAACGATGGATGAGCGTTGAATATGTGAAGAAAGGCTTTGAAGAAAACACTCCGGATTTCTCCACCGCCAAGGGCGAGCGAGTCCGTTCTGAATCGGAAATATTGATTGCAGATGCATTAAACCGACGCAATATTCCGTATCGATATGAATATCCGATACTTATACCCGGAATCGGAACGGTTCATCCGGATTTTACGTGCCTGAATGTACGCACTCGAAAAGAGTATGTATGGGAACATAACGGAATGATGTCAGATTCGGAGTACGCGGATTACGCGATCAAAAAGATCGAAACCTATACACTGGCCGGCTACTGTCCGGGGGAGAATCTCATTTTGACTTTTGAGTCTGATTCTCGTCCGTTAAGTTCCCGGATGATCGAAAGCAACATTAATAAATATCTGATATGAAAGTTCTAGAAAAACGCTCTCAATGAAACGCTCCGCAAAAATCACAGTCTATTCTTCCGAAGTTTTTTGATTCTCCGATCACATTAGTTGCTTTCTCCGACCTGCGTCCTGTACATCTGCGCATATTTGCGGTCAAGCGCCATGAGTTCGGCATGGTTTCCCTGCTCCGTGATTCGGCCGTTTTCGATCAGAATAATGAGGTCTGAATCGCGGATGGTGGAGAGGCGGTGAGCAATGATAAAGGAGGTACGGTTTTCGCAAAGGTGAAGGATGGCCCGGCGGATTTTCTGTTCGGTTACGGTATCCACCGAACTGGTGGCTTCGTCGAGAATCATGATCGGCGCGTTCGAAAGGACCGCGCGGGCGATCGTAAGAAGCTGGCGTTCGCCTTGAGAGAGTTCCATGCCGCCTTGCTCGAGCACGGTGTCGTATCCTTTGGGAAGGCGGGAGATGAAGGAGTCGGCGCCGGCGATTCGGGCGGCTTCCGTGATTTGATCCATCGTGGCACCGGCGTTGCCATAGCTGATGTTTTCTTTTACGGATTCCGCGAAAAGCGACGTGTCCTGCAGGACCACACCGAAGGCATCACGAAGATCACGCAATCTGTATTCGCGCAAATCGTGGCCGTCGAGAGTGATGCTGCCGTCCGTTACATCATAGAAGCGCGTCAGCAGATTGATGCTGGTGGTTTTTCCGGAACCGGTCGGACCTACGATGGCGACCGTGGTTCCCGCCGGGATCTTGAGCGAAATATCCCGGAGTACAAGTTTCTCCGGCGAGTAACCGAAGTCAACATTTTTCATCTCGATATCACCGCGCGGGTTTTGCAGACGACAGGCATCGGGCGGATCAATCGGTTCGGGTTTCTCGTCGAGGATTTCAAAGATACGTTCAGCTCCGGCTACGGCTGTCTGGAAGTTGTTGTAGATGTTCGCAATTTCAACGAACGGGCGCGTAAATTGCCGCACATAAAGAAGAAAACTGGTGATCAGTCCGATGTCGGTGATTTGCTTGTTTACAAAGAGGATTCCGCTGAAGACCGCAATCGTCAGATAGCTTATATTGTTGATGACATTCATCAGGGGCATCAGATAGCCGGACCAGATCAGCGCTTTGATGGATACTTTGCAGAGAGCGGCGTTTTTCTCTTCGAACTCGGCGGCCATTTGGTCCTCCCGGCAGAAGGCTTTGACCACGGAGAGACCGGAAATGCTTTCTTCCACCTGACCGTTCAGGGCGCCCAGATTCTTCTGCTGTGCGGCGAAAAGTTTGCGGGTATGGGCGGTGACTATTTTCGTGAGAAGAAAGATGAAGACTACGGCGGAGAGGGCAATAAGTGTCAGAAGCGGGCTTAAGAAGAGCATCATGAGGAAAATGCCGATGATGGAAAAACCGAAGGTGAGCAACTGAGACAGGGAATTGGAGATAGTGGTGCTGATGTTGTCGACATCGTTGGTCAGTCTACTCATCAGTTCGCCGTGCTGACGGCGGTCGAAAAACAGAAGCGGGAGGCTCTTAATTTTGTCGAAAAGGGTTTTACGGATGTGATAAATGACGCGCTGCCCGATGGAAGCCATCAGGAACTGTTGAAGGAACTTAACCAGCCAGTCACCGACATAAAGCGCAATCAGGATACCGAGAATCAGCGTAACGGCATCCCCGCCGAGGATCGTTGTTACCGTGATCCCGGTTATATAGGGAGAGAGGATGGAAGCGGAGGCGCTGAGAGCGGAAAGAAGAAAAATGAGCCAAAGACCGTTTCTTTTTCCCCGGGTCAGTTCCCAGAGACGTCGCAGTGTTCCTTTCAAATTCTTCGGTTTCACGACAAGCGTTCCCCGTCCCGGGCGTGAGATTCCGTGAAGGTTGTCCGGCGGGACATTTTTATCTGTCATTGCCGTCACCTCCGATCTGGGAGTCATAAATCGCCTGATAGGTTTCGCAGGAGGCCATCAGCTCTTCATGCGAACCGAAGCCTTGTACTTTGCCGTCTGAAAGACAAAGAATGCGGTCGGCTCTCATGACGGTTGAAATTCGCTGGCTGATGAGAAGGACTGTGGTCTCGCCGAAACTTCTGTGCAAACCGTTCAGCACAGCGGCCTCAGTTTGTGCGTCGAGGGCACTGGTACAGTCGTCGAGAATCAGGACCTTCGGCTTTCGAAGAAGCGCGCGTGCGAGTGCAAGTCGCTGTTTCTGCCCGCCGGAAAGATTGACGCCGCCTTGACCTAAAAGTGTCTCATAACCGTTTGCAGTTTCCTTTATGAAGGAGTCCGCGCAGGCAAGACGGGCGACCTCGCTGATAGATGCGTCATCCGCGGTTTCGTCTCCCCAGCGAAGGTTACTTCGTATGCTTCCGCTAAAAAGCAGCGCCTTCTGCGGAACGACCGCAATCGCGGTGCGAAGATGCTTTTCATCAATTTGTGTCACATCACTGTCGTCCAGGAGAAGGCGTCCGCCGGTGATGTCATAGAATCGGGGAATGAGGTTGACCAGTGTTGTTTTTCCGCAGCCCGTCGGCCCGATGATTCCGATGGTTTCTCCCGGAAGGATATGAATATTGATGTTTTGCAAGGCTTTTTGCCCGGCCCCGGCATAGGAAAAAGAAACGTCTTCAAAGAGGATATCACCCTTGATTTCCGGAAGGAGGGGAACCGATGGCTTTGCTTGCGCGGGTTTTTCTTTAAGAACCTCCTGAATTCTATCGGAAGACGCCATGGCACGAACGGCGATATTGATCACGTTCGCGATCATGGTAACCGCGAAAAGCACTTGCGTCATGTAATTGACAGAAGCCATCAAACGGCCGATCTGCGAAGACTCCTGATTTCTGGAAATCCATAGAAGGATGACGATACCGAAATTCACTACGAGGTTAATCAGGGAGGAAAAGGTTGCCATGACGCGAAGAGCGGTGGTATTTGCCGAGGAGAGAGTGGCGGACGCGATGTCGAACTTCTCCGTTTCTTCGTCTTCGGCATTAAATGCTTTCACGACCCGGATAGAGGACAAAAACTCCCGGGTGACGCCGTTAAGCTTGTCGAGCCGTTTCTGGACGGTTCCGAATCGGGGATATCCGATCTTCATGTTTCCGATAATCAGGAGCGCGACAACGACAACGATCGTGATAATGACCGGCGCCTGTCCGGGTGTCTGCAGAATGATCAACACGATCGCGCCAATACAGATGATGGGCGCTTTGACCATCATGCGCATCAGGCTGTTGATGAAATCCTGGATTTGAACGACATCATTGGTGATCCGGGTGATAATGGAGGCCGGTTGCAGGCGGTCGATATTTTCCTGGGAAAGTTTCTGAACGGAGAGGTACATATCTTTACGGAGTTCTTTTCCGACGGTCTGTGAAGTGCGGCTGGCAAAGTGATTTCGAATAACAGCGCAAACAGCACCGGTGGCGGCGATTCCCAACATGATGGCCCCATAAAAAAGGATGACGGTGACATCCGCGTTTTCAACGCCGTTATCGATGATATAGGACATGAAGGTTGGTTGCAGGAGATCCGCGATCGATTCCATGGCAAGAAAAAAGGTCGAAATCAGAAAAATCGTCTTGTGTTTGCGTAAATATTGAAGGATCAGTTTCATTTCTCTGCCAACTTTGCGTTTTTGTTTGGAGAAGCTTTCTTTTTCTATAGTAACGGAAAAATCCGCAAATGAGCGAGTCTTTTTTGCGAAAAAAACCGGAGGAAGTGAAAAAACAATATAAGAAGAAGGGCTTTAAAAATATTCCCGGTTCCGAAGGAGGAACAAAATGACGCACGAAAAATTCCTGCAGGAAAGCGAGCACCTTGATTTTTCTTCGCCGGTTATCCGGGAGAAGGCACAGGAATTGTTTGGCGCGGCCAAAAGCGATATGGAAAAGGCGATCATTGCCTATGAGTATAGTATGGAAATTATGACAAACCATATTGTAAACACCATCTTCAAAAGAAGAAGTATTCGGAATTACCTTGATAAGGATGTAGAAAAAGAAAAACTGATCCTTTTGCTAAAAGTAGCGATGGCTGCTCCCACAGCAGCAAAAAAGCCGCCCTGGGAATTTAAAGTTGTTTGCGGAAATATGAAATTAGCTTTTTCAAATAAAGATAAGGAAATATGGACGCAAGATTGCAGTGCAGCAATTGAAAATATGTTGATTGCAGCTGTTGAGTTAGGATTAGGCTCGGTGTGGATTGGGCTATATCCTATCCTAAGTAAATGTAAGCCTGTCTCCAAAGTACTAAATTTTCCTGAATATATAATACCGATGAGTGTAGTATACTTTGGTTACCCTGCCGAATGAAAGGAACCCAGGACACAGTACAATGAAAAAAGAATCTATTGGCAGGAGTATGAACCGACAAGCAAACATAGGTCCAGACCCAAAAACATGAAGAAACTAGGCAACTTATTATGAGAGGTAATGGGGAATTATCATGAAGTTGAGAGACTATTGTGCAGATGACTTGAATTTTATCGAGAGGATCAATTCCTTTTGTGCTATATGCATAAAATATCATCGGGATGTTGCACCGGAAAATATTCTATGTGTGGTGGATGAAAAGAACGATGTGATCGGTGTCGGCTATTTGACATTCAGCCGGGAGAAGCAAACCATAGACAGCAATAAGATTGAATTTTCAACATACCTGGATGAAGCGCATACAGGAGATATGATTATTGAGGGCCTGCTGGTAGACGGACTAATAAGGAAGTACCACAGCATTAGGGATAATTTCCCCGAAAAGAAACTGTGCTTACGGATATGCTGTGAAACAGAGGAAATTGAGGATATGCAGCTTTTCCTCGAAAAAGGATTTAGCCTGCACTCTGTCATTCCAGTGATGAAATATGATCTGAACAAAAAAACCGAGCACTTTCAAATACCTGACGATGTGGAAATTCAAGAACTTCCTCTCACAGAAGAGTGGATTTGCAAATACATCAATGCAGACTATTTAGCAAGCGGTAATCCGGAAAGCTTGGCAGATGTTCTATTTAAGAGCGGAAACCCCAGTTTCAAATGTTTTGTTGCAAAATGCAATTCGGAAGTTGTTGGTGCCATATCCGTATGGAATCTGACAGATGAACGCGCAGCAACAGATAATATATTTGTGTCAGAGGCTTTTAGGCGTAAAAATATAGCAAGAGAGTTAATTGCCACCGCATTTGATGAATTAAAAAAACGCGGCATGAAAACAGCGACGCTATCCGTGAAGGGAACTAATTTGCGGGCCATGAAGCTGTATCTGTCGTGCGGATATTCTCTTTTCTATAATTTGATTGAAATGATCTATGAGTAATGAACTATAACCAAATAGTTTAATACGTAAAAAGACCTATGGGGTCACATTAAAGCCCTGTAGGTTTTTACATTTGAATAGAAATTGAAGATAGTTGGAGAATTTTATAATTCGTGAATAAATTACAAATTTACTAAAATTTCTTTTTTAAGCTACTACCCGACTAGCAATTCCAGCTAATTTAGCTCGTTTGAGCATATCCAGAGTACCTCTAGAAGTAGACAAATCCTCGTGAAATGCAATTACCAAATCCGGTTTTTCATATTCCAACATCAGGGCATTCCTGATCCGCCCTGCCGCCCGTCCATAACGCTTCCAGTCGGCGGGATATTCAATAAATGAATATTCGCAAGCCTTGACGCAGGGTCTACCACCCATTCTTATGAATGACCTGATCCAACGGATGCTCTATTTGAGTAAGGAAGACAGCGTCCGACTTGGGTTTGCCGATCGCGATAAAGCACGGCATCAGGTAGTCTTCCGGATAGTTGAGGACGGTTCGTGTCCATTCCCCTTCATTGCCCAGAGGAATGCGAAGGGTGGCCGCATATCCCTCAGCGGTAGCGGCAAGGAGCATGTTTTCGATACTGCACCATATGGAGGCGAAGCCGTTCAGGTGTGAAAGATTCTTCGGGTGCATCAGATCGACTTTCTGCTTGAAAAGCGGGATCACGACGCAGGATGCTTCCGCGAGCATCCGGTATTGCTTCGGGATGGCATCCTTATACACATTCTGCTGGCAGGTGTCCTTGAGCTCCCAGGCTTTCAGTATGGCACTGACTTTCTTTTCCGACATGGTCTTCGGAATCCGGTCAATCAGCTTCAAAACAATGTCCTTATCCTTGATCACGATGAAATGCCAATCCCGCATATGGTCATTGGACGGCGCCTTCATGGCAGCCGAGATAATTCGCTCAACCGTCTCATCGTCGATGGAAACGTCGCTGAAGTCGCGAATGGTTCGTCTTGAGTTGACCGCATCGTAAAAATCCATAGGGGCCTCCTTAAAAGGGCGTCCTGTTTTCGAAAACGCCGAAGGCATGAGATATCCCCGGCAATGTGATCATTATAGCAAATACCCCGGAAACAAACAATTGTTCTTGGCTTGCGCGATCGGTTTGCGCTGCTAGATCAAACCATCGTTCAACTTGATCAAATTATAGCAAATGATCAAATTGAGCTTGACTTGTGATCAAATTGGAGGTATTCTTCAATTACATCAAATAGCTGAAAATGATCAAATTGAACGGTTGGGTGATCAAGATGCGACAGTTTCAATACAAAAAAATAGTCACGGAGTTGCTCACCCCCGAAATTGTTGCGTTGTTAACGCAAATTCACGAATACAAAGGAGAACAGAACCTTTTCATTGAGTCAAAGAGTGACAAACTGACACACCTGCTGGACATTGCAAAAATACAGAGTACGGAAGCATCCAACAGAATTGAGGGTATATTTACCTCGGAGGATCGGCTTAAGAGAATTATTCGCGACAGAATCACACCCGGAAGCAGAAACGAGGAAGAGATTGCCGGTTACCGGGACGTTCTTGCTACGATTCACGAGAACCATGACCATATTCCTCCGAAGCCTCCGATTATTCTGCAACTTCATCGGGATCTCTATAAATTCAGCGGAAAAAGCATCGGCGGAGCCTATAAAAGTTCAGATAATGTTATCGAGGAAATCGATGCGCAAGGCCATTTGTTTGTTCGATTTCAACCGGTACCCGCATGGGAGACACCGGATGCGATGGAAAAGCTTTGTACAGCGCTCAGCGACATTAGCAAATTGAATGAATACGATCCACTACTGCTGATTCCGATTTTCATTCTGGATTTTCTTTGCATTCACCCGTTCAGCGACGGGAACGGCAGAATGAGTCGACTTCTAACTCTTTTGCTTCTTTATCGTTCGGGATATATCGTCGGAAAATACGTCAGCATTGAAAAATTGATTGAATCGTCCAAAGAAACATATTATGAGACCCTTCAAGATAGCTCTCAAGGCTGGCACGAAGAGAAGAATGACTACCTTCCGTTCGTTCGGTATATGCTCGGGGTGATTGTCGCGGCTTACAGGGATTTCTGTTCCCGGGTGCAATATTTGACAACGGGTGAACTAACCAAGCCGGAACGCGTCCGGGAAATAATTAAGGGAACCCTCGGCGAAATTACAAAAACAGAAATTATGGAAAAGTGCCCGGATATCAGCCAGGTTACCGTTCAACGTGCGTTAAACGAGCTTTTGAAAAGGAGTGACATCATAAAGCACGGCGGAGGTCGATATACGACGTATACTTGGAATAGGGAAAAAGAATAATTATGAGAATCCTCACATTTTCAAGTGCCGGGTGACAAAGGAATAGCAGTCACCCTTCAAGGAGGACCCTATGAAAATTTTATATCAAGGACATGGCAGTTTTCGCATCACAACAGACAGCAATACCGTGGTTTATCTGGATCCCTGTGCGGGAAAAGGGTATGACGTTCCCGCGGATCTGATCCTTGTGACCCATCAGCACGGGGATCACAACCAAATCACTAAGCCGGCGCGCGCCCCGAACTGCGTTGTCATTCAGAACCGTGAAGCGCTGTCCGGAGGAAAGTACCGTTCTTTCACGGTTAAAGATCTGGTGATCGAGGCCGTTCCCGCATATAACCGGAATCATAACCGGGATGAGTGCGTCGGATATCTGGTTTCTGCAGACGGGATTCTGTGTTATTTTTCGGGGGATACCTCGAAAATTCCGGAGATGGCCGACCTTGCGAAAAGAAAAATCGACTACGCTTTTTACTCCGCGGACGGCGTATACAATATGGATGTGAGGGAGGCGGAGACCTGCGCGAAAATCGTGGACGCGAGGCATTCGACGCCCGTTCATATCATGCCTTTTCACGGGGAAACGGGACAATTATTCAGTGATGAAAAAGCCGCGCGTTTTTCGCCTCCCGGAAGATTGATCATGCGCCCCGGGGAAGAAATTCGCGCGGAGTGATTGAAGAGTTGATCAGGTGCCGGCGGGCAGAGCAAGAATCTGCTCTTTAATCGCCGACCACAGACGGGTACCGGTTTCCGTACTGAAGCAATCGGAGTCGTAAATCATCGTCATATGGAGTTTTCCCTGCATCGTTAACGCACCGATAACTTTTTCTCCGCGGACCGCGCTGAAAACCGGGCCGAAAGCTTCCGTCAGTTCGAAATCCCCGTAATTGCGATCCAGATCAACTTTGCCGAGGTTCGAAAAAGAGAAGTCGTACTTCTTATCCGGGCCGCTTTTTTCACGGCTGTCGTAATAGACTTCGGGATCATCAATGCCATCGAGTATGTAACTCATAAAATTGTAATAGCCGGCAAGAGGCAGCAGGCTTTGAATTTCGTCGTGAAACGATTTTCCGATCTCGCGGGCGATATCTTTCGCGGGGCGGCCGTTTGAACAGTCGGAGTCAGCGAAGATCAGGCCGTTAAAGAGCCCGAACATGCGATCCGCACCGGGAATCAGCTGAGGTCTGAAATTGATCGGGCACTGGATGGTGCGCGTATAACCTTCCCCGGGACCGAATTCCGCGGCAAAACACTTGAGGATCAAAGCGCCGAGATAAGCGTGCACCGTGACCCCGGCAAGCTTGGCGGCTGTGATGATGCGAGAGGTGTCCTCTTCCGAAAAAGCGGCCGTATGCAAGGCAAACGGCGGGATCGGAAACGGTTCCGGAGGGACAATTTTGGGCACATAGTGAGTATAATCCTTGTTGTCTTTAAACACCGGGGGATCAAATGTCTCAATGACCTTCATGTTCTCTTCGGAAATGATTTTGTGAAGCATGGGCGCCCAGGTATCCTCTGTCGGCAGGGAAGCCGGTCTTTCAGGATCCCCCAGATGCCGGAGAATGCTCTCCAGAAAAAGAACCGCGCCGACACCGTCGCCGATCGCATGATGAAAAACCACGATCAGGCTGTTTTCCGAGCCGTTGCGAAGCAACTTGAAACGGACCATCGGTCCGACCGCATTTTCAAAACGTTGCTGGAGAAGGGAAATAAGTTCGTCGCGCCAATCACCGGTAAACGGATCGATTTCGGTAAGCGGATATTCGGGAACATTTTCGGTTGTGATGAACTGGCGCTTGTCGGCAAGCTTTTCGACACGGACGGCGGTGAGGGGGAATTCGAGACGCACCTTTTCGAGCGCCTTGAGAAGACGCTCGCGTGTTAGATTTCCGCGGATATTCAGGCGGAAGGCAAAATACATCGGGCCTTTACCGCTGTAATGGAACATAACCCGTTCATAGGAAGACGTTTCTCTTTTCATCTCAGGTCTCCTTTGCTGCCTTTGCCCCGACCAAGCGGTTCAGCCAACGACCGGAACGATAACGCGCGAACGCAACCAGCATCTTGGTGATTTCTTCGATGGTCAGGCACGCGACAATCAGGTTTACCGGAAGTTTGAGGACAAATCCGGCAAAAAGAGCGATCGGAACGCCGATCAACCAGACACCGCCGACATCGACGATCATGCTGAATACCGTATCGCCGCCGGCCTTCAGTATACCCATGTGGAAGATGATATTGGTCGACTTCGCCCACATAACCAGGGACATGACAAGAAGAATTCCGAGCATATACTTACGACTGGTATCCGTAAGATCATCATACAGGGCCACAATCGGTGTTCGCAGGAAGAAGAGAGCCGCAGAAAGAACAAGAGAGACCCCTAGATTGATCAAAAGGAAGTTCTTCGCGTAACCTCTCGCTTCCTTTTCCTCCCCCGCACCAATTCGATTCCCGACCATGATGGAACAGGATGCCCCGAGACTGGTAAAAAAGATCTGGCAAATACGTTCAATCGAGCCGGAGACGCTGAACGCGGCCAGCGATTCCTTGCCAATATGACCGTAAATGATTGAAAACATACTGAAACCGGCAGACCAACCGACGGATTGAAGTACAACGGGGAGGGCTTTTTGAATATAAAATTTTGCTTGATCGCGTGTGAATCTGAAAAAATCGGCAATCTTCACCGCGGCCGGTAACTTGCGTGCGTATGTAATTGAGACAATAATGCTCATTTCAATGACTCGGGCGATCAACGTTGCAATTGCGGCGCCGACAGCCCCCATCTTGGGAAACCCCAGTTTCCCGAAAATCAAAACGTAATTCAAGCAGGTATTGGTTATGACACCGGCAAAACTGGCGGCCATCGGATATATGACATTCTCAGCACTTCGGAGAACGACACTGAAAGAGATGCTGATCGCTGTGATGACAAAGGTAAGGGCGATGATCCGCAGATAATCGGCACCCAGAGTGACCACATCCGCGTCAGAAGAGAACAGGCGGATGACCCGGTCCGGAGATATAAATGTGGTTATCATGAAGATCACAGCGATACCCAAGGTGAGCAACAGACCGAAGCCCATTACACTGCGAATACTTTTCACATCTTTCTGGCCCCAGTGCTGGGAGGTAAAGATCGCGGAACCGCTGGCCAGACCGAAATTCAGCATGTTGAATACAAAGAAAAACTGGTTCGCGGCACCGACGCCGGCAACCGCTGTCTCACCCAGACTGCCGACCATAAAGACGTCAATAAAGTTGAGGGATGAGGACAGGAAATTCTGAAGAAGAATCGGCAAGGCGAGCGCCAGAAGACGTGGAAAAAAGTACTTATCTTTATACAAAAGCATATCGAACTCCTAACAGGATGGATGGTGCCGATGAAGATATAATGAATTTTCTTCTTTTCAAACTCCATTGTCAAGCAATGGCGAACATATATTCGGACAAAAATTAACATAAAAAGAAATCATAAATTAGTGAAAAAGGCAGTCTTTTTTCGATAGTTTCCTTGAATCAAGTCTTTTGACAATGCTATAATCGTAAAGAGCCATTTTGGTTACATAGGGCGTCTCGTTTTTTGAAGAGACGTCCTTTTCCATGAAATCGGAGGAATAGCGGAATGTTCTGTAAAGGGTTTGATAATGATCAGTATGTAAGGCTCCAGTCACAGAACATCCGGGACAGAATTAACTGTTTCGGGGGAAAGCTTTATCTTGAATTCGGGGGAAAGCTTTTCGACGATTATCATGCCTCCCGCGTTCTTCCCGGATTTGCCCCGGACAGCAAGGTTAAAATGCTCCTGAAGCTCAAAGATGAGGCGGAAATTGTCATCGTTATCAGCGCGGACGCCATCGAAAAGAACAAGCGCAGAGGTGATCTCGGCATCACCTATGACCAGGAAGTTTTGCGCCTTATTGATGCTTTTACCGGGATCGGACTTTTTGTAGGAAGCGTAGTCATCACGCAGTGGACGGCTCAGCCGTCCGCCGAAAAATTTCAGAAAAGATTGATGCAGTTGGGTGTTAAAATATTTCGTCATTATCCGATTTCCGGCTATCCTTATAACACAGCCAATATCGTCAGCGAAGACGGCTACGGCCGCAACGAATATATTGAGACCACGCGTTCCCTTGTGGTTGTTACCGCTCCCGGTCCCGGATCAGGGAAAATGGCCACTTGTCTTTCTCAGCTTTACCATGAGCATAGGCGCGGAGTGAATGCCGGATATGCCAAGTTCGAGACGTTTCCGATCTGGAATCTGCCGCTGCAGCACCCGGTCAACATTGCCTATGAGGCAGCCACCGCTGACCTGAACGACATTAATATGATTGATCCCTTCCATCTGGAAGCATACGGAAAATCCACGGTCAATTACAACCGCGATGTGGAAATATACCCCGTTGTACACGCGATTTTCGAGCGTATATTCGGAGAGTCTCCTTATAAAAGCCCGACGGATATGGGCGTAAACATGGCCGGTTTCTGTATAACGGATGACGAGGTTTGCGCGACTGCAGCGAAAAGAGAAATCATTCGCCGTCTTTTTCAAGCCAAGTGTGCCGTCCGGCAAGGACTTGCCGATCCTGCGGAAGTCGCAAAGATAGACCTCCTGATGAACCGCCTGAACATTCAGGCAACCGATCGCCCCGCGGTCTCCGCCGCTCTCAAGCGCGCGGAGGAAACCGGCGGTCCGGTGGTTGCGATTGAGCTGTCGGACGGTCGCGTCATCACCGGAAAAACATCGTCATTCCTGGGAGCTTCGGCAGCGCTTCTCTTGAATACGCTCAAAGAGCTTGCCGGTATTCAACATGACCTTCCGCTGATCTCTCCGATCGTTATTGAACCGATTCAGGACCTGAAAATTAACCATATGGGAAATTCAAATCCGCGGCTTCACACCGATGAAATATTAATTGCGCTCTCCATTTGCGCCGCTACCAATCCGATGGCCGAAAGAGCTATTCAACAGCTCGAAAAACTGAACGGCTGCGATGCTCACTCCTCAACGATTCTGTCCCGTGTGGACGAAAACATCTTTTCGAAACTCGGCGTCAGCATTACCTGCGAACCGGAGTATCAGACAAAGAAGTTGTATCATCCATAAGAATTATTGCTGCGTTTGCGCTCAGGTCCTCGACGAAGAATGCAGACTTGAAAAACGGGAGTACCCGTTACTTCGTCTGCGGAAGTCGCTCAAAGCGCGGCAATAATTCTTTAGCAAAGCGGATGAAGAGGGTAGTCATACCTCTTAGAAAATTTGCAGGCTTCATCCGCGCGGAAGGGAATCTCGAATCAATTTTCTCTTTTGTCTCCTGTCCTCGGCGAAGAAATTAGATTTCAAGAGACGATAGTTTTCGTTTCTTCGCCTGCGAATGTCGCCAAAACGAGGTGTTCATCTTCCGAATGGAGGATGAAAGAGACAAGTCGATTCCTAAAGTGTATTTGCTGTTTTCATCCGCTCGGAAGAAGATCTTGGATTTTGCTTTTGCTCGCGGAAAACGAAGATGTACTCTAAAACCGAACACAAGAGAACAGAAAAAAAGCACTACAATTGGTATATATTAATAAACATTTCAGACAGATACATATAAAAACATCGAAATGGCCTGAATTATACGTAATCCTTGGCTCCGCAATGGTCTCTCGCACTCCGAAATGCGTATAAAAACAGAAAGAAAGCCGGAATTATACGCAATCCTCGCCTCTCAAGGAGCTTCCCGAGGTCTAAAATACGTATAAAAGCGGCATTATAGTGAAAAACTCGCAGTAATGGTTTCGTTTGCTGTAGAGCGGCTTATATCAAGGATAAGGCGCCACTTCCGATATTCAATCATGCTTCTACTGAGTCCGCTATTTCGCTCATCACTGCATATCGCCGGAAACGAGCCTAAAAGTCCTAATCATCGCTTCCTAAATACTTCTCCGGATCTTTTCCGAGCCAGGTGCATAGCATCAGGATTGCCCAGGCAGATTCGAAGGGCATATCGGGAATCGGTGTGATGCCGGAGGAGAGGAGGGAGGCTGTTGTTGAGTAGAGGGCTTTTCCGGAGGACGAGGGGCCGAGGAAGAGTCTTTTTCTGTGAGCATCGCAGGCTTTTTTCAGAAAAAGAAGGGAATAGGGATTGGTTTCGGATAGGGCGTTTGCGGTTCCGGAGTGATAGGGCTCCGCGAGAACGAACCGGAATGAAGGGGAGCTGACGCGGTAGTTTTCAGCGTTTGTGCAGGCGGCGGCAGGGAGGCAAAGGACGGTTTGCTCGGGAGGCAGAAGGGGAAGGAGGCGCAGCGCGGACAGCCATTCCCCGGCATTTTGAAAGATCGGCGGGAGAGGGGAATCGGAATTCGGGACAAAGGTGTTCCTGACGATTTGTCCGGCAATTTTATTCTTGTAACTTGGGAAATCATCGGTGACGGGATCGGCGCTTTGGACGAGGTCGGCGTGGTGGACGAGGGTTTTTCGGGAAGCGGTACGCCCGACGACATAGACACCGCGGTTCACCTGTGTCAGAAGGGTAAGGGCGGCTTTCAAATTGGTCGAGGCATCGCTTTCCGGATGATCCGGAGGGAGTTTACTTCCGAAAAGCACGACGGGGACGGGCAATCCGGACAGCAGAAGTTGGGCGAGATGCGCCGTAAATGCCAGCGTGTCCGTGCCGTGAGCGATGAGGATTCCGGAATGTTTGCGGGGGGAAAAGGCGTCGGCAATCACGGTAAACAGCACCCGGTACATTTCCGGGGTGATGTTTTCGGAAAGGACGCTGATCGGTTCGAGGATGTCGAAACCGATGTTTTTCGTTCGCAACGAAGAGAGTAGTGCGAACGGCGCGGTGCCGAGTTCGACGGTTTGGTTGTGGAGGCGCGAGGAGATGGTGCCGCCGGTGAAGAGCATCAGGATTTTTTTGGGAGCGGGTGCAGACATGCGGGACCTCCTTGCTGCAGCCTTAGTGAGGCCGGGCTTCCTGTGCGGAAATAAAGGAGTCGGCGGAAAGGGCGGCGATCAGGCCTTCCCCGAGAGCTTTGGCAATTTGGAGAGGCTTGCCGGTGCAGTCACCGGCCGCGAAGACACCGGGAACGGAGGTCTCCATATTGCGGGAGACGCGAAGATGAGCGTCCTCAAGCTCTATTCCGGGAACAAGGGCATCCGGAGCGATGGAGGCGCGCAGGATAAAAACGCCGTCGGCAGGGATCTTTTTTCCGTCGGCTATAAGGGCGGTCACGGTTTGCTCGCCTTCAACGGAAAAGGAAGACGAAGCGGTAATCTCCTCGAAAGTGTTTTCCGGTAATACGCCTGACCACTTCTTCAGATCCGCCGAGGAAGCAAAGAAGTGAACAAGGCAGCCGATTTTAGAAAGATGGACGGCTTCTTCCACGGCATCGGGAGACTTGCCGATGACGCAGACGTTTTTGCCGCGATAGAGCATTCCGTCGCACGTGGCACAGTAACTGACGCCGCGGCCCAGATAGGTGTCCTCGCCCGGATAGGGTTTAAAGGCGGAAACGCCGGTCGCAAGAATGCAGGAACGTGCTAACAGCAGGGTGTTTCCGGAGGCAATCTGGAATAGTGAAGATCCGTCATCGGTCGGAAACGGCATGATCATGAGCACTTGTGCGCGGACTTCGACAGCGCCGAAGGCGAGCGCGTGATCCCGGAATGCTTCCAGGATTTCGGCGCCGCTTTTGCCGGGGAAGCCGGGCATGTTTTCGATGACGGAGGCTTTGTAAAGATAACTGTTCTTATAATCACCGGAGAGGATGAGAACACTTCGACCGCGGTTTGCGGCGTTAATCGCCGCGGAATAGCCGGCAGGACCGCCGCCGACGATTGCGACATCAACCGGAGTGGTTGAGTATTTCTCCAAAGCCTCTTCGGCGGTTAATGGTTGTGATTGAGATTCGGAAGAATTATTCATATATATTACCTCACTGTTCAAGGAAGATCCTCTGCTATAATGAAAACAAAAAACCTGGGGTTTGTCGATGTATTTGTGAGGTGAGTATGCGGCTGATCAGTTGGAACGTCAACGGAATTCGAGCAGTGGCACAAAAGGGGTTTGCCGAGAGCCTTTTTTCTTTTGATGCCGATATTGTATGTCTTCAGGAAATCAAGGCACTGGAGGATCAGATTCCGCCGGAGATTCGGGAGATTCCGGGTTATTCCGCTTTTTTTCACAGTGCCGAGCGGAAAGGTTATTCCGGGACGGCGGTGTATACCCGAATCCCGCCCGTAAGCGTCTCGTACGGCCTCGGAGACGAACGATTTGATCATGAAGGACGTACCATTGAGTTGGATTTCGGAGAATTCATTCTTTACAACATATACTTTCCCAACGGCGGGCAAGGACAGGAAAGAGTGGATTTTAAGCTGGCATTTTACGACTGCTTTCTCGAAAAGGTCGGCCGGCAAATGGACGAAGGAAGAAATGTCATCGTCTGCGGGGATGTGAATACGGCACACAGGGAGATTGATCTTTCGAACCCCTCCGCAAATTCCAAAACCTCGGGTTTTCTGCCTGAAGAGCGCGCCTACATGGACCTTTTCGCTGAAAGAGGGCTAACGGATACGTTTCGGCTTCTTTATCCGGATAAGAAGGAAATGTACACCTGGTGGTCCTATAAAACGTTTGCACGAAGCCGGAATGTCGGATGGAGAATTGATTACTTTTTCACGGATGAGGCATTGTCGGAGCGTGTGATTGACGCCGGAATGCTCTCGGATATCCAAGGCTCGGACCACTGTCCGATTTTTCTTGAACTCTCATAACTAAGGGTTGAACACATGAAATTGCCGCTATTTTGCCGCTATCGCGGGAGATGGGCTTGCTTTCCTGTGATATAATGCCATTTATCCGCTTACGTATAAAGAAGGAGATTTTTATGAATATGACATTGAAGAGAGCAATCGGTTTGTTTGTCGCGACAGTCATCGCTGTCTCATCGACCACACTGCTTGCAGGTTGTGACAAAGATAAGAAAGAGACATCAACTTCAGGATCCTCATCAGCCAAAGCATCTGCCTCCGGCACCGTTTCGTCTGCTGCGCCGGTCAGCGGGGGGGTTCCGCTGGAATCTTTGTATGACGCGACACTCGTAGTTCTGCTGAATAAGACATATACGATTAACGGTAATGCAATCAGTGCCGGTGAGTTCAACTTCTATATGATTAACGGCTTCACGTCGTTTTCCCAGTATGCATATTACGGGTACTATCCTTCAACGGAAAAGGGAATGATCGACTTGACCGCTTCTTGTGAGTATCTCGATAACGGTACATGGGCGGATTATCTGAATTCATATGTAAAGAAAGATATCCAGAGAAGATACCTTTTGTCTGCCCTTGCCGAGGAGAACGGCATTGTTCTTTCCAAGGAGAAAAAGGATGACATTGAATCATCCATCAAGAATATCATCACTCAAGCCGAGACAGCGGGTATGACCGGTGACGGATTTGTCAGCCAGTATTTTGGCGACAATATGACGCTTGAACGCTACAGAGCAATTTTAGAGGTATATCAGCTTGCGGATCAGTACCTTGCCGAGTATATCGCCAATTATGATTTCTCGGATGAAGAAATTCAGCTTCCGACCGTTCGTCATATTCTTTATAAGGCAGTGAGAAACTCAAAAACGGAAGCGGATAATGCAACCAAAGAAGAAATATCGGAAGCTAAGGCAAAAGCGGAGGCGACACTGGCAGCCATTTATTCATATGATGACATGGTTCTTGCCGGAGACCGTGATTTTACAGCCAAGGTTGCGGCGGAAGCCTCAGAATACGTCGTATCAAAAGGCATGATGGTGCCTGAATTTGAGCAGTGGTGCTATGATCCCGCTCGCAAAGTCGGCGACACAGGCATAGTTCAGACCGACTACGGATTTCATGTTATGTTTTATGTCGGAAAGACAACAGCGACCGATGATGAGAAGTCAACGATAGCCCAAAACGCACTGTCTGACATTGTGGATGCCAAGGCTGCTTTGCCGGAGTTTATGTTGGTTGAACAATAAACAAGGGAAACGTTTTGTAAACAGAATCCTTCTTTACTTCTGAAAACAGCGCGTCTGTGAGAAAATACTCATAGGCGCGTTTTTTACGGATACACGGCAAGGCGAAGACAAAAGCAGAAATTCAAAAGAATGAATTTGCAATTCATAACGGAGGATATACCAATGGATAATTTTATGTTTCACAGTCCGACAAAGTTTGTTTTTGGAAAAGACACGGAAAATCAAGCCGGTGAACTTGCAGTAAGATTCGGTGCGAAGAAAATTCTCCTTCATTACGGCGGCGGTTCTGTCGTTCGTTCCGGACTGCTCGACAGAGTGAAGCAATCCGTTACCGCGGCAGGCATCGAGTTTGTCGAGCTTGGCGGGGTGCTGCCAAACCCGGTCGACACCAAGGTATACGAAGGAATTGAACTCTGTAAAAAAGAAGGTGTGGACTTTATCCTTGCCGTCGGCGGCGGTTCTGCCATTGATTCCGCCAAAGCGATTGCCATGGGCGTTTGTTATGACGGGGATTTCTGGGATTTTTATGCAGGGAAAAAGCAGGCGGAGAAGGCGCTTCCGGTTGCAACGGTGCTGACGATTGCCGCGGCGGGATCAGAGGGCTCAGAGAGTTCGGTTATTACCAAGACAGACGGTAATTTTAAAAGAGGCTACAGCAACGACATTATCCGGCCGGTTTTCTCGATTTTGAATCCGGCGCTGACACAGACCCTTCCTCCGTACCAGACAGCTGCCGGGGCGGCGGATATCATGGCGCATGTTTTCGAGAGATATTTCACCAATACAGCAAATGTTGAAACAACAGACCGGCTATGTGAGGCCTTGCTTCTTACCATGTTGAACGAAGTTCCGAAAGCACTCGCGAATCCGGACGATTACGATGCGCGTGCCAACATCATGTGGGCGGGAATGGTGGCGCACAATAATATTGTCGGTGTCGGCCGCAAACAGGACTGGAGCAGTCACGGCCTGGAACATGAGTTGTCCGCTTTGTACGGAGCCACGCACGGAGCCGGTTTGGCGGTCGTGTTTCCGGCATGGATGAAATTTACATTGTCTCACGACGTGATGCGTTTTGCGCAAATGGCTGTCCGCGTGTTCGGTTGCAACATGGATTTTTCAAATCCCGAGAGAACGGCACGTCTGGGAATTACACGGCTCGAAAAATTCTGGAGCTCATGCGGGCTTCCGATCCGGATGGGTGAAATCGGCGGACGGCAGGAGGACATCCCTTACCTTGTAGAGCATCTGGGACTTAACGGCGGCACGATGGGAAGCTTTGTACCGATTGATGATAAGGCGGCTGCCGAAATATATAAACTGGCTTTCTGAGTTTTCGGATCAATCACCCGGAAAGGGGTTCACATGCTCCGCTTTTTTTCGGCGATGGAGCCGAAAGCGGAGCATGTTTGTGTAAATAGTGAATCGATCAGCCGGATTTTTATTGCGAGTCCACCGCTTAAGTGGTAAAATTCTGTGAATAAAAAAGAGAATTTGCGAGAAAATGACACAAGGGGGCATTCGGTTATGGAGTACATGTCCGGTAAAGATATTCTTAAGGTTTCAACCTTTGACGGACTGTTGAATGCTGCCGTCAGTCATTTGCCCGCCGTCCTTCACGGCGCCGTTCACAACATCCGCGACATGGGAGACTTTGCGTTTCTGATTATCCGGATTCCGGAAGGACTGGTTCAGTGTGTTCTCGAGAAAACGCCGGAAATGCAAGATACTTTCGGAGCCCTGGCGTTTGAATGTACCGTTGAAATTACCGGTACTGCGAGAGTCGAAGAACGCGCCCCGGGCGGCGTGGAAATTATACCGGAGAAGATCACAATTCTGTCCTTTCCCGCCGAGGCAATGCCCGTCAATATTTCCAAGAAATTTAAGCTCGGTGTCAATCTCGACACCGATTTATCCAACCGGCCGATCACGCTTCGTTCCGGAGAAATGCGGGCGCGTTTCCGTATTCAGGCGGCCATCGTTCGCGGTTTCAGAGAGTTTCTGGATCAGAACGGATTCACGGACATCCGCACGCCAAAGATTGTAGGCGGTAACGCGGAAGGCGGCACGAATGTTTTTCGTATGGACTATTTCGGAAAGAAAGCGTTTCTTGCGCAAAGCCCGCAGTTTTACAAGCAGACGATGGTCGGCGTGTTTGAGCGCGTGTATGAAATCGGCCCGGTTTTTCGCGCCGAAAAACACAGCACGGTTCGGCATCTGAACGAATACGTCAGTCTCGATTTCGAGATGGGATACATTAAGGATTTCACCGACATTATGAATATGGAAACAGCCTGCCTGCAGTATATTTTGAAACTGCTTGCGCGGGACTGCGCGAAGGAGTGCAAAGACCTCGGCGTGAACCTTCCTTCCTGTGAAACCATTCCGACCGTTCGTTTTCGGCAGGCAAAGGAACTGATTGCCGCGGAATACGGTCACAAGATCAGGGATCCTTTTGATCTGGAGCCTGTGGAAGAGCAACTGATCAGCCGCTATTTCCTCGAAAAGCACGGAAGCGAATTCGTTTTTGTAACGCATTATCCGACGAAGAAGAGACCGTTTTATGCGATGAACGATCCGGAGGACCCGACCTTCACGCTTTCCTTCGACCTGCTTTTCAGGGGAATGGAGATCACCACCGGCGGCCAGCGTATCCATGATTATCAAACGCAGGTCGACAAGATGGTCGCCAAAGGTCTGGATCCGGAAGGATTTACGAATTACCTGATGATTCACAAGTACGGCATGCCGCCTCACGGCGGACTCGGCCTCGGACTGGAGCGTCTCTGCATGAAGCTTCTGGATGACAGTAATGTGCGATCCTGCTCGCTTTTCCCGCGGGACATGAACCGTCTCGAACCGTAAAGGAGAAACAACGTGGAGATTACCGACGAATTAATCTCATATCTCGAAGAACTGGGAAGAATTCGCTTAAGCGATGCCGAAAGAAGTAAAACCGAGAAAGATCTCGGCGCAATTCTGGGATATATCGATAAGCTGAACGAACTCGATACAGAGGGCGTCGAGCCTTTATCCCACGCGTTTCCCGTAACCAACGTTTTTCGCGAAGATGTCGTGACTAACGGAAACCGTCGCGAAGAAATTCTTTCCGCCGCGCCGGACCGGAAAGACGGATTCTTTAAGGTTCCGAAGACAGTCGAATAACCGGTTTGCAGAAGAGACTTGCATCATGAAAGGTCAAACGCAATGAGCGAAAATCAATATCTTTCCAAAACCGCACTTGAACTCGGGCAGGAGATCCGCAGCGGTAATCTCAAAAGCCCCGAATTGGTCAGTATGCTTTTTAACGCGATCCGCGTAAAAGAGCCCTTGTATCGCAGCTATATCAGCCTTTTCGAAAAAGAGGCACTGGCAGCCGCCGAGGCGGTTCAAAAACGCATTGACGCGGGAGAGATATTGTCACCGCTTGCCGGCGTTCCCGTTGCGATAAAAGATAATATCTGCACCCGGAATCTCCTTACCTCCTGCGGATCGAAAATCCTCAGCAACTTTTTGCCCTCCTATTCCGCAACCTCGGTGGTTAAGCTTGAGGAAGCCGGGATGATCGTTGTCGGCAAGCTGAACATGGACGAATTTGCGATGGGGTCGACCACAGAAACATCTTATTACGGCGAGACCTCCAACCCATGGGATATCAACTGTGTTCCCGGCGGTTCTTCGGGCGGGGCGGCAGCGGCTGTCGCCGCGGGCGAGGCGATCTGCGCGCTGGGCTCCGATACCGGCGGCTCCATCCGTCAACCGTGTTCTTTCTGCGGAGTGAGCGGGATCAAGCCGACGTACGGGACCGTCTCCCGTTACGGACTGGTCGCATTTGCGTCATCTCTGGATCAAATCGGACCGGTCGGCAAAGACATATTGGATTGCGCGGCACTCCTGAACGTAATTTCCGGCTTGGATCCGAAGGATCATACGTCGGCTGACACCGCTAAAATCGATCTCTCCGCGGCCGAATCCTTTGATCCCTCCAAACTTCGCATCGGCGTTCCGTCCAATTATTTCGGCGAAGGAATTGATCCGGATGTCGCGCTCCGGGTGCGGGAAGCCATTGAAGACTACCGGAAAATGGGCGCGACCGTCGAAGAATTTGCGCTACCCATCGTTGAATACGCTGTGCCGACCTATTACATCATCGCCTGTGCCGAGGCTTGTTCGAACCTGTCGCGGTATGACGGGATCAAGTACGGACTGCGCGCGGAAGGTGCGGAAGACCTCATCGACCTTTATTGCAAGTCACGCAGCGAAGGCTTCGGGCTGGAGGTCAAGCGGCGCATCATGCTCGGCAATTTTGTGCTTTCATCGGGATATTACGATGCCTATTACAAAAAAGCGCTTCAGGCGAAAGGCTTGATCAAAAAAGCCTTCGACAAGGCGTTTCAGAACTATGATGTGATTGTCGGGCCGGTTGCGCCGACCACGGCGCTTCGAAAAGGCGAGAGTCTTTCCGACCCGCTCAAAATGTATCTGGGCGACATTTACACCGTGTTGGTCAATATTGTCGGTCTGCCGGCGGTTTCCATCCCATGCGGACTGGATTCAAAAGGACTTCCGGTCGGTATGCAGCTGATCGGCAGTCATTTTTCGGAACAGGGACTGGTCGGCGCGGCCGCCGCGTACCAGAAACGAACAACGCATCACCTGCAAAGACCGCCGGAGGTGAACGCATGAGCAATTTTGAAACCGTCATGGGCCTGGAAGTCCATGCTGAATTATCCACAAAATCGAAAATTTTCTGCGGCTGTTCGGCTGATTTCGGCGGCGAGCAGAATACACATGTCTGCGAAGTGTGTTCGGGAATGCCCGGAACACTTCCCACATTAAATCAGGCGGTGGTTGAATTTGCGGTTAAAGCCGGCATTGCACTCAACTGTGACATCACCCGGTACAGCAAGTTTGACCGGAAGAATTATTTTTATCCTGATCTGCCCAAAGCCTATCAAATCTCACAACTGTACCTGCCGATTTGCCGGAACGGTCATGTCGACGTAACCGTCGACGGAAAAGTATCAAGAATCGGAATTCATGAAATTCACATGGAAGAGGACGCTGGAAAACTGATTCACGATCCGTGGGATGACTGCACGCTCGTCGATTTCAACCGATGCGGAGTGCCGCTGATCGAGATCGTCTCCGAGCCGGATTTCAGAACCGCGGAAGAAGTCGTTGCGTACCTCGAAAAGCTCAAAACAACACTTCAATATCTGGGCGTGTCGGACTGCAAAATGCAGGAAGGTTCCATGCGTGCCGATATCAATCTCTCGATCCGTCCTGTCGGACAAAAAGAATACGGAACCCGGACCGAAATGAAAAACATGGCCTCCCTCAAGTCCATTGCCCGCGCGATCGCCGGAGAGACCAAGCGGCAGACCGATATTCTCCTTGCCGGCGGCACGATCCTTCAGGAGACCCGGAGATGGGATGATAACAAGGACTCCTCTTATGCGATGAGATCGAAGGAGAATGCCCACGATTATAAATATTTCCCCGAGCCCGACGTTCTGCCGATTCGCATTGAGCAGGAAATGATTGATCGGATCACCTCATCGCTCCCTGAACTTCGTGAAGCGAAAATGGAAAGATATGTGCGCGTTTTCGGGCTTCCGGAATATGACGCGGACATTCTTACGGGCTCGACGTCGTTGGTTTCCGTGTTTGAAAAGACCGTGGAAATTTGTAGAAATCCCAAAGACGCATCCAACTGGATCATGACCGATCTGCTGAAACTGCTCGGAGATGCCGGGATCACGCCGGAGGAGATGAATCTTTCTCCGGAATCCCTCGGAAAAATCATCGTGATGGTCGCAAAAGGAAAGATTAACAGAACGGTCGGACGTAAAGTGCTCGCGGAGATTTTCAGGACCGGCGAGGATCCGGAAGCTTATGTCAGGGAACACGGTTTGGCCCAGGTTTCGGATACCGGAGCCATCGAGCCGATTATCCGGCAGGTCCTCTCAAATAACGAAAAAGCCGTGACGGAGTACCTTTCCGGAAACGAAAAGAATTTTCAATTCCTGATTGGTCAATCCATGCGTGCGCTTCAAGGGAAAGCGGATCCGCTGGTGGTTCGTGAGCTGTTGACGTCGCTTCTTGAAGAATTAAGAAACCGGCAAGCAGAGCCGTTCTTGTAGAAAATACATAAATCTGCTATATTTTTCCATGTGAGAGACTCGCATACAGGTATGCGGGCGTACACATTTTTTGCAGGGGGAATAACCGCCCCAAGGTAGGAAGGACAGGAGACATTGTGCCCCAGGTCGGCAGTATTATTCTTGATTTGCTCATTGTTTTAATTTTTATATTAATAAACGCTTTCTTTTCCGCCACAGAGATGGCAGTCATCACGCTGAATGATAACAAAATCCGGAAGATGGCCGATGAAGGGCATAAAGGTGCCCGCAGGGTCCTTAAATTTGTTGAGGCGCCCGGCACATTTCTGGCAACCATCCAGGTCGGTGTTACACTCGCAGGATTTCTTTCTTCCGCTTTTGCGGCGGATAAATTTGCGGGACGCCTGACAAATTTGATTGATCCTGCCGGCAAGATCGGCTTTCTCAAAACACTCAGCATGTTTGTGATCACGATTATCCTTGCTTACTTTTCGCTGGTGCTCGGAGAGCTTGTTCCCAAGCGCGTCGCACAGAAATACCCGGACAGAGTGGCCTTCGTTGCGGCGGTCATCGTCAAAGGTTTTGGGATTTTCATGACCCCTTTTGTCACTTTGCTGACCTTTTCGACGAATGTGATCCTTCGAATACTGGGAATTGATCCGGACGCGAAGGACAGAAATGTCACCGAGGAAGAGATTCGGATGATGGTGGATGTCGGAAGTGAATCCGGCAGTATTGAGAACGAAGAGAAGCAAATGATCGAGAACATTTTCGAGTTTAACGACAAAGAAGTTTCGGAGATTATGACGCACCGGAAGAAGATCGTTTCTCTTCCCGTCGACGCGACTTTTGACGAGGTCATGGATGTGGCGACCAATGAGAAATACACCCGCATCCCGGTTTATAAAGATACCATTGATGAAATCGTCGGCATCCTTCACATCAAAGATCTTCTCGGCTATTCCCTCAGTTCCGAAAGGAACGGCGATTTTTCACTCGAGAAGCTGCTCCGCCAACCGCTCGTGGTTCATGAAACCAAGAAACTGTCATCCCTGTTTCACGAGATGAAAAAAGGAAGTATGCAGATGGCGGTCGTAGTGGATGAGTACGGCGGAACGATGGGCATCACCACCATTGAAGATATGCTCGAGGAGATTGTCGGAAATATTACCGACGAGTTCGACGATGAAGAGCAGCAAATTCAGGTATTACCCGAAGGGGAATACCTCATTTCGGGAGACACCACCTTGAGTGATCTGGAGAGCATTCTGGGAATTGATCTTCCGGACGAGGACTATGATACAATAGCCGGATTTACCATTCAGCTGCTGGACCGCATTCCCGAAAAAGGGGAGACGCCGGAAGTCCAATTCAAAAATATTTGCATTCGCGTAGAGCAGGTGGACAATAAATGGATTTCCAAGCTCAGAGTGCGTATTTTACCCGAAGAGGATGAAGAGGATGAAGAAGATGATGAGGGAGAATGACACATGGCTTCCGGAAACAATATGCTTGGTTGGAGGGACATTTGAGATACGACGCAATACTTTATGATTTTGACGGAACCTTAGCGGACACGATCCCGATGATTGTAAAATGTCATCAAGCCGCATTTGATGAAGTCCTTGGAATTAAGAAAGAAGAGGCCTTCATATTGAATAAGATCGGACTTCCGCTCTGGGATGCCTTTGAAGGATATGACGAAGAAACACAGAAGAAACTTTACGATGCTTACCAGCGGATCAACGAACGAATTTTGACGACCGAAGTCCGCGAATTCCCGGGAATTCACGAGGGCCTTAAAGCCGTGGCCGAACTTGGCGTTCGTCAGGGGATCGTGACCTCCAAACGAAAAGAATCGGCGATGATTACCGTCCGGCAATTTGATCTGGAAAAGTACTTCGATGTGTTTGTATCCCGTGAAGACACGAAGGTGCACAAGCCCGCGCCGGACCCGCTGTTTTTTGCTGCGGAAAAGCTCGGAATTACGGACATGTCCCGTATACTTTATGTCGGCGACAGCGTTCACGACCTGAGATGCGCACATAATGCAGGCGCGGACGCCGCCGCCGTGGACTGGACCTATATGCCTGTCGATGAGCTCAAGGCATTATCCCCCCGGTATTGGTTGCATGAACTTTCCGAGCTTTCTTGCATTCTTCAGGGACGGGACTTATAATAGGCGTGCTGTGTCGAAATCCAACCGTGAGCAAAGGACGGAACCAAGTATGAGTGACAAGAAAAAAGGCGTTGATAAATCCAAGGGTAAGAAACCGCTTTTAAGCGAGACCGTTAAGAAAAGACTCATTTCCACGTTGATCATTTTGTTTTTCGTGATCACGATTGGAGGATACTTTGCTTATGTTACCGGCGTTCCGGCTAAGATTCTGACCGGTGTTGAAATTATAGAAACACAGGCCAACGGCAAGAGCAAGGTTCTTGACAGGATATCCGTGAATGAACTGAAGTACAGCTATGCGCTGATGTTCAAGCAGTATTACCAGGTTGGAATAGTAAATGACGACACCGATCTGGATTCGATCATGCCGGGAACTCAGATGACATACGCCCAGTTTTTTTATGAGCGTGCCGGTGAAAATATACGCAGGAATTATCTGATAAACGCGGCTGCCCAAAAGGCCGGTTTTAAAGCGGAAAGCGTTGAGTCGACGATTCAATACTCGGTTGATGCCGTCCGGGCTACAGCCAAGAATTATAATATTACTGCGGACGAATACCTGATGAGAACATACGGAAAGGGAATGACCGTAAAAGGTTACGAGAAGGTTCTTCGCAGCCAGCTCCGCGCGGACGAATATAAAGAATACCTGAAACAGAATGATTTTTGGCTGACATCGGAAGAAATGCAGGCAATGTATGATGCCAATCCCTACGATTTCGGACTTGTGACGTTCAACTATTATTTTTTCCCTGCGACCACCGACATTGCGGCTACGGACGCGGAGAAGAAGGATGCTGCGGATGCAGCCCTTAAGAATGCAAATGACGTTATTGCGGAGACAGCCGATGCCGCCTCTTTCCGTGACGCATGCGAGAAATATGCGGGAGAAGACAAGGCAGCCGCTTTTGCGAACGGAGCCGATCCGACAAGAGCTACGGATTACTCGAAAGAGACAGCCTTATATATCGGCACTGAGATTGCCGACTTTCTCTTTGCGCCGGGTCGCGTAAGAGGAGACAAGCAGGTACTGGTTACAGAAACCGGCGCATATGCCGTATACTATGATTCCGTTAAGTTCGACACGACACCGACCTACTCATATCGTGTTTTGTCACTTGAAAACACCGCCGCACTGGATGTTGATTACCAGAAAACTCTTGACGAAGCCGCCGCAGTAACGAGTCGTCTCGAGACAATTAAGAATTCGATTACGGACGAGAAGAGCTTTGTCGCCGCAGTCATGAAAAACTCACAGGATTATGCGACCAAGCCCGCCGGCGGATTGTCTTCAGGCATAAAATACGAGACATATGCCGTAACGCAAAATCCCTCTGATCATGACAAGGCATTGGCCGTCTGGCTTTTTTCAACGGATCGTAAAGCCGGTGACATGATTATCATTCCCTATGACTCCTACATTCATCTTTACTACTACGTAGATAGCATTCCGGCATGGCAGAGTTCACTTCGTATCAGTAATGCCTCGGATAAATTGACGGGGTGGATAGACTCACTGGGCGCCGACGGATCAGTAACCTACAAAATTAATTACGACAACATCAAGTTTGCCGGAAAATAAAGATTGTTAAAGATTTATTCGTTGACACTTGACATCGGGAGTGCTATCATGCTATAGCGCGTCATATGGTGGAGGCTTATCGCCTTTTACGATTTCGGCATTGCGGAGCGGTTATTTTCCCGCCCTACATCGCATCGAATCCGCCACTCTTTTATGTTGGCGTGTTATATGGCCTTGAGCCGGAACATTCGTGAGGTGATGTGTAATGGTGCGTCCCGTCAAGCAGGGAAGAGTGGAGAGATTATCCTACTCTCGAATCGACGAAGTCATTGAAGTGCCGAATCTGATCGAAATACAGAAGAATTCTTACCGGTGGTTTTTGGATGAGGGTCTGATGGAGGTACTTAGAGAAGTATCCCCCATTACTGATTTTACCGGTGATATCGAACTCTCGTTTGTAGAGAAGGAATTTGATATCGATAATCCCCAGAACACAATAGAGGAGTGCAAAGAGAAAGACTCTAATTTTGCAGCTCCCCTTCGTGTTTCCGTCCGTTTGAATAACAAGCGGGACAATGTGATTAAGGAACAGTCCGTATTCATCGGTGATTTCCCGATCATGACCGATAACGGAACCTTCATCATCAACGGAGCAGAAAGAGTTATCATCAGCCAGTTAGTCCGGTCGCCCGGAGCGTATTTTTCTTCGGAACGTGACAAGACGGATGTGAACCTTTTTGCGTCCCAGATTATCCCGAACCGCGGCGCATGGCTTGAATATGAGATGGATGCCAATGGCGTCATATATGTTCGTGTCGATCGTGCGAGGAAATTTCCGCTGACCGTGTTTCTCAGATCCCTTGGATTTGGAACGGATAATGAACTCAGAGATCTTTTCGGAGACGAGCGTTGTCTGAATGCCACGATCGAGAAGGATACCTCACATACACGTGAAGAAGGCCTTTCCGAATTGTACCGCAAGCTTCGCCCCGGCGAGCCGACCTCAATTGAAGGAGCGGAAACGCTGCTCAACGGCATGTTTTTCGATCCGAAGAGATACGATCTTGCCAGAGTCGGAATTTATAAGCTGAACCAGAAACTTTCACTGGCTTCACGTATCCAGGGAAACAAGACGGCACAGGATGTCATTACAGAAGACGGCGAGTTGCTTTTGCCTGTTAACACAATCATTACTCCCGAGAAGGCAATCGAAATTGCGGAGTCCGGTCTGAATGAATTGCTGATTTATCCGATTATCAATATCGGTGAGACTGTTCGCGTTTCCGAGCAACCCTTCAAGGTTATCGGCAATGCACGCGTAAATGCGAATATTTATATCCGCAACAGCTTTTCCGAAAAGGAGCTTAAAGGCTTTGACATTTCCAAAACGTCCATAAACGAGAGGGTCCGGACGAGCGTTATCCGCTCAATCATTTCGGAGGTTCGCGTCAATGACAAGGAAAATTATGCCGAAGAGCTGACAGCCGCATTGCAGGCACATCAGTATGAACTGATGCCCAAGCACCTGACCATCGAAGATATTGTCGCTACGGTAAGTTATCTGCTGGGTCTTGAATATGGCGTCGGCCTCCTCGATAACATTGACCATCTCGGGAACCGCCGTGTCCGTTCTGTCGGAGAACTTCTGCAGAATCAGATCCGCATTGGTTTTTCACGAATGGAAAGAAACATTCGCGAGCGCATGGGCGCGGTTCCGGACATTTCAACGGTAACACCGCTGCAACTGGTCAACACAAGGCCGGTAAGCGCTGCCGTGAAGGAATTCTTCGGATCTTCCCAGCTTTCACAGTTCATGGATCAGCCGAACCCTCTTGCGGAGCTTACGCACAAGCGAAGACTGTCCGCTTTGGGACCGGGAGGTTTGTCCAGAGAACGCGCAAACTTTGAAGTTCGTGACGTTCACTCTTCCCACTACGGAAGAATGTGCCCGATCGAGACTCCTGAAGGTCCGAACATCGGACTGATCAACTCGCTTGCTACCTATGCGCGCGTGAATCAGTACGGATTTATTGAGACCCCGTATCGCTTGTATGACAAGAAAAAGGGTGTTGTTTCCAGAGAAGTTGTTTATATGACGGCTGATCAGGAAGACTACTATAATATTGCGCAGGCGAACGAACCTTTGGATGCGGACGGACGCTTTTTGGATAAGAAAGTCGTTTGTCGTTATCTGGATCAGTTTATTGAGATTCCCCCGGAGAGCGTCGATTATATGGATGTTTCTCCGAAACAGTTGGTTTCTGTTGCGACGGCACTTATTCCTTTCCTCGGAAACGATGATGCGAACCGGGCTTTGATGGGATCGAACATGCAGCGTCAGGCTGTTCCGCTGATCAAGGCGGAATCACCGATTATCGGAACCGGAATGGAGTACAGAGCGGCCAAGGATTCGGGCGTTTGTAAAGTTGCCAAGAGCGACGGCGTCGTATCTTTTGTATCTGCGGACAAGATCGAAATCTTATCCAAAGAAGGCAAGAAGGAAACTTATAACCTTACGAAGTATCAGCGCTCCAATCAGAGCACATGTATCAACCAGCGTCCGATCGTTCGTCAGGGCGAAGTTGTTTCTGCCGGTGATGTCATTGCCGACGGTCCTTCAACCGATAAGGGTGAGTTGTCGCTCGGAAGAAATGTGCTGATCGGATTTATGACATGGGAAGGATATAACTACGAAGACGCGGTTCTGATCAATGAGAGAATGGTTCGCGATGACGTATACACATCCATCCATATTGAGGAATATGAGTGCGAAGCGCGCGATACCAAATTGGGCGCGGAGGAAATCACCCGTGAAATTCCCAATGTCAGCGATGATGCACTCAAAGATCTCGACGAAGACGGCGTTATCCGCATCGGCGCGGAAGTGCGTTCCGGAGACATTCTCGTCGGTAAGGTCACTCCCAAGGGCGAGACGGAACTGACCGCTGAAGAACGCCTCTACAGAGCGATTTTCGGCGAGAAAATCCGTGAAGTCCGCGACACATCCGTACGTGTTCCGCACGGAGAATCGGGAATAGTAGTTGACGTTAAAGTATTTACAAAGGACGGCGACAGCGTCTTGAAGGGCAGCGTTAACAAGTTGGTTCGCGTATACATCGCCCAGAAGAGAAAGCTGTCCGTCGGAGATAAGATGGCCGGAAGACACGGCAATAAGGGTGTTGTTTCGATGATTCTTCCCGAGGAAGATATGCCGTTCCTTCCGGACGGTACTCCGCTGGACATCGTTTTGAACCCGCTCGGCGTTCCTTCGCGTATGAATATCGGTCAGCTTCTTGAGGTTCACCTCGGATACGCAGCACGCGCGCTGAACTGGAAGATTGCCACGCCTGTTTTTGACGGCGCAAACGAAGATGACATTGTGGTGGCCTTTAAGCAAGCCGGGATTGATCTGGATGGTAAAACCATCCTGTATGACGGACGTACGGGAGAGCCTTTCGAGAACCGTATTACCGTAGGCGTGATGTACTATCTTAAGCTTCACCACCTGGTCGATGACAAGATTCATGCCAGATCCATCGGTCCGTACTCGCTGGTTACACAACAGCCTCTCGGAGGTAAAGCGCAGTTCGGAGGACAGCGTTTCGGAGAAATGGAAGTGTGGGCACTCGAGGCATACGGCGCAGCCCATACGCTGCAGGAAATTCTGACGGTCAAGTCCGACGACATCGCCGGAAGAACGAAGACCTATGAGTCCATAGTTAAAGGACAAAGCGTACCGGAATCCGGGATACCGGAGTCGTTTAAGGTATTGGTCCGTGAACTGCAGTCACTTGCTCTGGACGTGCACATTTATTCGGGCGAGAACGAAGAGTTTAAGCTTAAGGATGCCGCAGAAGAAGAAGTTGATCTTCCGATTCCGGATCCGGAGCTCATTTCCCGATATATGATCCAACCGAGCGAGGTTGAACTTGCCGGAACCGGTTTTTCGGAAGTCGGTCCTGACGGAGAGCTGCTTGACGCTTCCGACAATGAAGATAGTCTGGATGATCTGGAATTTCCGGAAATACTGGTCGACGACGATAACTGATTGATTATTCGTTCCGGTTGCGATTTGCGCCGGATGTGCTGTTTGGGAAGGAGACTTCGAGCTTATGTTTGAAATGAATCATTTCGAATCCATCGGAATCAGGCTTGCATCACCCGAAACGATCAAGGGGTGGTCTCATGGCGAGGTAAAGAAACCGGAGACCATCAACTACCGTACTTTGAAGCCGGAACGCGATGGACTGTTCTGCGAAAGAATTTTCGGGCCGCAGAAGGACTGGGAATGCCATTGCGGAAAATACAAGAAGATCAGATACAAAGGTATTATTTGCGACCGTTGCGGTGTTGAGGTTACGAAATCCAAAGTGAGGCGCGAGAGGCTCGGTCACATTGAGCTTGCCGCACCGGTTTCACATATCTGGTATTTCAGAGGTATACCCAGCCGCATGGGCCTGATCCTTGACATAACGCCCAGAAATCTTGAGAGAGTTCTGTATTTCGGCGCGTACATTGTCATTGACCCGGGAACAACGGATCTGATTAAGAACTCAATCATCGAAGAAAAAGAATACCGTGATGCCATTGAACAGTTCGGCAAGAACTCTTTTGTCGCCAGAATGGGCGCGGAAGCCATTAAAATACTGCTTCAAAGAATTAATATTGACGAACTCGCAGCAAACCTGCACGAAGATTTTAATGCCGCATCCGGCCAGAAAAAGGCGCGTATTGTTAAGCGTCTGGAAGTCGTTGAAGCCTTTAAGAAATCCGGAAACAAGCCGGAGTGGATGGTTCTGGATGTTCTTCCCGTACTCCCGCCGGAGCTCCGGCCGATGGTGCAGCTTGACGGAGGTCGTTTTGCGACATCGGATTTGAACGACCTTTACCGCAGAGTCATTAACCGTAACAACAGACTGAGTAAGCTTTTGCAGTTGGGGGCTCCGGAGATTATTGTCCGCAACGAAAAGCGCATGCTGCAAGAAGCCGTGGATGCACTGATTGATAACGGCAGAAGAGGACGTCCGGTCACGGGCGCTTCCAGCCGCGCACTCAAGTCGCTTTCGGATATGCTTAAGGGAAAACAGGGTCGCTTCCGTCAGAACCTCCTGGGAAAACGTGTCGACTACTCCGGGCGTTCGGTTATTGTTGTCGGTCCTGAGCTAAAGATGCACCAATGCGGTTTGCCGAAGGAAATGGCGCTCGAGCTTTTCAAGCCATTCGTCATGAAGCGTCTTGTCAATGACGGGCATGCCCAGCATATCAAGACAGCCAAGAGACTGGTGGAGAGAGCATCGGATGTCGTTTGGGATATTCTCGAAGACGTCATCAAGGACCACCCGGTTATGCTTAACCGTGCTCCTACGCTCCACAGACTCGGCATCCAGGCGTTTGAGCCGGTTCTGGTTGAAGGCCGCGCCATTAAGCTTCATCCGCTCGTTTGCACCGCTTTCAATGCGGACTTCGACGGAGACCAAATGGCTGTTCACGTCCCGCTTTCCGCGGAAGCGCAGGCGGAGGCAAGATTCCTTATGCTTTCTTCCAACAACCTGCTTAAGCCTCAGGACGGTAAACCGGTAACGGTTCCGACACAGGACATGATCCTCGGCTGCTATTATCTCACCATTGACAAGCCGGACGAAAAAGGCGAGAACATGGTTTTCTCTAGCCTTGAAGAAGCAATCATGGCTTATGACGAGCACCATCTTGAGTTGCACGCGCCGATCCGGGTCCGTATTTCCAAAGAAATCAACGGAGTGAAGCATACTCAACTGGTGAAGTCCACGCTCGGCCGCTTCATTTTCAACGAGATTATCCCGCAGGATTTGGGATATGTTGATCGCACCATTCCCGGTAACGAGTTGTTGCTGGAGTGTGACTTCCTGATCGGCAAGAAGAAGCTGGAAGACGTAATCAGCAGAGCCATCCGAATTCACGGAATCGGCAAAACGGCGATCCTTCTCGATGATGTGAAGTCGCTGGGCTACAAGTACTCGACACGCGGCGGTATCTCGATCGGTATCGAGGACATGATTGTTCCCGATGTCAAGGAGAAGATGATCCACGACGCCGAGGAAAAAGTTGAGCACGTTAACAACATGTATCATCGCGGAATGCTGAACGAAGACGGAAGATACCGTGCAGTCATCGGAATCTGGAACAACACCACCGACGCGATCACCGAAGAGCTTAAAAAGAACCTCGGCCCGTATAACCCGATTAAGATGATGTCGGATTCCGGCGCGCGTGGTCAGATCAACCAGATCAAACAGCTCGCCGGTATGCGCGGAAACATGTCCGATACATCCGGTAAGACCATCGAAATTCCGATCAAATCCAACTTGCGTGAAGGCATGAACGTTCTTGAGTTCTTCATCTCTTCTCACGGTGCCCGTAAAGCGCTCTCCGACACTGCCCTCAAGACGGCTGACTCCGGATATCTGACGCGTCGTCTGGTTGACGTTGCCCAGGATGTCATCATCAGCGAAGTTGACTGCGGAACGACGGATTTCACCTATATCAAGGAACTCGCCGTCATCGCAAACGAGAAGAAAGACGTCATTAAGCCGTTGAACGAGAGACTTGCCGGACGTTTTACCTCAGAGGCAATTCTGCACCCGAAAACCGGCGAAGTGATTATTGGCGGAAACGAATTGATTACGCAGGATATTGCGAATTATATTGAGGCGGTCGGCCTGACGAAGGTGAAGATCAGATCGGTATTTGACTGTCGTTCCCGTCGCGGTGTTTGCTCGCATTGCTACGGTGTTAATCTCGCGACCGGCGAGACCACCATCGGCGGAGAAGCGGTCGGAATCATGGCGGCACAGTCCATCGGTGAGCCCGGAACACAGCTCACGATGCGTACCTTCCATACGGGCGGTATTGCATCCGGAGATGATATTACTCAGGGTCTCCCCCGTGTTGAAGAGCTTTTCGAGGCAAGAAAGCCGAAAGGACAGGCCATTATTTCTGAAATCGACGGTGTGGTGAGACTCGAGGAAGGCGCAAAGCGTCGCCGTGAAATCGTGGTTACCGCAGCGGCATCGGAAGACAGCGAACTTGGCACCGAGGAAAAGAGATACCCGGTTCCTTACTCGGCTACACTGAAAGTCAGAGAGGGCGATTTTGTCGAAGCAGGCGACCTGCTCACGGACGGTACCGTCAGCCCGCAGGAAATCATGAAGATCAAGGGTGTCCGCGGCGTACAGAAGTACATCATAAGCGAAGTTATCAAGGTGTATAAGAGCGGCGGTGTTACGATTAACGACAAGCATATCGAAGTCATTACCCGTCAAATGATGCGCAGAGTCCGCATTGACGATCCGGGAGATACCGAACTGATGACCGGAAGCCTCGTTGACATGTTTGATTTTGACATCGCGAACAACAAGATTGAAGCAGCCGGACTCGCACCTGCCAAGGGAAAGAGAACTCTCCTGGGTATTACCAAGGCGTCCCTTGCGACGGATTCGTTCCTGTCGGCTGCATCTTTCCAGGAAACGACGCGCGTTTTGACAGATGCCGCAGTTAAAGGTAAGATTGATCCGTTATTCGGACTCAAAGAAAACGTTATCATCGGTAAGCTGATCCCTGCGGGAACGGGAATGCCACGCTATCGCAACATAACGGCGGTACCGGTAGTTCCGGAGAATAAGGAGTTGCTTGAAATGAACTCCGATTCGGTATCTGTGGCAGGAGGTTCTGTTCCGGCGGAGATCACAGCAGAGTAATACTGCCGCTTCGGAGGACGCATGCGACTTCGCATCACCTGTAAAAAAAAGAGCTATCTGGCAGTGTTAACCATCGCGGTAAGTGCGATGGTTGCACTGCCGGTCTTTTTGCTGCCGATCGGGATGCTGGAGGGAACGCCTGCGGCTGTTCTGGTCGGGCGAGCATATGCGGCCGCGAATCCGGTTGATCCGAAAGAGGGAACGGTCCTTATTGAGGATTGGGCGATAAAGGCGGCGGGTGAAGATGCGACTCCCGATACGGAGATAAGCGATACCGACCCGGAAAACGGTGAAGTTTCTAACGAAAACGATCTTGACGCAGGGCTGATTATCCTGACGGAAGGGCAGACAATCGGACAGACATATATTGATGGTGCTGTGCCGGAGGAAACGATCGGGAACACTTATGAAGGCATTTTGACGGCAACGGTAGTCCAAACATACGATTCCTCCGATCTCCCTATTGAGCTTCTTGACACGCAGACGTTCCTCTCGGACAACACCACTTTTTACATTAAAGCGTCGGGCTCTATCATTAAGGAAAAGCCCAATATGGACTCCGGTACCGTCTCGAAAATTTCTCTGGGTACTGAAATAATTCGAATCGGTATAGGAGATACATGGTCAAAAATCCGTACGGAAGAGGGCATCGAAGGATACGTCCCATCCAATACGATAACCGAGGAAATGGTTTTTGTGGCAATTGACAGAACCGTCTGGGTAGATGCGAGCGGCCTGAAGTTAAGATCTGAGCCGTCTACGGCAAGTGCAATTGTTAAGACACTGTCCCGACATACGAAGCTTCGATGCTCCGGGGTTTCAGACAAGTGGTATCGTGTAACAACCGAGGACGGAGAAGAAGGGTATGTGTACATATCATACACGACCCGAAAAGCTCCGCCGACACCGACACCGAAGCCGACCCCCAAGAAAACAACCACCACCAAGAAGGGTAAAACAGGGAATACCTCATCGTTGCCGACAATTACGGGCGTTAACGGTGAGAGCGTCGTCAACGTTTGCAAGTCAATGCTGGGCGTAGAATATACGTGGAACGGTGAAACTCGTGACGGGGTCGACTGCTCCGGACTCGTTGTATACGCATATCGTCAGATCGGAGTCGGAGGCATACCGCACCAGTCCAATTCAATTAAGAATTATGGAGTCTCTGTTGCACGCGCAGATATAAAACTGGGCGACGTGGTATGTTACGATATTCGCGGGACTTCAGATTCAGTTGAACACGTTGGAATTTACTGCGGCGGGAGCAAAGTGATTCATGCATCATCGACGCGGGATCAAGTAGAATACGGGAATCTCGACATGTATCCGATTGTATCGATTCGAAGACTTATACAGTAACAATTAAAACGGATATCATGCAAAAGAGGCTGTCTCAAAAGACTTATAACAGAGTCGGAAGAGGCAGCTTTTTTGCATTCGGGCGCCGTGATGCGGTTTGTGATATCTATTGACAGGAAAGACAAAGTGATTATAATTAAGATAAGTCAAAGATAGTCAAAGTCAGAAAGAACCAAGGGCTTTTTCGACCGAAAGGATGATTTAAAGTGGCGCGTTTGGTGGATGTAATTGAAGCAATGATCAAGCAGCTTCTGGATGATAACCAGGGAGTTGCAGTGATTAGCAGAAGCGTGTTGGCGGCGAAAGTCAATTGTGTTCCGTCACAGATTACATATGTACTGTCGACGCGGTTTACCAACGGACAGGGATTTATTGTTGAAAGCAAGCGTGGTGGCGGAGGACAGATTCGAATATCAAGAGTGATGAGACTCAAATCGACGGATTATCTGATGCACACGATCAACTCACTCGGAGAGGATTTATCACAGCAGCAGGCGGAAGTATTTATACAGAACTATATCGATTACGGAGTCATTACGAATTCGCAAGCAAGTCTGATGATGGCCGCAATGTCGGATAATGCACTTTCAGGAATTGAGCCGGACAAGAAGTCTATTGTAAGAATGGATATTTTTAAGAACATGTTAGTCAGCCTCATTACCGCCATGCGGTGAATATTAGCGGGTGGAGGATCAGAATATGAAATGTCAAAGATGTAAGGAAAGGGAAGCAAACGTTCAGATTATGCAGCAGGAAGCGGGTAAAAAGCCGCAGACATTCATGCTGTGTGATGTTTGTGCCAGAGAAATGGGAATATCCATTCCGACTTTCCCTGTTAACGTCAAGATTAATAATCCTTTTGCAGTGATGGGCAACGCTTTTCAAACAACATTCGGCATCGGCACAGACGATCTTGCAAGAAGGCGTCTCTATAGATGCGATCAATGCGGCCTCACGTTTGATGAGTTCAGAAAAACCGGTTTTCTCGGGTGCCCCAATTGCTATGAGGTTTTCGGCTCGCAACTCGACCCGGTTTTCTGCAGGACCCAGATGGGAAAGAAACATCTGGGACGGAGTCTCGGATCCCGAATCAAGTCGGGTACGAAGAAAAAACAAGATGATTCTGATCAGTGCTCGTTGGAAGAGCGGCTCAGGCTTGGACTTTCCGCGGAGGAAACGATCGATTCGGAACAGATTAATAAGGAAGAAGCTGCCACGAAGGAAGTACAATCACCGATTGCCGAGGATTCTTCTGCGGAAGGGTTTTATTCGAATCCCGTTGATTCGGATGAGCTGGAAGCGCTTGAAAAGCAGCATCGCAATGTTCTGATTCAGGAAAAGAAAAACGAACTGTCAGAAGCCGTCGAGAAAGAAGATTATTTGCTTGCAGCAAAGCTTCGGGATGAAATTGCCGAACTGAAGAAGATGGGGGTGTGAGCGCATGAGCTGGTATCTTTCCAGAGGAAAAGACTGGGACGTAGTTCTGTCCAGCAGGGTCAGGCTTGCACGGGATATTGACGGGTACCCATTTCCGCATCGAATGACCGAAGAGAAAAGGATTGAGGTTCGTGACAAAACGGTTCAGGCGATCGCGTCGCTGTCCGGAGACGGGCGAGGCGATTATGTGACACTGAATATGGATCTTTTGCCGGAGGCGGATCGGAAAGCACTGGTCGAAAAGCATCTGATCAGCGAGGATCTGGCAAAAGGAGACCCCGGTCGAAGCGTCTGCATTTCACGTGACGAGTCTGTAAGCATTCTGATTAATGAAGAAGATCATCTCCGGATCCAGGTAATGGACGCAGGATTTGCACTCGAAAAGGCATATAAGAAGGCGGAAGACATTGCCATTGCGCTCGAGAAAAAACTGCCCGTCGCGTTTTCGGATCAATATGGTTTTCTGACGGCCTGCCCGACCAATACCGGAACGGGAATGAGGGCATCGGTGATGGTTCACCTTCCCGCACTTACGATGCTGGGAAGAATGCAACCGCTGATCGATGGATTGTCGCAGGCGGGCTTCACGGTTCGCGGCTATTTGGGTGAGCACAGTCAGGCAAACGGAAACATCTACCAGATGTCCAACCAGATCACGCTCGGGATCACGGAAGCCAATATTCTTTCGAGCTTCAAGCGGATGGTTGAAGAGGTTGTTATGCTTGAGCGTAAGCTTCGCCAGGAGCTTTTCGAAAGCAATCCGGACAAGATAAAAGACAGGGTATTTCGTGCGTACGGGGAGCTTCAGTATGCGAGAATAATGACGGATGCCGAAGCAATGAAGAAAATAAGTGACCTGCGACTGGGAATTTCTCTTGGGTTTTTTAAGGATCAAACAGAAGAAACAATGGCTAAGCTGGCGGCATTTATCGGGGCCGCCGGAGTACAGAAGGATAGCGGAGAAATGCTTTCGATCAAGCAACAGGAAATCAGACGCGCGGATATTATCCGACGCATGCTTCTCGAAAACGCAGTACATGACGATCCGCAGAAAGGGAGTTAATATATGAATATTTCAGAGAGAACCATTCAAATGCTTTATCGGGCATATGTTTGCTCGGATGCGTTTTCGGTTGACTATATCGGCACGGAGCAAATCGTTTTTGCCATCTCCGAAGGGCAGACCGCCGGCGCGAAAGTGATGGAGGAATTTGGCGTCCGTAAAGAAGATGTGTTGCGCGAACTCATTCAATTCATCGGCCGTGAGCCACATGAATTTGACGAAAAACTGAAGGATCCGAATGAGTTGTTTGCGATGTGCACCAACCGGACCAAGCGGATAATTTATCTTGCCGAATTCCTTGCCAAGAGACTTTCACAGAACATCGTCGAGCCGGAGCATATTCTGTTGGCCATTCTCCGCGACGGTCAGTGTACGGGCTTCCGCATTCTTGCGAACCTCGGCCTTCCGGCCAAGGAAGCTACAATCAGCCTGATGAACATGCTCGAAAAGGGCGGTCATTTATCGGGAGAAGAAGGCGAAGAGCAGGATAGCTCTTTATATGGTCAGGGGGACGAAGCGGAAGAGGGTCCGGAGGCAGCTGCACCCGGGAGAAAAAGAGGAGACAAGAAAGGCGACAAGACCGCAGTACTCGACAAATTCGCACGGGACCTTACGGCTTCGGCCGCGGAAGGCAAATTTGATCCGATCATCGGAAGAGAAGAAGAAATCAATCGGGTGATGCAAATTCTGGCACGCAGAACAAAGAATAACCCGGTTCTGATCGGAGAGCCTGGCGTAGGTAAAACCGCCATCGCGGAAGGACTGGCCCAGATGATTATTGCAAACGATGTTCCCGACATATTGCGGGACAAGCGCCTGATGTCGCTTGACCTTGCTTCGATGCTGGCGGGGACGAAGTACAGAGGTGATTTTGAAGAGCGCCTCAAAAAGGGCCTCGAAGAAGCCAGAACCGCAGGAAATGTGATCCTGTTTATCGACGAGCTTCATACGATCATTGGTGCCGGTAACGCCGAGGGAGCAATGGATGCCGCAAATATACTGAAACCGATTCTCACAAAGGGTGAGATGCAGATCATCGGTGCGACGACGATTGACGAGTATCGCAAGCACATTGAAAAAGACTCCGCGCTGGAGCGGCGTTTTCAACAGGTTATGGTTAAGGAGCCATCCACGACAGACACGATCCTGATCCTCAAGGGAATTCGCGAAAAATATGAAGAGCACCACGGAATCAAGATTCCGGACGAGGCAATCGATGCGGCGGTGATTCTGTCGAGTCGCTATATTACGGACCGGTTCCTTCCGGACAAAGCAATCGATTTAATTGACGAGGCGGCATCGTGCCTTCGGATCAGTAACACAAAAGAAACGGCGGAGGGCAAGGAATTGGGAGCAAGAATCCACGAGATCGCCCGCCTGAAAAGCGAAGCGGTCGACAAGCAGGATTTTGAGACCGCCCAGAAACTTCGTGATGAAGAACTCAAGCTTGAAGAAAAGCTCGGAGAAGTCCGCAGGAAGGTCGTCGACGAGCATAACAAGAAGCAAAGAGAACTGACGCAGGATGATATCGCACGGATTGTCGCAAGTTGGACCGGCATCCCTGTGGTCAAAATTACCGAGAGCGACGCGGAGAAGCTTAAGAATCTTGAGGACGAGATCCGCAAACGCGTGATCGGTCAGGACGAGGCCGTCAGTGCCGTAGCCAAGGCAATCCGCAGAAGCCGGCTGGGTCTCAAGGATCCCAAGCGCCCGTCGGGTTCTTTCATCTTCCTCGGCACCACCGGCGTCGGTAAAACCGAGCTCGCCCGGGCACTTGCAGAGGTCATGTTCGGTAACGAAAATGCCTTGATTCGAGTGGATATGTCGGAGTATATGGAAAAGCATGATGTTTCCAAGTTGATCGGTTCCCCGCCCGGCTATGTCGGATACGAAGAAGGCGGCCAGCTGACCGAGAAGGTCAGAAGAAGACCCTATTCGGTGGTTCTTTTTGATGAGATCGAAAAGGCACACCCGGAGATCTTCAATTCAATGCTGCAGATTCTTGATGACGGGCGTCTCACAGACGCGCAGGGAAGAGTGGTCGACTTCAAAAATACGATCATCATCATGACGTCCAATATTGGCGCCAGAATGCTGACCACCTCAGCGGGAAGGCGGATCGGGTTTACCGCACCCGCCCCTCAGGTGGATAAGACCAGCGGAAAGAGTTTCGTTGTTATCGACGAAGCTTCCAACGAACACTTGTACGGCGGCAAAACCTATGCCGAAGCAAAGGAAGTTGTTCTCGAAGAACTGAAGAAGGCTTTCAATCCCGAGTTCATCAACCGTGTCGACGAAATCATTTTCTTCAGGATGCTCAACAAAACATCTATCCTGAAAATTGTCGACTTGCTGACCGCAACACTGTCTACCCGAATCTCAGACATGGGAATCAACATTGAGTTGACCGACAGCGCGAAGGATCTCCTCGCACAGAAGGGCTACGACCCTCAATACGGCGCACGTCCGCTCAAGAGAGTAATCCAGTCCCTTGTGGAGGACAAGTTCTCACAGGCGCTCCTGGACCGGGTTATCGAGGTTGGTGACACAGCGGTGATTGACGAAAAGGACGGTGACATAATCATCACCCGGAAGGCAAAAGCCGCTCGCAAACCAAAAAAAGCCTCCGCCAAGGGCGAAGACCTGAAAGACTGAGCCAAGGGTTTCGGCTTCCGTCGGGATGTTCATGAGAATCCCGCCCGACAGACAGATAAAACCGCCTCATCCGGAAATCCGGAAGAGGCGGTTTTCGCTTGATCAGAACATGATCGTGAGCAATATGAATAAACAGAGTCTGAGGATCAGATAGGTCGTTGTGTATACGAAAAAAATCATTTGAAAAATACTGTCTTCGGTTAGTCCGAGCGCGTTGCGGAATGACAGCAGTTGAGCAAGCCCCATAAGAATGAGGCTAATGAATATCAGCGAAAAAGCCCCGCTGCTGCCGAAAAGAATGGTAATCAGAAGCACAATTTCCATCAGCTGCACGTAAACCAGAGAGATCGAAACAAGATCAAGTGTTTTCCGGAAAGTCGGCTTACGGTTACTGAATCGTGAAGCGATGTAGAAGCTCGCAGTCAGGACGACAACAAACAGCAACGCAAAGCCGGAGATTACAAAGAACGCCTGCAAGCGATATTTAATGTAGTAATCGAGACCCTTCTGACCAAAAATCGATACCAACATACCGACAAACAGATGAGAATCCGAATCAATCAAGAGCGTTGTAAGCAGCGCGGTAAGAAAAATGAAGATCAGAATGGTGACAAAAGAAAAAGGCCTCTTCGCACGTAAGGATTCCGAGCGTATCTTGGTTGACGGACGAAGGACATAGTTTGCTCCTGAAACAGCGCCGCTTGAAAGGGTCGGGAAAAGCGTACGCAACTGATCCGTAAAAGTTTTGAGACGAAAGCCGTTATGGCTCGATTTCTTTCCGCGGGAATTCCGGATCTTCGGGCCGCTTCCGGTGCTTGATGTTTCTTTATAGGAAGAAGACCGGGCACTTGATGAATTCGAGTTTCCGGTACGGGAAGAACCGGAACTTCCGGAACTCCCTGAAGAAGACGCGGAACTGCTCCGACTGTTCTTCCCCTTGCATTTGCACTTTTCTCCGGGCGCGAGTTCCTGACCGCAGTAAAAGCAAAATTTTGCCATCGCTTTGAAATGACCTCCAAGTAATATATTGAAAAGGATCAAGAGTATATCGTGTCAGCTAAGTTAGAACTCTTCACATGAGAAGGGCGTGAAAAACACCCACCGCTACTGTATAATACAAAATAGATGTTATCAAAGTATGTCGCAGCGGCGATGATTTTGTAATACCTTTTATGAGCGAATAACACATTTGCATAGGAGAGACAATCAATGTCCGAGAAGAGTCCCCAAAATCCGGGCAACAAGCCGAATCCTTTCTACTACAGTGTAATTGGTCTGGGCATTGTCGTAACACTTTCCCGGTTGATTTTCGGGCTGAAGATACGCCGTGATAAGGCGGTGGTGAAGATGCCGGGACCGCTCGTCTGCGTCGGTAATCACCCGTCGTTCATTGATCCGATAATTATGGCAACCGTATTATACGGCCGGAGAATCAACTTCGTAGCCGGTGCGTTTATGTTTCGCAATCACTTTATCGGTCCGCTTTTTAAGAAAGGGGGATGTATCCCGAAGGTTCAGTTCCGCTCGGATTCACGGGCGGTTAAAGGCATGCTGACCGTCCTTAAGCGCGGCGGTACACTGGGCATTTTCCCGGAGGCGACCCGTCTTGTGGACGGGGAATCGTTTCCGTTTGACGACGCAATCGCGCGCATGATCAAGAAGACGGAGAGCTCGGTTGCGGTAATGGTATCCCATGGTGCCTACATGACCTGGCCGCGTTGGAGCAAGAGCGGATTTCGGCGGGGGAAAATAACGGCGAACATAAAGAGCGTTCTTTCGGCAGACAAGGTCCGGGAAATGAGCATCGAAGAGATCCACAAATATGTCCTTAAGGAGCTGGAGTACAGCGAGTATGACTGGTTCAGGAATCACCCTCAGAAATTCCGCAATCGGGCACTTGCGGCCGGTGCGCAGAATGTCGCTCATGCCTGCCCCCGTTGCGAAAAGGATATGGTAATGAGAAGTGAAAAAGATCTGTTGATCTGTGGAAGTTGCGGCAACCGCGTTCGCGTAGAAAAGACAGGATTTTTCGCCCCGGTAACGAACGCGGATAAAGCTTTTTCCGATATGCATAAGTGGGTGGAGTGGGAACGTGAGCGCATGAAGGCACGTGTTGCCGAGCCGGGCTTTACACTTACCGAAAAGGTGACGCTTTTCAAGCAGTATGGCGAGTACGCCTTCCGTGAAGTCGGCAAAGGGATCCTCGTTATTCGCGACGCGAAGGCCGAGTATACCGGAACCGAGTGCCCGATAGAAGAAGGTGTGGAATACAAGAAGGGGAAGCCCAGAAACAAGAACCTGATTCCGGAGGAGCAGAGACATTTCGTTCAGGTGAGCAAGATCTTTCCGGTCGACCGGCTCCGTGGACTTAAGATCGAGTACGGGAAGCGAATTGAACTGATCGAGGCAGGCGGTGAAATCAACCGTTTCATTCCCGAAAACGGCCAGCGCACATTTGAGATGCAAACCGCAATAGAGGTGATGCGTGAGCAAATGGAGGAGAAGAGATAACCATCGCGGACAAGGATTGAGTAACGGTAAAGGACGGGGGACCATTTAGGAAGCCGTCCTTTTTTTATACAAAAAGCAGAACAGCCGCTTCTTTAGGGAAAGAAGCGGCTGTTCTGTTATCAAAAAGGAGGTACATGAACGGTTACGTTAGTTTATTCCTTCACTCCGCCAATGGTTAGCCCTGTGACAAAGTATCTCTGAAGGAACGGATAAAGAATAATGATTGGCACAGAGGTAACGATTGTAGCGGCCGCACGCAGAGTAAGCGGTGTAATTGCAACTTGCTTTGCGCCGCCGCCGTATGCGCTACCCGAAGAAGTCTGGGCAGACGCCGATGAAAGAAGCTTCATCAATTCATATTGAAGAGTCGTAAGCTCGGGCTGCATCCGATTATAAATCATGTTGTCAAACCAGGACGACCAGTGCCACACAGCGATAAACAGTGCCAGCGTAGCAAAAACAGGCTTACACATCGGGCAGTAAATCTTCCAGAAAATAGTTAAGTGATTTGCTCCGTCAATTTGCGCAGATTCCCGAAGGCTGTCGGGAAGTGATTCCATGTAAGTACGAAGAACCAGAAGATTCCAGCCGGCAATGATTCCGGGAATAACATAAACCCAGAAAGTGCCTGTGAGCTTCAGATTGCGGAAAAGCAGAAATGTTGGGATAAGCCCTGCACTTACATACATAGTCAGAACCCAAAACATCGAAATTCCTTTTCTGAAAACGAAATCCTTAATGCTAAGTACATATGCCAGAAGAGCGGTAAGGGCAAGGTGAAAAACAGCCGCAATTACCGTTCTGAGAACAGAGTTCTTCGCCCCGATAAGTAGGTTATCCTTATTGAAAACGGTTTTGTAGTTTTTGAGTGTAAATTTCCGCGGTATCAAATAAATACCGCCCTTAAGTGCGTCCAGTCCTTCATTAAATGACACTGCAAGCGTATTAAGGATCGGATAAAGTGTTATTACGACCATAAAAGTGAGAATAAGTGTGTTGACGACAACAAAGATCACATCGCCCGTGTTGACTTTGTTCATCTGGATTTTACGTCGAAGGGTCATTTTAGGCGAATGACCGAGCTCTTCTTTGGACTCCAATTGGATAGTTGACATGGTTGTTTCCCCCTTTCTTAGAATAGTCGCTCTTCGCCGGCAAGTTTGGCCGTAGAATTAGCCATGAATATCAATACAATACTGACGACGCTTTTAAATATTCCGGCGGCAGTACCCATTGAGAAGTTGGCTTGGCTGATGCCCCACTTCATTACATACAGATCAATCGTTTCGGATACGCCTTGAATCAATGGGTTTGTCATAATGTACTGAAGTTCGAAGCCGACATTCAAAACATTTCCGAGATTCATAAGAAGAAGAATAAAAATGGTGGGCTTTATTCCGGGAAGTGTAACGTGAAAAATCTTTCCAAATCGCCCCGCTCCGTCAAGAGAGGCGGCTTCGTAAATATCGGGGTTGATGGCGCTTATTGCCGCCAGGTATATAATGCTGTTCCAACCGGTCTCTTTCCATACGTTGGAGAAACCGACAATCCACCAGAATAATTTGGGATGTGCGAAAAAGTTAAAATCTTTTGGTATAACTTTCAATCCGACGAGGATCTGATTAATGATTCCGTTATCAATTGAAAGCATGTCACGTATGATGCCTACAGCGATAATCCAGGATAAAAAGTGGGGAAGATAAGATATCGTCTGGGCAAAGCCTTTTGGGCCTCTATGCTTTACTTCGTTAAGCAGAATTGCCAGTCCGATTGCAAAAACAAAACTGAGTACGAGGTTAATCACGCCCATTGCGAGCGTATTTCGAATGACTTTGATAAAAACATCATCTTTGAACAATGTTTCAAAGTTCTTTAGACCGACCCATTCGGATTTCAAAATTCCTTTTCCGGGCTTATATTTCTCGAAAGCCATTAGCCACCCGGTGAGCGGCGCATAATTAAACAATATGCCGTAAAGAACAAACGGTATTGTGATGAGAATCAACTCACGCTGCTTTTTGAGTAAGCGGCGGGTGATCTTCACTTTCGGTGCTTTGTAACGCCTTTTTTTGGCCCCGTCCAGTGCCAGGGTTCCGCTTACGGCATTGGCACGTGACGCTACTCCTTGAGCGCGCACAGCAAGTTCCAGTCTGTTGATTGTTGCCGCATCTCTGGCAGGAGCTTTATGCGAGACTATGTCTTCTTCCTCTTTTATGTCTTTCGGGTTATCGGACACGGCTGAGTCACATCCTTTCGTAAAAAGAGGGTGGCTGCTCGTCTTCTACACGCAGCCACCCTCTCGATCGACTATGGTTTTTGATGGCACTAACGATTGTCAGTGATCATCAGAATGATTAGCCTGCCTTACCTTCAGAGACAGCGATTCTGCGATCTACCTCTGTTTGCGCGGCATCAAGGAATTTCTGAACATCAGCGCGCTCGTAATAAACTTTCAAATAATCTGTCCATGCGGCCTCAAAATCTTTTGCCATAACGACCTTGGGCAGATACTCGTGTTTAACTTCACCCATCTGTTTCCATGCCATTCCTGCATCTGTATCTGTTTTCAGATCGTTTGACCAAGACCACATCGGATACCAAGGAGCATTCTCGCCTGCGGGGCTGAGTAAATCAACATAGGTGCTTGCGCCATAAGCTGCGAGGCACTCTTTAACCGGTTCCGACATATCCTCAAAGAATTCCTTGGGCTGGTTGTCCGGACGCCATGCGTTGATACCGTCGAGGTTCATTCCCTCATACTGCGGGAAGTAAGCATACGCACAGAGATTATCTGCTTTGTAGTCTGCATCGACAGCTTTATCACGCATTTCTTGTGTTCTGTAGAATAAGCCGTCGTCACCGACCAGGTAATCTACGCCTTCAATTCCCCAGAAACGGAGGGTCTGTGCTTCCTGAGACAGAAGATCATTGATGAACTTCATTGCGCCATCAACATCTTTGCAGCTTGTGGTAATCGATAAACCACCCGAAACGTCCAGGGCGGACTTGCTGTGATAACGATCTACGATACCTTCTTCAGCAACGATTCCGAGAGGTACATAAGTACAATCATCGAGACCGGCGTTCTTGATTGCGTCCATTCCGGTGTATGCGAAATCCCAATACTGATCAATCATTCCAAGAACACGGCCGGTAGAGATTTTCGCAATGTACTCGTCATAAGTCTGAGTAAAGCTTTCGGGATCGACGATCCCCTTCTTGTATTCTTCGTTAAGTTTCTGGAAATACTGCTTCGCGATAGGGGTAACGTTGTAGTCGCTGACCTTATGGGTTACGGGATCAACGATAACGGAACCGTCGTTCGGATTTCCTGCCAGGAATAACGGTGCATTCTCAAGGCAGAAATATCTCCAGTCTTCGGTAAGGATCGTGTAAGGAATAACTTTCGTTCCATCCGAATGTGTCGGATTTGCAGCGGCATAATCCTCGAGAAGTTTAAAGTACTGATCCATGGTCTTAACTTCGGGATATCCTGCCCACTTCAGAACGCGGGTCTGAATCCACCAAGCTTCATCATTGTGAATGGGGCTTGTGTCTTCACCGTTTACAATACCGAACTGCGGAATTGCGTAAATATGTCCGTCTGGTTTACGGCACATATTCCACTCTGCCTCGGAAAGGTAGTTCTTGATGTTCGGGTAATCATCCCAGTATTCATCGATTGCGATGAGGGCACCGGCATCAACCATGATCTGGTATCCGTCAGAAGCTTCGATGAAATCGGGATACTCGCCGGCTGCTACCATAACGCCGACAGCCTCTTCTGCTTTTTGTCCGGTCAGCCATGTTTCCTTAACCTCAGCACCGGTAAGCTCGGTAAGCTTTGCCTGAACAGCATTGCCTTCGTTAAGCTCAGTACCGGGCATAGCAATAAACATGCTAAACTTCTTGACTGCGGGCTTCGCGGTTGTGGTTGGCGTTGCGGCGGTTGTTTCTCCTCCGGCAGCGGCGGTTGTCTCTGTTCTCTTCTTCGCACATCCGGCAATTGTTCCGAACAACAATGTTGCCATGAGCATTCCTGACAAAACTCGTGTGATAGTTTTCTTCATTTGTGCAGACCCCTTTCTTCTTCTCCCCCCGCTATATTCCAACTAAAAGCGACGCAATAACTCATGTGAAAAGCGCAGATTCGAGTCGGACTAGAGCAGGCAATAAATAGTTGTAACTCGAAATCGAGTCATTAAGTTAATTCTAATGATCATGAAAATATGTGCAACCATACAAATTTATGAGAAAATCCCTACAAAATTTGAAATACCTCACAAATTTTCGAAAAGATAGCGAATGGTACCGTGTAAATTCTAAAGCTATCGAATAACGCAGCAGACCGGTGGGAAATACAGTTGTAGATTTTACAAGGTGCTAAATGTCCGGCTTCGCCTTTGACGAAAATCTTTTTCTGTACTGTGTCGGCGTGTGACCTTTCGCTGCGACGAATTTGGATATGAAATAATCAAGGCTTTGATAACCCACGGCTTCGGAAATTTCATACACTCGTTTGTCGGTGTGCAGCATCATATCGGCGGCTACGTTAATTCGCTCCGAATTGAGATAGTCTTTGAAGGAGGAACCATAGTGTTTCCGGAACAACTGGCCGAGGTAGGCGCTGTTGATATAGTATTTCTCACTCAAAGACTTTAAGCTGATATTCTGCATGTAGCTTTCTTTAACTTCCTGCTCGATTTTGGCAATGACGTTGCTGGTCGCGGGCGAATTCAGCTGTGTCAGATAATCGGTGAATTGGAGACAGAAACTCAGGAAATGGCTCTGACTTCCCCGGGACACACCGCGGTCGAAAGCATTCTCAAAGATATAGCGCACAATCTCTTCCTGATTGATATTCGGGTCTCTTGCCGCCGCAAGGTGCAACAAATTGAACATAACATAATTCATGTTCAGCTCAATGGACTTGTAGTCCATGTTCGACTCGCTCATGATCCGGTATAAATTACCGACACTGAGTTCAACATCCGGTTTATCGCCCCGCTCGATCGCAGCAATCAAGTCATCCATACGGCGTTTCTGCTCGACGTAACCTCCGTCGGCATATTGTTTCGCGCGTTGTGCATGTTCGCCGTTCAGAGACAAGCCTTCGTAGGAAAAACTTTTCATCAGCTTAGCGATGGTTGCCGATTGGAAAGAGTCAGAGAGTTTTTCGAGCGAAAGCACCTCACAACCCGCCTGGATGGTAATGCCAAAACCGACTCCGGATGCTGTCTCAGCAAACCATTCAAAATACTGAGCCTCTGTCATGTTTTTTTCTTCAGCAAGATCTGCCGTATAGACAAAACCGACATCATAACAGCCGGCAAACTTGTTTACGTCGAAGATGATGTGCGGGCTTTTATCCGCCATGACATGCCGAAGATGGTCATATAAATTGCGCTGCATACCTCTCTTGTTCTGTTCGTCTGATGCACGCACCCGCTCGTCGGACATGTCAAGCTCTATGTTGATATAACGCAGGCGTTTGCCCGGATTAAGGTGGGCACGAACATAATCGAGATTGATCGAATCAAATTTCCCGAGAATAATGGATGACAAATGACGCTCGAGCATGGCGCGGTCACGTAATTCCTCCCGATCTTCCGCGACACGGCTTCTCTCATAATCGGCGGCAATTTTGCGAAGCAAGGCGAGCAGGTCCTGTTCATTAATGGGCTTAAGGATGTAGTCAGAACAACTGTAGCGAATCGCATCTTTTGCGTACTCAAATTCAAAATAGCCGCTCAGGATAACAAAACGGGCATTACTTAATCCTCGATCGCGGGTGTGTTTCAGCAGTTCGATTCCGCCCATCACGGGCATGCGAATATCAGCGATGATAAGATCGAAATGCTGTTTTTCAAGCAGGGACAATGCTTCCTGCCCGTTCGCGGCCTCTCCCGAAATACAAAAACCTTCTGCCTCCCAGTCGATCAGTACAGCCAGACCTTGACGTATGAAGGGTTCATCGTCAACGATTAGTACATTCAGCATCGTCAGAGCCTCCTTTTGCTTGTTGTATGTTTTCAAGGGGGATTCGAATAGTAACACAGGTACCGGCATTCGGTTCACTGTCGATCTCAAAAATGATTTTCTCGCTGAAGTATTTACGAAGCCGCAAGCACGCATTCATTATACCAATCGAATGCCTTCCTTCCAAACTGTCCATGTCGCCCGTGCGCATTACCTGCAGGAGCTCCTCTTGTTGCTGATATGACATCCCGGCGCCGGTGTCCTCAATATAGATGCTAAAGGTGTCGATTGTTTTTTCAGCCGAAATAAGCACCATACAATTATGTCCGACACCTTCTACGCCATGCACGCAGGCATTCTCGACGAATGTAACGAGCGTCAGCTTGGGTATAAGGATATTCATGCAGTCGTCGTGAACGTCGAGTTTGTAACTGATCCGGCTGCCAAAGCGATACTGTTGTATTTTTAAATAGGCCTCGGCAAAACTGACCTCATCGCGAAGGGTGACACAATCGTCGCCCCAGTCCGTGGATTTGCGCATCAGCACGGCGAGAAGCTCGATGACTTCGGACGTTTCTTTTTCCTGTTTGAGAAGGCTCCTCATGCGAATGCTCTCCAGCGCGTTAAAGATAAAATGAGGGTTGATCTGGCTGTGCAGTGCATGAAGTTCAGCTCTCTGCCTGGCGAGCTCATATTCCTGTTGCTTAATTTTCTCTTTGTAAACGACCCCGATCATGGTTTGAATCTGCGTGACCATCAGGTTATAGTTTTCGATGAGTGCGCCAATTTCGTCTTTGGTCGGATTATCCACCATCGGAGCATACTTCTCATCCTTGACCATTTTAAGATGGCCGCCCAGAACGAAAAGGCGCTGGGTAATGGAGCGATTGATAAAATAGATCGCCAAACCGGGAATCAGCATATTGATGACGACCAGGATAAAGAAAAGCTCCCCGTGTTCCTTAAACAAATTGATTGCAGATGTGCTCAAATAACTCTTCGGATAAATATAAATATGCCAGGTATCACCGAACATGTCGTATTCTGCGGTGTAGCGGGCATCCGAATAATCTTTTGCATTATAAGGGAGGAAATCCTTGGTTCCCTTGTTAGGATCGGTAGTTGAAAACAGTACATATTCATTGTCGCAAATATAAACATCGACATCAAAATATTGCTGACTGAGAATCGATGAAAAGTAGTTATAATTCAGGTTCAATTTGATGAGTCTCTCGCGGCTGGAGTTGGAATTGTAGTTCATTCGGCAGATTAACGACAAAACACGCTTATTCATCTCTGTCGTGTTTTCACGGCTCGGAAGGAACTGCATTTTACGGCCCGAAAGAGAAAACCGCGTATACCAATAGGCTTCCCTGGACGGACCGAGCCGGTATACACCGCCGCCGTTGATAAGGGTATCATTATCGCAAAGCAACTGTACGTTTGAGATATAAGTATTGTTACCGAATGTAACTTTGCGCAAAAGCGGTGAGTTACTCGTATAGGCATTCAAATACGCCAGATCCGAGGTATATTGCTCATCCAGAAAATCATATAGGTCATCTGTGGTATAAAGATTGACCGCCGCGTTTGTCATGTAATTCACCATGCCGTCAAGGGTGCGCTCGACCGAATCGAGCGAATTTGTCATCTCGCTTTTTTCTCTTTCATTCACCGTGTTAAAAATCAGGGAGAAAAAGATGGTGTCGGTAACCGCAATGGGCAGGAGCACGCAGAGAACACACATGAGCACAAATTTTCTGCGAAGGGTCAGGTTGTTTAATTTATCCGTTATGGCGCGCGCGATACGCATCATCAAATTCTTTGATTTAGATGATGTGCGTCGTTCTTTCGTCGTAACGGCCTCAGGCTTCATTTTGCGTCTCCCGAAATCGTCTTACCCGTTTCATCGCCCGCCGGTTCACTGACTTCCTCTGCGGTTTTGTTCTCTTCAAGGGATGGGGAAGGGGGGGCAACGGTTGCCGGGTGCATATATTTTTCAAAAACCCGAACCAGCACTTCGGTCTGGAGATAGGGGACGATGCCAATGCAGATGATGGGCAGAAGATAGATCGTTTCAGGGATAAAAAACACGATGATGATCGGACAGAGCAGGACAAAAAGGATCAGCAAACTGCGGGGGAGATTCATCATGCAAACCAGAAATGAATATTTGATTGTCCCGAAAACGGTATTTTCAAATTGTGCCTGCATCGGGAAAATGTAATTTGCAATCATCAGTATCAACGCGCTGATGATGAGCAAAATGATCAGTACCGCTGCTTCATAATTCATCTCAACACTATATAGAAGGTAGAAATCGAGATATAGCACCGATAGGACTATCGCCATGATGATCCATAGAACGGTCGACTTGAGAAAATTATCCTTAAAGCCCTTGAAAAAAGTGCGGACAATGTTCGTATCCGTGTCACGAACCATTTTAAGAAGGACATAATAGAGCGCCGTAAAGGCGGCCCCGATGGTTATGATCGGCAGACAGCATAAGAGTGTCAACAGACTGAGGACGAAAACATCCACAAGCCCGTTCATAAATCGCCCGAAAGGGCTGTTGTAGGAGATCATTTGCATATAGAGTTCCTCCGTAATATGGCTGTCGTAAAATAGCGAAGTCCGCTATCCGTGAAAAATGCTCAGCGAGCGTTTTTCACGTTGAAAGATAAGGCGACGATGCTGTAAGCGGGAAGCGATGCTTCCGCGAAATTCTCAAAAAGTCTGATATCCGAAAAAGGCTTGGCAGATAGAGTGTTCGGCGCATCAAATGTATTGTGCGCCCGTGGAGGACCACTCAGAATACGACCGGTCGCGTCCATCGCATGAACTCCGTCGATTCTGACTGTGGTATCGATGGTGAAATTAGCAATTGTAACGGTTACGGTGTCGCCTTTGCGGGAAGCGGAAACGCTGAGCTTTTCGAGGCCGTTCTCGAGAAGGCCGCATTCGACCATGCACTGCAGGAGCGTCGCCTGCATGTGTTCTTTATAGAGGTCGAACACATGATACGTCGGGGTCAGGAGCATTTTTTCTCCGTCAGTTAAAATGATTGACTGCAGTACGTTCACGGTCTGCGCGATGTTCGCCATCTGTACACGTGCCGCATGCCGGTTGAAAATGTTGAGAGACAGCGCCGCCACCATCGCGTCGCGCATGGTGTTCTGCTGGAAAAGGAAGCCGGGGTTGGTGCCGGGCTCGACATTATGCCAGCAGCCCCATTCGTCCACAATCATGCCGATGCGCCGTTCAGGATCAAAACGATCCATAATTGCGCCGTGCTTTTCGATCTGTTCACCGATGCGACTGGCTTTCCTGAGCGTTTCCAGATAGAGGTCGTCGGAGAAATCCGTTGCGCTGCCCTTGTCCGCCCATTCCTTCGGGAAGGTATAGTAATGTAGTGAAAGCCCGTCCATAAAACGCGCCGCGCTTCGCATGAGCACCTCGGTCCATTCAAGATCTTCACCGTCGGAGCCGCAGGCAATTTTATAAGGGACCGTCCCGCCGTGGGGCTTGCAGTAGGTCTGGAACTGTTTATATAAGTCCGAATAATACTCGGGTCGCATCCAGCCGCCGTAGCCCCAGTTCTCGTTGCCGATTCCCCAGTAACGAACATTCCAGGGATCTTTATCTCCGTTCGCCCATCGCTCTTGCGCTGTAGCAGAATCCCCGTCGCTGTTTATGTATTCGACCCACTCGGCCATCTCTTGCACGGTACCGCTGCCGACGTTGATATTAACGTAAGGGTCACAACCGACTTGACGACAAAGATCCATGAACTCATGGGTGCCGAAAGAATTATCCTCGACTACCCAGCCCCAGAGAGTATTGACCATGCGCTTCCGGTTCTTACCGATACCGTCCCTCCAGTGATACTCATCGGCAAAACATCCGCCCGGCCAGCGGAGAATGGGAAGATTTAGTTTCTTCATCGCTTCGACGACATCGCTACGAATGCCGTTGACGTTCGGAATCGGACTGTCTTTTCCGACAAAAATTCCGCCGTATATGCAATGACCAAGGTGCTCGGCGAAGTGGCCGTATATGTTTTTGTTGATGACGGGGGCGTTTTCCATTCTACCGATTGTTATCTTGTCCATTTGTGTTCCTCCCGGCTGTTTTTGAGGGATGTGAGAAAAGCGTCACTTATGTGCATAACTCAAAAGACTTAAGGCTGGCATTTCCGCCGCCGCGATAGGTTAAATATATTGCATGGACGCCGTCGGACAGATTGACCGGTGCCTCCATTGTTTCCCAGACGTTGCTGAACGGGGTGGTAATCTCTGCCAGCACCTCGCCGCTTAAAGATGTCCGGACTTCGATTTTGCCGCCCGCATAGCCTCTTGTGGTCACGCGAATTGCCTTGACGCCCTTACAGTCGAAGTGCTTGAATCCCGCCGTGGCGGTGTCCTTGATATTACCGATGTAGCCGATTTCTTCGTCGCCGTCCCGACCGTCCTGCATGACCTTTGGAAAATCATCGCCGCCGACATACATCGAGGGCTTATCGGTGAACAGGTTACAGGCAAGATATGCCGGGTATTCACCCTCGCCGCGAAGCGGGCCTCCGTTCAGGCCGCACGAGGTCATTTCAACCTGTGGGATGCGTCCGTCCGCAAGCAGCGTGATCGGCTCGGCACACCCCTGACGGCTGTACCATGTGCCGTTGGTTTGGCGGTGATAAAAAATGAACCATTGTCCGCCGATTTCCACCATGCCGCCGTGGTTGTTTGCGCCGTAAGCAGTGGGCATATCCGCGGGTTTGTAGCTGTCGATACCGAGATCACAGTTGCTCACCAGAACCCCGCGGTATGTAAATCCGGAGGTCGGTGTATCGCTTACGGCATAACAGAGCTCGTGCATGACCTGTGACGAATAGACAAAGTAATATTTCCCGAAAACCTTGCGGATGGACGGTGCCTCGAAAAACGCATGCCCTTCGTACCCGGTCCCTGCGCTGTATTCGACACCCGGAACGATGCGCACCGGCGCTTCCCTGACGGTCAGCATGTCCTTTTCGAGCACGGTAGCCATACAGCCGGTTCTTGACCGGTCGCCCTTGGGGCAAAAGCCCAGATATAAATAGGTAACGTCACCTTCGGTCAGGACCGCGGGGTCAAAGGA
>CAZCTO010000011.1:39909-80790 GCA_964501725.1 uncultured Oscillospiraceae bacterium | reverse complement strand
GGAGTGTGGGATCTGACCGATGCCGGTAAAAAGGCCGCAACTTTAAGCAAAGATGAATTGGTGTACACCATTATGATCCGGCAGCCGGATTTTGTCACTGAAGAGGTGGTTGCAAAAGCGTTTACGATCGCGCAGCGCAAGAAGCCCCATCCGCTCCTGAATGAAGTGTTTTTCGAGGAGTCGGAGGAGGGGCTGTGCGTGCAAATGATGCATATCGGGTCATATGATGACGAGCCGGGGTCCTTTGCGAAAATGAAGCAATTTATCGTGGAGAATCACCTCGAGAGGGAGTCCATGACGCATCGGGAAATTTACATTAAAGCACTCACGGACTCCGGCTCCGCGGAGGAAAAGGCTAAGCTGCAAACAGTCCTTCGGTACAGCGTTCGTAAGCCCGGTGTGTCGTAAACGAATTTATCTCCCCAGCAGCTGATCGATCTCGGCCATTTGTGCCGCGGAGAGCGGACCGAATTCCATAGCCTTGACGTTCTGCTCAACCTGCGCGACGTTTTTGAAGCCGGGGATCGGGAGCGTCGAGGCGCTTTTCCCCCAGATCCAGGAGAGAGAGCCCTGAGCAAGCGTGCGACCGCCTGAGGTAAGGATCTCGCGGACGGCGTCCAGCTTTTGCAGAACATCCTCGACAGGGCGGCCGTCCTTGAAAATATTTTCGGCCCAGGAGTGGCCGGCTCCGCGAACGTCGTTTTTCGGGATTTGGGTGTCGCGATTGAATTTGCCGCTCAAAAAACCCATCGCCAGAGGACTTCTGTTGATGCTCGCGAGGTTCTGCTGCTCGCAGAATCGAAGCATCCCGTCGCTGTCCTGAAGTATATTATAATCGTGCTGGATGGCCGTACAGCCGGCGTGCGCTGCCATGAGCCGCGCAGGTGCAAGGGCATTGGTACTCCAACCGAAGGAACGAATTTTGCCTTTGGCGACGAGCCGTTCGAGCGTCCCGATTACGGAATCCGCCTCGGAGATACTGACATCGCCGACGTGAAATTGGTAAAGATCGATATGGTCGGTCTGAAGACGCTTGAGCGATGCGTCCAGAGCGCGCTCGATATAGGCCGGGTCGTAGCAGACTCCCTGGATGGTCTTGGTTGCTTCATTACCGACGAAGCCGAATTTCGTCGCGAGAATCACGCCATCACGACGACCTTTGAGAGCGACGCCGAGGAGCTCTTCACTGTGTCCGATACCGTAGCAATCGGCGGTGTCGATGAAATTGACACCGAGGTCGAGCGCCGTCTGAACCGCCTTGATCGATTCATTATCATCGGTATCGCCGTAGCCGTCGTTTTTCCCGTCGAGAAAAAACTGCCCGCCGATGGCCCAGCAACCGATGCCCATCGGACTGACCTCAAAACCGGATCTTCCCAAAATTCGCTTTTCCATAATAAATATCCTCCTCACATTTTCTCTTTGTTTATTTGCGCCAACCTACCGTTTGGTAGGCAATGGCCGATAAAAATTGTCTCCCTTTTTTTCTCAAAACCCGGCCGGAAGCAAGCCCGGTTCTTCTTCGCAACTACTTCGCCGACCGGATCCCGCTCCAGTAAATGGCAAAGCAGGAATCCATGTTCCCAAGGTAGGCATCCTTATCCATTATCTCCGTCGACAGGCTGATACACGTCAACAGATAATAGAAGGACATCGCCATGCTCACGACCGGCAGATCCCGGAGTTCACCTTTGCGGACACCCTCCGAAAGGATCCCGGACAGCATCGTCATCAAGTCATTCCTGCTCTTGCCGGTTACCTCGAGGATCTCCGCTTTCATCGACTCCGGCGGCAGATAATACACGATATTCCAGAAATCCATCTCCGGATTCTTCCAGTGATAGAGAAGATATTCGCGATATAAACGGATCAAGCGATCATACACCGGCAATCCCTCACCGCTGTCGAAGATCTTCTTAAGCTGCGCCTCGTACTTTTCGATGATTCTTGAGAAGAGGACGCGAAAAATCTCTTCCTTGCTCGAAAAGTGGAAATACAGGGAAGCCTTGTTGATCCCGACCTCCGCCGCGATCTTCTCCATCCGGGCTCCTTCGTAGCCGTAACGCGAAAAGGAGACCAGTGCAGTCTGCAGGATTTTTTCCTTGGTGTCAGATCCCTGTCGCATGAGTGTTCTCCTTTGTGTGTTGGTAAAGCAGGTGTGACGGTCATTTTTTAAGAGCCAACCAACTGGTTGGTAAGCACAATATATCAGGCATTTGGAGATATGTAAAGAGGGGGCAGATAAAATTCTTAAAAAGCAAAAGCCTCAAGCATATACCCGCGCGACTTCTATGCAGAGCAAAAATCACTTTGACGCTTTTCTCCATTCGTTGTTAATAAATAGGAGTAAACAAGAGGTGCACTGTACAGACAATCTTCAGCTTGTGCTAAAATATGAGTGCTCTATGATGAGAATTCCCGGAGAAGGCAAGCCTAAACCACCGGGGATTTATCGCGAACACATCGGCAATGCGAGTCCCTTTTCGAATACAGGCAATACCTAACAACAAGGAGGTATTTTTATGTCTTTTCTTGAAATCGCAAAAAAGCGGTACTCGGTCCGGAAATATACCGGGGATCAGGTGTACCCTGAAATACTTCAAAAGATTCTGGAGGCCGGAAGGGTCGCGCCGACAGGCACGAACAGTCAGCCCCAGAAAGTAATCGTGATTCAGTCACCGGAAGGACTTGGTAAGATTGCAAAGGCGGCTAATACCTTCGGTGCGCCCACCGTCATTCTGGTCTGCGGCGACTCCGAAAAAGCATGGATTCGCGGATATGACAACAAGAACATTATCGAAACCGACATCGGTATCGTGACCACACACATGATGATGGAAGCCGAGGATTGCGGTGTCGGCAGTCTTTGGATCTGCAATTTTAAGCCGGATATCATTCGGAAAGAATTCAACCTCCCGAAAAACATCATCCCCTATAACATCCTGGCACTAGGCTTTCCGGCCGAAGAAGGCAAGTCGCCCGACCGTCACGCCACAGCGCGAAAACCGATCGCAGAGACGGTTTTTTACGAGAAGATGTTCTGAGAAAACGCCGTAATGATTATGCTATATTAAATGATATAAGGGCTTTGGGATTGGCAGCACCTGACATTTTCGTGCATCAACTGCAAGGATTTCCGGGATTCGGGAGACTAAGATGGTCTCATCAGGGAGGGAAATCAATGGATTGGCCGGGAAGAATGAATCAGGCGATGGACTACATCGAGTCCAACCTGACCGGGGAGATCTCGTACGACAAGGCGGCGCGGATCGCCTGCTGTTCCACGTACCACTTTCAACGAATGTTCTCGTTTATCGCGGACGTCCCGCTGTCGGAATACATTCGGAGAAGGCGCCTTACAATGGCCGCATTCGAGCTTCAGGCAAGCGATTCAAAGGTGATCGATGTGGCATTGAAGTACGGATACGAATCGCCGGAAGCATTCAGTCGCGCGTACAAGAATCTGCACGGAGTCATGCCGGCGGCATCGCGCAATTCGGGCGCCGCGCTCAAGGCCTATCCGAAGATGACCTTCTCAATATCGATTAAAGGAGATCAGGAAATGAACTATCGTATTGAGAAAAGAGAAGCATTCCGTGTTTTTGGTGTTTTCGAAAAAATCAGCACGGACCACGAGACGGCGTTCCGTCAGGTGCCGCAGTTTTTTGCGAAATGTGATGAAAACGGGGCAACCGATGAGATTAATCACCTGCTGGGGCGGTTTGACGATAATCGTACAATTTCAGCGCTCTATGATTTCACGGAAACCGATTTCAAGTACATGCTGTGCCAGTACCTTCCCGAAGGATTGAACTTGCCTTCGCGATTTTCGATCCTCGACGTCCCGGCAGTTACATGGGCAATCTTTGATGTGCCCGGAGTCGAGATGCAGAACGTGTGGAGACGAATCTGGTCGGAGTGGTTTCCGGCCTCCGAGTACGAGACGGCGGAAGGCCCGCAATTCGAAATGTACTACGGCCTTGCGAGGCATCAGAACGAATTCGGGGAAATTTGGATTCCGGTCCGGAAGAGGTAGACCGGGAAGCACATCAACGGAAAAGGCCGTCGGAAGTCAAGTTTCCGGCGGCTTTATTTTGTTCAAAAATGTAATGGCGGCATCTGTCAAACGATCATCCCTGCGTCCCCTTGACACTGTAAAAGCTTTCTATTAGAGTAAAATATAAGTACACACACATACATACAGCAAAATAGCAGAAAAATGGAGGGATTGAGAATGGGATTTTGCAGCAATTGCGGTACTCAGTGGGTAGAGACTCAAACCTTTTGCTCTAAATGCGGGAAGACATTACCTCAAAAGCGTTCCGCGAGTGACGATTCGTCTTCAGAAGATAGTAACAGTAATAACGTTCCGATTCATGTGGGCGAGCAAAAGTCGGAATACACTTCATCGACCGGCTCCAGCGGTTTTGTTACACCCGATGAAGTGATGATCTACAGTCTAAAAAATGGAGTAGCCCTTAATCTAATTTCCGGAGAGGGCTGGAAAAAAGAGGACGCTATAATCACGAACAAGCGTTTATATTACAATGACAAAACAGGAATCCTGAGTATTTTCAGACGCGAAGAAATTGTTGATCTTGATGATATTTCCGGATCTAAAATATTGGAGATAAAACCGATCGGTTTAATCGTGTTTGCAATTGTTGAAGTGATAGTTAGCTTGTTATTTAAACCATTTCTCGATAATATAGATATAATTGGAGTGGGGATTGGTGGTTTCTCTGTATTCTTGGCGTTTCTATTTGCTACCGTACTTGTCGTGATGTACTTTGTCTTGAAGAGATCTTTTCTTCAAATTGAATATGCCGGTGGTAGTATTCGATTTAGTGTTAAAAAATATGGTTTAGATAAAGTTCGTGTCTTCCAGAGACAAATATATGCAATTAGAAAAGAGAATGAATAGCCTCCACTGATAAGACACGATTGTAACAGGTGCGTACTTTTCTTTCCACAAGAGAATCACAAAGGGCCGTCGGAAGTCAAGTTTCCGGCGGCTTTTTATGCCGGGCCGGCAATAATAGCATGCGCTCTGAATCGCCATCTGCCATGTTATCGTTACATGTGATAGACTGACAAGCAATAATCGTTTCCCAAAAGGAGAGTACAAATGAAAAAACCATCTCGACTTCTCATTATTTTGCTTGTTTTTGCCATGTCTTTGACGATTGCTTCTTGTAAAAGGAAAGCAACGGAAAGAATCATTGACGCGGATGAATTCACTAAAATAATGGAAGATAAATTCGACTGTGAAGTCAATGAATTTGAAAAAGATGACAATATGGAGGAGTACCTTATCGCCAAAAGTGAAGATGGCAGCGGGGGTTATCGTATTGAATATATAATCTATGAAGAAGAAGATCCCGCGGAAGAACATTACGAAGCAATGCTGGAATCTTTAGAGAATGGAATTGAAGACGAAGATGTGGAGGGAGAGGTTAAGGAGACCGGATCCGGTAAGTATAAGAAATTAGTGTTTGAGGGCGAAAGTCATGGATTTGATCTATATATAGCACTGGTCCAATTTGATGAAATGATCATTCGTGTGTCTTCCCAAGAAACCAGCAAAAGCAATATCAAGGAAATCAACAAAGCAATCAAGGCGCTTGGTTACTGATTCGCTACTTAATCGAGCTCGCCCCTTACTCCCACATCAGATTTTCCCTGAAGAACGGACCCAGGTGATCCGAGATAGCACCGGTTGGTATAAAGTGCCCTCCGTCAAAAGTGAACACGGTCGGCTCAATACCGTTCTCGCGCAAGAGATCAGCGAAATAGGCACAACCTTCTGTGATCCAGGGATAACCGTCTTTGGTTCCGTAGCAGATCCCGATTGCACTGAGCGGTTTCTTCAGCGATAAATAGGCATCCAGTTTCTGACTCCAATTACCGAAACCGTCGAGCCACCTGGCCGCGATGAGATTGTCTGCGTCCGTACCATCCATTGCGGGGATGTCTCCGAAAACTCCGGCAATTTCGGGATTGGGAGCAAACGCCCGCGCATATGCCTTGAGAAAAGACTTGTCGCTTGACCATAACCGTACCGCTTCGGGAAGCGCGTCGTCTTTCATGATGCCCGGGCTCATGGAATACACTGCCGAGAAAACGTCCGGATGCCGCAACGCCAGATTCATCGCACCGAATCCGCCCATCGAAAAGCCGCATATACCGCGTGATCCGACTTGTGCCAGCGTACGATAATCTTTGTCCACATAAGGAATAATCTCATTGATCAGGCAGTCTTCCCAGTTTCCGGAAGAGGGAGAGTTCACGTAAAATGAGCCGCCCGTGTATCCGTTCCCGGATATCTCAACCATGATGAAGGCTTGTTTTCCGTCTCCAAACAGACTGTCCAAATCTGTTTTCGAACCTCGAATGAAAGATCCGGCCGTCTCACCGAAGCCGTGCAGATAGTACACGACCGGATAGGATTCTTTGGAGTCATAATAATCCGGAGGCAGGTAAATATATATTGTCTCGGTACCCGGGTCCCCCATTAAATTATTGTCCGCGATTTGTGCGGAGGTGATCTCTTTGGTGATTAAGTACTCCCGGGGTGCTTTTTGAGAATCGCGGGCACAGCCCGCTAAAAGACTCATCCCCAGGACGGTCGTGAAAAGAATTGCGAACAGGCTTTTTTTCATAGGGCACCCGCTTTCTTTATTCGGAATTGACGGTATTCTCTTCTCAGTAGATACTAAAATTATAAAATATAACGAACAGTTCTTGCTGCTTTCGTTGTTTTTCGCGATAGAAGTGCGTTTTGGAGTTTGAAAATGGGAAATGCAAACAGGGCACTGATTGAGCAAGCCGTTAAAATGATCGAGGAAAACCTTAAGGAGCCGCTGACGCTGGATCGGGTGTCGCGGCGGCTTCACCTGTCGAAATATCATCTGCACCGGCTTTTTCGCTCGTTGACGGGACTTCCGATGATGTCGTATGTACGCGGGCGCAGGCTCTCGTCGAGCGTCAACGAGCTTCTTACGACCGACCTCAAAATCATAGACATCGCTGAAGAGTACCGGTTCGAGCACGAGCAATCATACGAGCGCGCCTTCAAGCGCCGGTTTGGTCTGCCCCCGACCGAATTCCGCCGGAAAAAGACGGAGCTTTCCATCGATCATCGGCTGGATTGCGGCCTCATTTATGACTTGCCGCAGGGAGTTCTTCTCAGCCCTCGATATTGCCTCCTGCCCGGTTTTTGCGCGGCCGGCGTCGAGGAACTGATCAACCACCACGAAAACTACGAAAAAATCACCGCCAACTCGCTTGCCCTGCAATTTCACACACATTGGCGCGCGCGGATCCCGGACCGGATTAACGATCACATCTACTACGGGATCATCACCTACGGGCCGGATCCCGATACGGCAAACTACTACATGCCCGCCGTGGAGATCGCCCGCGAACAGACGCTGCCGGCACCGCTTATCTGCCGAACTCTCCCGACAATGACCTATGCTGTTTTTCGATATATCGGATTTCACGCGCCCGAGGAGCTTTCGATGCAAAATCTCGGCGCGCTCTACGCGCTGATCGATCAGAATTGGTATCCTAACACGAGCCACGAGCAAGCAGCTCCGTATCATTTTGAACGCATGGATCTTCAAAATCGCTCTCCGAGTTACTGTGAAACGGATATTTACATCCCGATTAAGGGGTGAACCGGTCTTGCGCAAATCAAACCGATTACGTATATTTGATATATTAACTTTCACTGTAGAGGAGTCTAATGCGACACTTTGCTTTTCGATACATTCTCCAGCAGAAGAAGACCACTTTTTCAATTATTGTCGGCATCGTTCTGACGGTGGTCATGATGTTTTCACTGATGCAGATGGGGGACAGTATTGCGGTTCGGTACGAGAGTCTTCTTGTGAAAGGCCAGCAGTATGATTTTTTGGTGCGGGGTATGTCAGCGCATAAGCAGGCAGAACTCGCGGGGGTTCTGCAAAGTGGCGAAATTGAGACTGAAGACGTTCTGATCTTGAATGAATCCCTGGGTTCAACGCTTCCCGGAAACGGAATGGACATTTCGATTATCGGTTCGGAGGGTGACGTCACGATTGCCTTCGGGTTTGAATTGACGGAAGGGTTTTTCCCGACGAAGCCCTATGAAATCTGTGTTGAAGAGCGAATCAATACCTATGCTGAGGTCCCATACAAGATTGGGGACAGCATTACGCTTCCTGTCAGTTGCAGCGCTGAGTCCGGGTCGACGGACGAGACTTTTGTTATTTCCGGATTTATCAAAGATATGCCGACCGGGAGTGCTTTTCTGATTGCGAGTACGATGCTGGACACGGCCGAAGAGGTCAGTCTGAAACAAGGCTGCGACGACAATGATGCCCGGTCGATTTTCGTTACTGTCGAAAAAAATGACTACGATTCGGATAGAGTCTACAACGTGATGAGTGACTTAGGTTACGCCAATGCGTTGGGGGATTTGAGTCTTCAATTTGAGGTCAATGACGCTAAGGTGCAAGCGTATGACGAGGCACTCGGGGATTCTTTTATTGATAAAGGCCTTAAAGTGCTGACGATTTCACTTTCTGTTGCGGCCGTCTTTCTCATCTATAACAGTATCAATTTGAGTGTCGCAGAGAAAATCAGACAATACGGCACGCTCCGCTGCCTCGGTATGAAGCGTTCTCAATTACGGCGTCTGGTCCTTACCGAAGTCCTGATCTACGCGGTTCTGGGTATCGGTATTGGACTTTGCCTGGGTATTCTGCTGAACATGGTCGTTGCGCAGTCGATTATGTCGATGGTGGTCGGAAGTGAAGTTCTTTTGGCACAGCGCCCGGTCACCTATGTGTCGGTTCTTCTTCTGGCAACTGCGGTCATCGGCGTCTCGACATTTCTCAGCATCCGAAAACTTCAAAAGCTCACACCGGTCCAGGCGATGAAATACACCGAAGCCGAGCATTTCAAATCCCGGTCACTCTCGAAAAACAACCGGGAGGCAAAAGTTTCCGGGAGGAACAGATTTATTCTGCATTTTGCCGGCCGAAATCTTTCCCGAAATCGCAGCAAAACGGCGGTTACTTTCATTTCTATATTCATCAGCGCCTTGCTTTGTATGGTTATCCTGAATTTTTTCCTCTGTATTGATCCCGGCAACACTGTCGGTATGAATCAGAAAATTGCAAAGTACCAGCTGTATCGATCGAGTGACTCCCCGGATGTCTATTTCGGCGAGGAGCTTTTGGAAGATATCCGCGGGCTCGAGGGGGTCAATAACGTCTACGGCATCGGAAGCAACTCCTTTGCATATTCACACACATTGAATATTGAAGGAATCTATTTCGGCGATTACTTGCTTGTCATACTGGACGATGAGCTGATACAGAAAATCAGTCAGACTTATTCTCTCAACCCGGAGGATGAAATTGCGTTGTTCTATATGTATGGCGACGGAGAAAATTTCCAGGACTCGTCTGATGCACTCGCACGGGTTGGTGACGGCGTAAATTCGGTTGCCGAATTCAATCTGAAACCGATCAAAGACGCGCCATATCAGTTATTAAGCGGATACATTGGTGAAGGAGTTCTCTTTATAAACGATAGACTCGCGGATCGTGTCTTCGGAGAATATGAGTATATTGACGTGTTGATTGATTCTGATCTTAACTATGGAGACCTTTACTCGCAAATTTCGAATATGGACAGCATGACGGAACAGTTCGAATTAGCAGACATTGAGGCGGGAAGTGAAGAAGCGCTAAAAGAATTGACCGGCATTCTTCTCATTGCCGCTTTTGTCATTGCTTTTACGGCGACTTTGGCCGTTCTCAATATTTCAAACACCGTGCGGTCCAATATTCAACTGCGTCAATCCGAGAACGGTATGCTTCGCGCCATCGGGATGACCAATAAGACGTTGACTTCCATCATCTGCACCGAAAACGCACTCGTCGGACTTCTGGCCTCCATCCTGGCGGCGTTTTTCGGGCTGCTGATTTCGGTAGCGATTTTTCCGCAGATCGACAGCAAATTTCATCCGATTCTTCCGATATTTCCGTTGGTGATCGCGGCCGTCATGCTGACGTGCATTCTGACCGCGTATTTCCCGATGAGGGCTCATTGGAACACGACAATTCGCACGCACATTGACGAATAGATTCCGGATCATTGGAAACGGGATCAACTTACGAGGAGAGAGACATGAAGATACTGGAAGTCCGAAATGCTTCAAAAATATACGGCGAGGGAGAGAATGCAGTCGCAGCACTCAAAGATGTGAACCTGCAAATCGACTCCGGTGAATTCATCGCCATCCTCGGGCCAAGCGGCTCCGGCAAGAGTACGCTTCTCAACATGATCGGCGGGCTTGATGCGTTGACGCAAGGTGAAATCCTTTTTCAAGGCGAAAAACTGTCGCTCGAAAACGATAATCGCATGTCGGAATACCGTCGTGACAAGGTTGGATTTGTATTCCAGTCCTTCAACCTGATCCCGGTCCTTTCTGTATACGAAAACATCGTGATGCCGCTCATTCTCTCCAATCAAAAACCGGATGATGAATACATCTCGGATTTACTCAACCACCTCGGTATAAAGTCCAAGAAAAACGCATTTCCCAATCAACTTTCCGGCGGACAGCAGCAGCGGGTCGCTATCGCGCGGGCTCTTTCGAACAAGCCTGAAATCATTCTCGCCGACGAGCCGACGGGCAACCTGGACACGCAAACCGGCGAAGAAGTTTTGGCGCTTTTAACCTCCTCCGGGAAAAAATACAGTCGAACCATTATCATGATTACACACAATGATAGTATTGCTCGTAAAGCGGATCGAATCGTTCGAATTGAAAACGGAGGAATCCTTTCGAAAGCGTAAAACGGAAGGGTATTAGACCAAAAAAACGCGCCGCGCCCCCTTCACTCAAACGGAAGTATAATTTCCATCCGAAACTCGTAGCGCTCGTTATTCTCCGGTTCGCAGGTGATTTTCGTTTCACCGTTATAGCGGGCAACGGCTTCTTTCAGATTGAGAAGGCCGAAGCCGTGATTTTTCTTGTCGCTTTTGGATGTGGAGACGATGTTGTTATCGGAGATCAGAATCCTATGGCAGGCGTTGATCTGGCTGATGACAAAGAAATTGTCTGTCTTTGAGAAGCGGAGGGAGATTTGGCGGTTTCCGGGCGGCAACAAGCCGGAGGCCTCGATGGCGTTATCGAGGAGGTTACCGAGGATCGCGCAGGTGTCGATCGCGCTCATGCCGGTGTAAGTGAATGTGCCTTCGATCGCGAGGGGGCAGCCGGCTTCTTCTGCTTTGCGTTTCTTGTCGAAAAGGATCGCGTCGGCAATCGAGTTGCCGTTGCGAGGGCCTGTGTCCGCGGACTTCACGGAGGCGTCGAGTTCCGCGAGGTAGGTTTTCATGCGGTCGTAGTCGCCGTTTTCCAGAAGAAGCGACAGCACGGTTAAGTTGTTTTTCATGTCGTGACGGATTTTGCGGATCTCGGTGTCGGATTTTTCGATCGCCTCGTAATATTGGGCCTGAGCCCGGAGATAGTTGTTGTTAGCGTCGATGAGGTCCTTATAATATTGGTTCTCGGACCTCTGGGCGAAAATGAAAAATGCGATCACCAGCGCGATAAAATACAAGGTGATGTTGAGCACCATGAAAAAGAGGACGGACAAGGGAGATTCGGGTTGGCCCAGGGACCAGATAAAATCAACGCCGATCGAATCGGGAGTTGCCTCGGCTCCCTTGAATACGTTGAGAACGACTTCCTCGAAAAAGAACAGCAGGGTGCCGAGGAGTACGACGGTTCCCAGGCGGATCGGGCGGCTCGCGCGCTTTTTGGAGATGCGTGACAGAAACCATACAAAGAGAAGAAGGAGAAGGCTTGATCCGATATACATGAGCGAAGTGTAAAGGACGCTGTCAGTGCGTCCGCTGAGGTAATCGGGGATGTAGGAGAGGCGGTCGCCGATGGCACTCATAATGCCGAGCGATATAAACGATACGACGGCTCTTTTCCATACTTTGCCTTCGATCCGGACGATGAATGTGATCCAGCCGAGGAGGTAAATAAGCGGTACGATTAAATCGGAAATAGTATCGCTCTCACTTTTGCCGATTTGCTTTGCAAAATAGTCCGAGATGGTCATAGCTGAGGCGCCGAGTAGTGAGACGACACCGATAAAGACGGTGGTCGCTTTGATTTTTCGTATTTCCCAGTGGAGGACATTATTTACAAAAAGAATCGACGAGACGGACATCGCGAATAAATCCGCGAAGTTAACGATAAATATGAGAAGAATCTCAATCGGCTCGCTCACGATTTACCTTCCGTTCTGTTTAAGGTATTGAAACATCTTTTCTTTGAAGTCCGATACAGTGTTCCTTGCGACCGGCAGTACTTCTCCGTTATCCATGTGAAGTTCCGTTGACGAGAACTTCTTTACGTGCATCAGGTTTACGATGTAGCACCGGTGAACTTTATAGAAGGTGCAGTCGGTTTCGGAGAGGAGCCGCTCCGCCTCCGAGAACTTCATCCGAACGCAGACGGGCTTGTCACTCGTGACGAACCGGACCTCGTTGTTTTGGGACTCGGCGTAGAGGACGGCGCTCGAGGGAGTGACGATGTCCTTCCCGTCATAGTGAATGGTGATGTTGATGCCCGTGAAGATGTGCTTTTCCAGATCCGTAAGCGTCTCGTTAAGCTTGCGGCGATCCACCGGCTTCGGCAGGAAACGGAAGGCTGCGACTTCGTAACCTTCCATTGCCATTTCGGTGTGACTGGTAAGAAAAACAATCGGGACGGTTCGGGCGATTTTCCGGATTCCCGAGGCGGCCGTCATGCCGTCCATGTCCTTCATCTCGATGTCCAGGAAGATGGCGTCGTATTGAAGACCGCGCTCCAGAGCCCGCAGGATTTCACTGCCGTCCGCGTAGAGAAAGCAACTGACCTTATCCCTTCCGAAAAACCGTGTGATCTCAGAAGAGATCTGATTTCGGAATACTTCTTCGTCGTCGACGACAGCGATCCGCATTTGACTCACGACCCTTTCTGTGAATATGGGATTATTATATCAAAATCATCAGCCAACCGCTTTCCCGTTCTCAAGCCGGACGATCCGGGTTCCGTACGATGCGCACTTGTCCGAGTGCGTGACCTGAAGAATCGTGATGCCCTCCGTATGATTGACCCTTTTGAAAAGCTCCATGATCTCCAGGGTTGATTTCGCGTCGAGGTTTCCCGTCGGCTCGTCGGCCAGGATGATTTCCGGTTTCCCGAGCAGTGCCCGGGCAATGGCGACGCGCTGCTGCTGGCCGCCGGAAAGCGTCGCCGGCATCGCTTTGCGCTTCTCGGTAAGCCCTGTGATGGCAAGGATGTCGGACAGTTCTTTTTCGAGTTCGGAGCGGGAAATACCTTTGGCGGTAAGGGGCAGAAGGATGTTGTCCTCGACGTTCAGGTTCTGTACCAGGTTATAGAACTGGAAGATGAAGCCCATCTTCCGGAGGCGGATATCCGTGAGCTTCTTTTCCTTCATGGCGGTCTTCGAAATATTTTCGCCGCATACTTGGATCGAACCGTCGAATTCGCGGTCCAGGCCGCCGATCAGGTAGAGCAAGGTCGACTTTCCGCTTCCGGAGGCACCCATCAGGGATACGAATTCGCCTTCCCCGACGGCCATGCAGCAGTTGTCGAGAACTTTGTTCGCCGCCTCGTTTTTGCCGAAAATTTTGCTGACGTTATTGGCTTCGATTACGTTTTTCATATTCTTTCTCCTTCGCATTTATTGTGTTGATTACTCGTATTTCAGTTGTTCGGACAATTTCATTTTCCTGGCCGCGCGAATCGGGAAAACGGAGGTCAGGATGAAGAAAAGCCACAAAAAGGCAATAAACAGGATGTATGAGGTGATACTTGTGGTGACCTCGACATTTGCCGAGATTGAACGTAAGGCAAGGTTAATGGGGCGGATCATCAGAAGCCCCATCGGAATCGCCGTAAGGAGCGCAATCCCGGAGGAGAAAAGACTCTCCAGAAGGAACAGGCGGTTGAGTTGCTTGCGTGAAAGAGATGTGGAGAGGAGGATCGCACATTCTCTTTTTCTGCCCTCAAAACCGATCAAGAGGTTACTTACGGATCCGATAAAGGTCAGAGAGATCCCGAGAACGATTGAGAGGGTGATGATCGACATGATGCCGGCATTGTTGCTTTTCGCGTCGGCGTCGAACTCTTCTCCGGTGAAACTGAAGGCGTAGGCGCCCTTTGCGTATTTTTCGATGAGCCCGTCCACCTTAACGGGATTATCTGTTTGGATCAAGAGCATACGCGGGTAGTCGCCGTATATGTTCTTTACCGTCTTTTCGGAGAGGACGAGGGTGGTTCCGGAGGCGTCAAAGACGGTCGTGTTGCAGAGATGGACGACGGTGAAGGTTTTTTCGATGGGGAAATAGCTTTCGGTTTGAAAGGTAACGGTTACCGAAGATCCGATGCTTAGATTGTATTTTTGGGCCATCGTCGTGCTGATCGATATTTCGTCATCGGAAAGGATCGGCACTTCCGGGATTCCCGTGAAATACTCATAGCCGTTCCCGCCGACGGAGAGGGTCGTGATGTTTTTGGCAATCGTGCCGTTGATCGTAAGGTTATCCGTGTAAGCATAGATGTATTCTGTGCCCTTCACGTCCGGGAGGTCCTCGATGAAGCTGAAATAGGATGTTTTCTGAGAGACATTTGTCTCAAGGTACACTTCACTCGAGAAGAATCGGGTATCGAACATTCCGGAAAGTGACGTTGCGATCGTGTAGACAACGATGCAGAGCGCGGCGGCGGTCGTGATCAGAACCGAACTGCCGACCGTGCTTTTCTTGGTGTAGACTTCAGTGACCGCGAGCTTGGCTATCGGCTTACCGGTCTTATCGAAATGACGGCTGAGAAGCTTTGCCCCGAATCGCAGCACATGCGGGAAAAGAAACGACAGGGAGACGGTCATGAGCGCAAAGCGGATGATTCCCGTGAAAAAGCTTGACTGCGCGAACGCCTGCCCGACGACCGGCGCAAACGCCAATCCCATGGTAACGACGGCAAATACAATCCCGAGGATCGTCGTTATACGGTTCGTTTTATACTCTGTGTCCTTATTGGAAAAAATGATGTCGCGGATCGGCGTTTTGACGGCCTTTAAGACTTCCTTAATCGGGCATATACATTCGATCAATATCGCGCTTGCGATGATGGCCACAATCAGGATCGGGTTGATTTTGCCGAGTGTGATGTTAATGGATGTCCCGCTGCCGTCCTGCACCCGGACCATCGATCGGATGAAGCCGTCACGGACATACGCGTACAGGAAGCAACCGACAGCAGAACCGATGAGGCCGTAGAAGGCGTTTTCGAGAAGCAATAAGAAGGTTGTTCTGCGCGACAAAAAGCCCAGACTTCGAAATGTGCCGACTACGGACATGCGCTCGGTGATGATCCGCTCTGAAATCGAAATCGTGACAAAGATAACCATGAGGACGCAAACAGCGAATAGCACAAAGAACATCCTTGCCAAGTTTTCGATCTGGCTGTTCATATCCTCATTGTTAAATAGGGACTGGGCTTTCAGGTTCGGGTAGGTTGCTTTTATGTATTCGACCGTTTTGGATACTTCGTTATCGTTTTTCACATCCATCGCGACCTGCGCGATTTTCATATCCGGATCCAGGGTAGCCATGCCGGAGGCACTGACCACGATCGTGTTTTGAGCCATCATACCCTTGCCGTGCGAATCGACCACCGCAACGACCTTATACTCGTGCGGTTCTTTTTTTACATCGTGCAATATAATCGGTTCGCCTTCCGAATATCCGTACTTATCGGCAAAATCCTGCGACAGTGCGACTTCGTTTGCCGCAAGGACCCGGTCGATCGGAATCATGCCGATTTCGCCGGCCGCTTTTGTGTCGAGCCCCAAAATGCTGATTGTATCCTGTTCGACGTACGTGTACTGTCCCTCGAGGTCGTGAATGAAATTATTGGTGGTTACATAAATTGCGATCCGGGTTCCTTCCGGCATCTCCGGGTCTGTGAGCAGGGACTCATCAAAATCAGTCCCCGAGACTAAAACGTCCATGGAACCCACATACTCGCCGAAAAGATTCCGGAACATGCCCTTGAGGGCACCCGTCATGTCGAAACTTAAGAGAGCCGAAAACGAGCAAATCATGACACAGAACACCACAAGGAGCGTTCGCAGGGGCTTTTTAAAGACGTTTTTCAGGGTGTGTTTGAGTGCGATTTTCATATTATGAATCCTTTCCATGCCTTATTTCCAGCGGCTGATCCGATTTTCCGGAGCGATGTACATTCCGTCGCCTTCCGAGGGACCATAGACCTCATAGAAAGCCCCGGTCGTCGCCAGAATGGCATTGACGCGAATGGTGGCCGGACTGTGCGAGTCTTCTGAGAGCTGCTCGATCACATCCGTATTGAGGCTGAGTGTGCCCCATATTCTCGCGTAGTTTTCGAAAAGCTTTTCTAAATCGTCATTCTTCTCCGCGATGCTTGTTACACACTCCATCGCGCCCAGATCCGCGTAATTCTCTCCGAGTGTCAGCTCCCCGTCTACGTGGTACACATCAAAAACGGTAAAGTAATTCTCGAAGTAATCCACGGCAACCCGGTTTCGTTCTTCAAGGGCAGCCATGTCGGTCACGGATAACCATGTGGGGTCATAAACACCCAGGGCATCGTACTTGATCATGTTGGAGTCAAACGCGTGGCCGACTTCATGTGCGACGACCGTCCCGAGCCCACCCAGATTGGCGTAATAATCGGCACTCACATCAAAGAAGGGGGCCGCCATAATCGCGACGGTGATCGTCACGGTGTTGTCGGAATTGTAGCAGGCGTTGACCATTTGCATCGGCATACCGAGTTGAAGGCGACTGCGCGTTTTCCCGATATTTGCGACGGATTGAGCGACGTCATCCCGGGCGACATTTCGCCTTGTCTCCAAAAGATTATCCCCGAACAGTTCATTCATTTCCGGATCATCCTTCATATGCTCCAGGCAGAAAGCACCGGAAACGAATTGAATATTGTCGAGTTTTTGGAGAAGCAGTTGCCTGGCTTCTTGCGAAAGCCAATCAGAGCTGTTGATCAGGTCACGGTAGCTTTCCCGGATGTCTTCGCACATCTGCGAGAATTGCCGGTCCATTTCCTCCGTGTAATAATCCTTCACGTACAAATCACTTAAAACCATCGGAAAAGTATCGTTGACATGCTTGAGCGCCTGAAGGTTGAGAGTATCGTGACTTTGCGGAAAGTATTCTTCATACAAAGGATACTCGAATGCGATAAAACCGCCGTATTGCGCCAGGAAATAATACGCAGCCCATGCCTTCAATTCTTCCAGATTCTCTTCTTTACAGACGGCGTCGAAAGCCGCCAGCTGGCCTTCATCCATGACGAGCCAACCGCCGTACGGATTGTCATCTATTCCGGCCATGCGCTCGAAGTTTTGACTTCCGAGATTGGGAAGCGTGCCTTCCAGTTCCTCAATGCCGACGAAGGAAAAATAGGATATGGGGTCCGCGGAATGGGTAATCTCATAATCGGTCGCCCACGCGATATCAATAATCAGGCGAATCAAATTCTGCGCGATTTCTTTGCTATCCTCGTAGGATTTACCCATCACCTGCAGGGTGTCGATGATTCTTTTCTCATAGTCCGCGGCCATATACGCGTCGTCATTGATTTTTTGGAGCGGTATCCCGCACACTTCGGTGACCTGTTCCCATAAAAGCGCATGCTGATCCGGGTTGAAAACATCCATGTCCACGATGAGATTGCTGAAAGCCGTAACACCATATTCCGTCTTCAACTCTTCGGCGATCGACATCAATTCGTCCATTGTACCGACATCGTTGATCTTCTTGAGTTCCGCTTCGATTTCCCGGCAGGCTTTCTCTTTTGACGCATCATCCGCTTCAAAATCAAGGTACTGAAGATATGCGTCGCGAATGATTTGCTCGCAGGATCCTTCCGGAAATTCTTCGCCGCTGCTAAGGATTTTCGCGACCGAGTCGGACAGTTGCTGTTCAATGTCGATGTTCGCGAACGCGCCGGCCTGGGTTTCCCCGTATTCCAGCGTGGCGTTTTGAAGGGCCTCCAGATTGACGAATCCGTAAAAATCGTCCTCGGCCCGAATTGAGGTGATGGGCGGTATGCTTTCCGGAGTTGTTTGCGCCGGCTGGACCGCCGCCACGGAACAGCCGGTTAGCAGTAGAGAAAGGCCGATCAGTAGAGCACATAGTTTCTTCATCTGCATAAATATTCCTTTCGTGTTGATTCATTGGTACTTGCCGATGAATTCTTTTTAACACGCGGAATTTACGCCACATCAGAAGCCGTGGTGAACGGCTTGAAAAGCGTGGTGAAATGCAGGCGGGATGGGGGCAGGATGGAAGAAACGACAGGACAGGGGGCTTTTTGCGAACCAGGCTGTATTTCCTCCGTGCTGTGGTCATCACTGCCATCGGCGGACCTTGCTGCGATCGCTTCTGCTCACCAAAACTACTCGCCCCGGTATCACCGGCCGAAAACACCCTCCTCGAATAGGATCTTCACATACGAGGGTATGGCTTTCAGAAAAGGAATTGCTTCGGGATTCAGTATCAGAAACAAAGCAACAGCAAGAATGGATACAAGCAGGACCGCAAAGCTGATCTTACCGCCTGTTTTCCATTTAAAAACAGAGAGGTACGCTGAATCAAGAACGCCTGCTACCGGTATAAACTGTGCGATACCGTGAAGAATGGCGGCGGTGCGCGAGATCTTTTCTTCGCGCAGGCTGAGGCGAATAACCCGAATACCGTAAAAGGCACCGGGAAGCATTAAGATAAATGAACTCGAGACCCAATATATGATGGCGAACCGTACAAAAAATAAAGAGGCAAACATGCCTGCAAGAATAATGAACGATGTAATAATCGTATTGAAAATGAAAAACGGAATCACTCCGTAACGAACAATCAGCATCGTTCGAACACAGTAAAGCGGATGTACATTTTCAACTGTGAGAAAAGAAAGAACGATGTTTCCGATATAAAGCACGATTATAAGCACAACAATACCGGAAGAAAGAGTTTCCACGAGTTCTCCCGATAATACCTTTGCCGCAATAGCCAGCCAGAGTGGTAAGAGAACGATGTACGCAACCGGCACAACGTAGCGTAACATATATAAAATCGTAACCAGAGGAGATTCAATTACATAGGGCGTATTTGTGGAATCAGCCGTTGCGGCTTTGAAAGCCTCCTGCTGTGTGCCGGTCGGGATCGGGTCTGAAACGGGATTGGACTCTTTTTCTCCGGTTTTCATACGGGATATTCCTTCCTGTGAGTTGATGCAATTATTATAGAATTACGACGGACAAAAGAGCAAATAGATCGTTTTATCGCTTTAAATTCGCAAACGAGTTCTTCCGGCCGGTTCGTGCAGTGTGTGGCAGATTTCTATTTGCATACATTGCCGCGGCCGCAGCGGCGTTTTGATGACTTCCGGGGTTTTGGCGGAGATTTTTCACGGCGATGCCGCGGGGGTATTCCTCAAGACAAAGATGGAAGAGTTCAACATGGATGAGTACCGGAAGCATCACGCGAAAACGATCGCGTGAACTAGCCTAATGAAAAATCAGTAAAAAAGGGCGGGGATCGGATACCTGTGACGTACAAACAGGTCGATATCTTGCCATGCGCGCGCGAAATTGATCGCGAACCGGTTAACTAAAATCAAGTACAAAATCAGACAGAGAAGCGCCACAATAATCATCATGAGCACAAGGCTGGTTATGCGGACTTTTTTCATTGTAACGGCAGAGAGAAACGCGATATCCAAAAAACCCAACAAAGGGATGAATTGGGCAACCACGTGAAAAATTGCGGCATCACGTGAGATTTTCTTTTCGCGCAGAAGGAGGCGAATGACCCGAATGCCGTAGAAAGCGCCCGGAAGTAAAAAGAACAATGAAATTACGATCCAACATATGAAGCAGGACCCGAAAAGCTTCAAATCGCCCCACTTAGCGGAATTAACCAATGCAAGAATTTGAAGCGCAAACCAAAGGATAAACGGGATCATTCCGAAACGGACAATCAGCATCGTTCGAACGAAGTAAAGAGTATCCGCCTTCTTCCCGCACGTCTGAAATGAAAGAGCGAAATTACCGATCGCAAGTGCAATTAAGAACACGAAAAGAATTAAGTAAGGCATTTGCAAGAGAGCTCCGAACGGAACGAGCAAACCTGTCGATAAGGGAAGTGCAATGGATGCGAAAATCGGGTAGGCAACCGGCATGAGGTAGCGGACACCTCTTACGTTCGTGTGCGGAGGAGTTTTATTGGCGTCCGGCCGAATCGAGTCGTTCACAGTGTCGACATCATTTGACATGAGCAATTACCTCCGGGAAGAGCCGGTCCTAATCGTGCTTGCCGTGAAGCGTTCCCCGGGACGTGTTACGAATTTGCCGTCGTTTCGGCCGCGGTGGTTTCTCCCGTCGTCGTCTCTCCGGTGTCCTTAGAACCGATCACAACTTCATATGGAAATTCCGGGATATTCTCGATCGGCACCTCGACAAACTGATACTTGTCCTGCTTGCCGACAATGAGTTTTTCATAGGCTTCTCCCTCGAATTTGCCGTTATACCATGATGTCTTCAACGTTTCAAAATCTCCCGTGACCGATCCGGACTCATCAAAAAATAGATTATCAAGTGTAGCGGTAAAGTAGAAGTATCGGAGTCCGGCCTCAGGGCACTTGGGAAATGAGATCGGAACTTTGTAGATCATGACAAGCTGGGTGGCGCAACAAAAGTCGCGATAGTTTTCGGGATTAATCGTGAGAAGATACGCGGAATCTACGGTAACCGGTCCGCCAACATCGGCGCTGGTTCCGAACAGCTGAACACCGAATTCATCATCTAAATCAAATTCATCGTAAAGAATTATTTCATATGTTGTCAGCGTATTCGTCAACTCGTCGCGCATTTGCTCGTGGATCGGATCGAACAATTCGGGCGAGTTTTTAAACAGGGATACATCGGACAAATACGTATAATCGACATGCGCGATGTATTCATTTTGAGTGCGTTCAACTTTGACGAATCTGTTTTCCAACAATTGCTCCGGGTCGCAATCCGCGGTAAGGATGACCGTTTCCCCTTCAGTGTAGTACTTCTTATCGGTCTCCAGATGGTAATAACCAATCGGTGTGTTCATGCTGTGATTTGTTTTTACTTTGATGTACGGAGATACTCCGGTAAAGGTGACCTCTACTTCCTCGAAAGGATCAAAAACTTCGGGTTCTTCGAGGCCTGTAACCACAGCGCCCGGATTCAGAAAATCAATCTTCAGTTCCGCGGCGAGGTCCTCGTCATATTCGACCTCCATCGGTATCGTGTCTCCGTTCGATAAATCGGATTTTTGGGTTAGACTGACTTCGACGGATTCGATGAGTTCTTCCAGATCGTCCTCGTTATCCTCGAAAAACTCCCCGCGATCGGGATGATCGAGAAGCGCTTCGAGAAGGTCGTCACTCCGGAAATCACACGTCGCTTTTCCCTCGGCATTTCGTCCCTTGAAAACAAACGTACAATAGTCGGGGATATTGACCTCGACCCCCGCGGATTTCTTACCATCTTTTTTGTCACTCCGGCAGCCGGAGAGGACGGGAATCATAAGCCCGGCCATAATCAGAATGAGTAGCAGACGGCTCGCACAAAATCCGGTTTTCTTTTTCATAATGGTTCCCCCAATATCTATAAAATAAGCCATTGCATCCAATGCGGCTGACCGATAATGAACTTCTTACTATTTCAGGAACAGCGAAAAAAACTTCGCGTCCTCCTGAACCAAGTGATCGCGGATGACCTTGTTGATCAGAAAGCCGTAGAAGGAGTCGATGCGGATGCGCTCCTTGCTTTGGAGCGTTTTCCAAAATGTAACGCTCGCCAGAAGGGACTTATGGATTTCGCGATGCGCTTGCAAGTCCATATAACCGTCATTTTGCAAGAGCTGCTCTTCGTGCGTGAAGTGATCGGAAAGAAGCCGGAACAGCTCCTCGAGCCGGCGTTCTTCTTCTTTGATATCCCCGTCGTAATAGGCCTTCAACAGTTTTTTGCCGGACAGTAAAAGGCCTCTGTGCTCCCGGTCGATCGACGGGTTTCCGGAGAGAAAAGCGTCATCCCATGGCATAACTTCAATTCGCTCATCCGAGTGATAAAGCATATCGGACGTGACGGTGCAGTTGCGGCCGTTATTCTTTGCGAGGTATAGCGCCGTGTCGGCACGGGTGTACCAACGTTGCAAATCATCCCCCACAAAAAGCTCCGAGGTGCCAAAACTTGCGGTAACGTGCCCGACTGTTTCGAAATTAAAAGCTTCGACGGCCTCCCGCATTTTCTCTGCGACGGTGAAAGCGCTGCCGATTCCTGCGCCCGGTAACAGAACGGCAAATTCTTCACCGCCGACACGGGAGACCGTGTCTGTGCTTCGGCAGTTTGCGATGAGAATGTTGACCAACGAGATAAGAACGGTATCTCCGACCGGGTGTCCGTATGTATCGTTCACGCGCTTAAAGTGATCAAGATCGATCATCACGAGTGACGAAGCAACGGCGTTTTTTGAGAATTGATCGACCAGTCTCTTTGCCTCATGCTCGAAAAACTTCCGGTTGGCGGCGCCGGTTAACGCATCGCTTGTAAATTCCTTCTCCAGGCTCAGCGACAGTGAAAAGGCTTCGGTGATGTCACGGGCCGACGCGATGATGTAGGGAGGGAAGGGCATGGATTTCCACTGTAAGAACCGGTACTCTCCCGACTTCGCCCGGTACCGGTTGATAAAATTCGGAACCGGTTCCCCCTCATTCAGCCGGCGTACGGCGTCCAGTGTTGCGGGCATATCCTCCGGATGGACAAAATCAATGATTTTCATGCCCTCGACATCTGCGATTTCGTATCCCAAAAGTCTTGAAAATTCGGCATTCACGCGCACAAACTTTCCGTTCTCATCCACAATGCAAAGCATATCCAGCGAGATCGAGAGAAAAATCTCCAGCGGAAAAGCCCGCTTCACAGCCTCGCTTCTTCGAATCAGCAAACCGATATACCGGTCAGCCATGGAAAAAGCATCCAATATAACGTAGTGGTCATGCGCGTGCGCAAACAGTGCGGAAAAGCAACTGCCTTCCCTGCGCGCCGTAGCCAAAATCTTACGATAATCCGCAAGAACGCCCCACGTCTCAAAAACTGCTTCGACATCGAACGCCTTATTCTTACCGCACGCATTGTCACAAATCCATTGCTCTGCTGCCGGATTCATTCGCTCGCAACGATACTCGGCATTCTCGATGTCGCTTCCGGGCTCGAAGGTATAGATCAGCTTTGGAGAAGGAGACTTGTCAAAAAACAGCTCAGTCATGTCCATGCGTATACCTCGGCGGACTTTTTTCTCATTATAACATCAACAGAGCTTAAGAAATCAAGCAATCATATTGTGAAGAGGAGACTTCATCCAAGTCGCTGCGCAACCCAAGGTTGCGGCTTTTCGGAAAAGAGAAGCCGGGGGTTGGTGTTCGCCGAATTCTCCCGGAGCGATAATAATTCCGTAAGCCAAGTAAGGTTTCGGAAAGGCAGGATTGACTGAGTATGAATGCAAAAAACCCACTTCAGTTTGAAAAGATTACCTCCGCGGATGTGCCGGCAATGACGAGTATCATGAAGCGTGCTTTTGATGAGGACGCAAGAAGACACTTGGGCGAGGAAAGCGGCGGCCCGCCCGGTTATGACAACGGTGAGTTCATCCGCAAGTGGTATCTCGGGAACAAAACCGGTGCGTTCAAGGTTTTAAAAGACGGAACAATCATCGGTGGCGTGAATGTTTTTATCAACCGGAACCGACAAAATTTTCTGGGAAATATGTTTGTGGATCCGGTATATCAAGATCAGGGGTATGGAACTTGGATTTGGCGGTTTGTTGAAGAACGTTTTCCGGAGACAGTCAAGTGGAGCACGGAGACGCCCGGTTTTTCAAAAAGGAATCACAACTTTTACATTAATAAATGCGGATTCCAGGTGGTAAGAATCGACAATCCCAAGGATCGGTACGAGGAAAGTTATATAATGGAAAAGGACATGAGTTATGGATTGAAAGGGGAGGTATCAAAATGAGCTTTGGAGAGAATCTTCAGTTTCTTCGGAAAATGCGGCGGGGGATGACGCAGGAGGAACTCGCGGAACATTTGGGTGTGTCCCGTCAAACCGTGTCGAAATGGGAGATGTCCGGCGCTTTTCCCGAGATGGATAAGGCGATCGCACTATCCCGCCTCTTTAACTGCTCGCTCGACGAGCTTTTTAATCAAAACATGAATACCGGAAACGATGCTTATGAGAATTTTCGCGTGGAGAAGGTCCCGGCATTTAAGTATGTTCGTTACGTAGTGATCAGCAACGAGCCGGAGGACGACGCGCAGCGGCATATCCGGGATTGGGCAGAGCGTGCCGGGATCGCGGAACCGGACGTGATCGGCTGGGATTTCCCGTTTGTTTCTCAGGAACAGATCAACGTATTCCATATGCACGGCTATTGCGCCGCATGCATTTTGCCCGAAAAGTCTGCGGACGAAGGCAGTACCGCATCCGCTCCGGCCGACCCGGCATTGCATGGCCTGGAAGTCCTATCTCAGCCGGCACTCCGATATGCGATTGTCTCTATACGCGAACCCATGTCGGCGCCGTGGGCATTAATCCCCAAGGCCTATCAAACCCTTCTTCGCTATATTGAAATGAATGTTCCGGCAGATAAAGCACCCAAAGACGCGATCGAGTGCTATGAGAAAATCTACCGCAGGGATGGCGTCGAATACATGGACATTTACATGTGTGTCGGATAGAAGGATCTGCGATCTTATCAGGCAAGCGTTGAGGCAGCGATACGATCGCGGCATTCCTCAATTTTCCGAATCGCAGACCATTCGTTTTCGATATCGATTTTGCGCGGGTATATTGCGATTATTTTCAAGAACTCCTCGTATTCCTTCTGCGCCGCGACCGGATCGTTTCTGTAGAGAAGATGGTACGCGTACATGGAGCGCCGGGTCGAGGGGCTCTTTGAATGTTTTTTAAAAAAATCCTGTGCAGCCTTGTCGTAGTATTTCTCGATTACTTCACTCCGGCGCGCGCCGGTCAATTCATCAAAAAGCAAATTAGTTCCCATAATCGTTCTGTAAAAAGCGGGGACATCCGGAGAGTTATACACTGTTTCGTAACAGAGCCTCTCCGCTTCGAACTCATTCCGGTAACAATGAAAACGTGCTTTTGAATCATATAATAAGGCGACACTCAGGTCTCCGAGCACGCTGTAATCATGCCCGATGACCAAGTCCATCAGATCGGTTGGGATATCGGCGATGCTGTCGCTCTCACACAGCAGGCTTATACACTTATTCACATAATAGTTTGCACTTCGAAAGGAAGGGTTTTTCGGAAGCGAAATAAATGCCCGATAGGTAGACGTTGCCAGACCGTAATTGTTGGACGGAAGAAGCTGCGGTAATGCAAACAGCGCGGATGCAACTGCCGGCCAAAAACAGAATATAAATGCCAGCGCATGCCGGTTAAAAAGGTAATACAGGAAAAATTCGACCAAAGTGAAGGTGATCAACAAGATGACGCCACCCAGCAAATGAAGTCGATACGGACATTTCTCGGGCTCTGTGTCGGGCGGACACATGTTACAAGAGGCAAAAACATAAGATTCGGGGTATTTTTCCAGTCTAAAACGATTCTTGATCCTGGCCAGTCTGTAACGGCCGATTTGGAATCCCGATAACGAATAACCCGTCACCAGTCCGCCGAGCACGGTTCCCGTCTCGTGTAACATAATAGGCAACGAAAAAAACGCAATTTTCCAAGGGGACAAAAACAATACACCAACAAATAGGAGCGTCCCGATCCGCAGCGATTCCTGCCAACCCGTCTCGCGAGTCGCTCCAAATGTCCGGAACATCTCCCAAATCAGGAAAACGAAAAAGGCGATGATTAGGATGCTTGTCGGTGTGAACGCGGATGTCGATTTTTTTGTCATATATGCCTCCATAGGCGACCGGATTTTGAAGTTATTATACTACGCTAATTGGAAACTCTCGGCGACGCATTTTTGATATATCATGTTGCACCTTGTGTTGCGCTAAATGTTTCACTCCTTTAAAATTATGTGGTAGAAATTTTATAGATATGTATTAGGATAGAAGCCAAATTGTATTCAAATTATATAACACGAGGTTGAAGTGTTGAAGCTAATAGAAGATATCATATACAAGTTGCCCGTACACGAGATAAGAAATAGCAGCTATTGCAAACTAATTGATTTGCTAAATAGTTTGATTGAAATTGAAGCAGAAGATATTGAAATAAGCACTTGCAGTTTAACACCACTCTATTTAGATATTAATGGCACTTACGAAATATATCATCAAGCATTGGAGTTAAACCTTGTGAATGAACCTATGTTTGAAAAGTATATTAATAAGCTGTTTAGGAAACATTCATATGAAATAGACTCTTACTATTTGAAGCTGCATACGACCTGTTTTGTTGAGTCGATATTACCCAGTAGGTCTACAAAAGTATCTAATATTATTAGATGGATAGAGTATGTTATTGACAGCAATTCAAACAATGAAGGTATGCTTAAACACATCAAAAAGTATTTCAATGATGAATACCTTGATACTAATAAGCTGTACTTTGAACTTTTTATCCATAACAAAGTTATTTACTCAATAAATTGAGTTATATAAATTCATATCGAACTTATTGCTGCACCGATGCTAAGGGCATATTGATAAACCGTAATTAATCGGCTGATATAAGATTGCATATGAGATTAGCGGAACTTTTCCTTCTTCTCTCCGGGCCGCGACAGGTCGGGAAGACGCCAGGCTTTTAGATCAGATTGCTTGGAATGAAGCTGTGCATACTATCGATGGGGACAGGTGCTTCACACATGCAAATGATACCGCCGGGACCGACGGGAATTGACGCTTTTTCAAGCACGTCAAATTTTTTAATTTCTCTCTTATCCGGAGAGGCGGATTTCTTGATTTCGAGCGGGTGGATTAAGCCGTTTTGCTCTGCAAAGACATCGATTTCTTTCGCGTTGGGGTCTCTGAAGTAACTGAGTTGGGCTTTTGATTTTGCATAAGCATAACTTTTTAAGAGTTCAATGACTACGTAATTTTCAAAGTAATGACCGCTGGCGGCGCCATTCATCAGCGTATCCCGCGTCAGCCACATGGATAAAAAAGCACAAAGTCCTGTATCACAGAAATACAGTTTTGGCGTCTTCGCAAGTCGCTTGAGCGCATTGTTTGAATAAGGCTGCAATAGATAGATTATGTTAAGACTTTCCAAAAGTAACAGCCATTCCTTAGCCGTCGGACCGGAAATAGAAGACGCTTCCGCGAGAGTGACATAATTGACCTGTTCAGATGACAGAGCAGCACACGCCCTGAGAAAACGTGTGAATTTGACGGTGTCGGTGATGCCGCCGATCTCGGCAACATCGCGCATCAGGTATGAATTAACGTAAGAGTTGAAATACTCCTGTCGTTGTTCTTCTGTTGCTTTCAGCACTTGAGGCATACCCCCGCGCCAAATGTGTTCATATACTTCAAAGAGATCGTTCGGAGGAATTTTCGATTGCCTGAAACGAAGCGTATCAATTGAAAAATCGAGCGAATCCTCAAAAAAAACACCCTGCTTTTCACGTTGAGAGAGGCTGAATAGTTGTAAGATTCCGACTCTTCCCGCAAGTGTTTCCCGAATATTTTTCATCATATTGTACTGCTGTGATCCGGTAAGCCAAAACTGACCGGGTTCTTCACTCCGGTCACAAATGTACTTAATGCGTTCGAACAATTGTGGGGCATACTGTATTTCGTCGATTATGACCGGTGGTTTATAATATTGAAAAAATAAAGCCGGGTCTCTCTGTGCCAAATCTCTTGCCATCGTATCATCAAGAGAGACATAAGTCCGGGAACTCCCCATGGCAAGGTGCTTGAGCATCGTCGTCTTGCCGACCTGTCTTGCACCGGTCACCAGAACGACTTTAAAAAAGGCATTCATTTCGTTGAACTTTCGTTCCAATTCGCGCTTTATGTAATTCATATTCGGGCACCTCAATATTAGGATAATCCAAACTCAACTTTATATTATCATAATATTTATGAGCGTCAAGGCATTAAGAGGCAGGTTTTATGAGTAGAGTTACGTTTGCTAAAGTAAATGTTATAATTTATTAAGTGCTTTTCTTTCCGCAGGAGGACTCCTTTATGAAAAGACGCCTGCCGCTTATTCTCATGATATTCCTTTTCTGCCTTGCCCTGTCGTCCTGCAGCGCCAAGCTCTTCGTTATCCGTCCGACCCTGATCGACCGGATTACCATTGAAAATCTCTCGACCGGCGAGTCGGTCGAGCTGATTCGGAACGATGTCGACAAGGTCGAGTGGCTGATGGACGACCTCGTGTTACAGATGGCCGAGTTCTATAAGCGTGACGGGAAATGTACCGATGAAGACGGGCATCTTTACGAGGCGGTTTACTATAACGGAGACCGCCTGGAACTAACCGTGTTCATTAACGAAGACGGCTCGGTTTGTAAGAATGAAGGCCACTATGTCCTGACCGGTACGGAAGATGAAGAGATCAGGGATTTTCTTGCTAACTGGGCACAAACGTTTAATATGTGAAACATGAACTGAGCCGGAGATTTTCATGAAATCGACGGTATCAATTCCTTTTAATCAGTGCTAAGAAATACATAGTAAGTTTCAACATAAAATGCTATTATTTGAATTGTAAGACACTTGTTCGGCGTACGTTGCCGCTCGGGTTTTTCGAGTCTTATCATCCTCGAATACATTCAATCTTCATTTTTTCGAATTGATCGGCCTTGCGGATCGACTTTTGCAGAAGAGGTGTCTTATGGGGAAGCTCAAGAAACGTCAATGGCTCATTATTGCGGTTTGTGTTTTGCTCTTGATTGGAATAGCCGTCACACTTTTTTCCGTCATTCGAAAACCGCCCCGCAGCAAGCCGACCATTCAGGCTCTCGACGGACTCGGCGGTTATGACCCGTACAATCCTCCGGAAGGAATCGAATTTGCTGAGATAGTGGATGTCGAGAGTATGATCGAAAGAGACAATTCCGCCACTTACAATAGCGAAAACGACCCCGTTCACCCGGCTGTGGATGTAAAAACGACAATCAAGATCTCAAATCAGGGAATTCGCCCGGGCACGCCTAAACCGCTGGATTTTTCGGAAAAATACGCTCATCTGGTAAACACGCCCACCTTCACCCCGACGCCTACCCCGACCCCTACCCCGACCCCGACGCCGTCGGTCACGCTGGCGCCCGGCAATCTTTTTCCCGGGATCACACCCGCCGGAGAACTTCCGGAACTCAATCTGCCTGAACTCTACATCGTAAATCCGAATGTGCTGAATCCCAGTTTCACCGGAGACGAGTACGAGCTGGAATGGAAATACACCGGCAAGAGAGAGGCGACATTTAATGTTTCCTTCACATCCGACGGAGGAAAAAGTTTTATCCTGCTGGCAAAAGATTTGACGTCACAGTCCCGCCTGGTAACTTTTCCGACTTCCTTGTCCGAGCATTGTTTTCTGCGCGTTACGGCCATGGTCGGTACCGTTGAATACGCGACGGCAGATTCGAATGAATTTCAGCTGGTCGCCGCTCCCGATATCGTAACCCCGCCATCAACCGGAAATATCGATCCCCAAATCCAGTACGTCAACACGCCCGCAATCCGGATCAGTAATCTGTCGGGATTGCCTGTCTGGTTTCTGGCGGAAAACAACGCGGAAAACACCGACAAGCTCATCTGGCAACTATCCCGGGTCCGGTACCTCGGGACGGAGGAAATGTTCGGTCAGGAATCCGGCATTGTCGCGACCGGAGAGATTGACAAACTCGGCGGTGAATTTTCGATCGATCTGAAGGCTTTGTGCGAGGAAATGGCCAAGCCCGACTCGGAACGACTTCCCGATTACGGTTTCTGCCCCGAAAAGGATATTTACGATTTCTACTTGCGGGTCGTTCCTCTCGATTCATCCGGCGCTTGCATCGGCGATCCGGGAAGAGGAATTCATTTCTCTTACGGCATGCCGCAGATCGTTCTCGATACGACAACGGTCGAAATGGCCGGGAATCCGCAGATCATGCTGAAGGTGCGTGAAAAATATTACTGGGATTATCAATACCAGCGATTCTCTCCGAATATACTTTATCGAGGACTTGATGCCGAAGAGGAATTCCTTTTCTTCTGCGGCATGGACGGTATGCATACGGAGGATTTCGAATCCGCCGTTTCCTGGGTGGAGGAAGCGGTCGGCGATCCGCTTTCCGGAGTCGTCGATGATGTCGTAGACGCGGCTTCTCCGGATCCCGCGAAAAAGCAAGGGTTAGGCTCGAAAATCATCAGTCAGGCGGTTCAGGTGGAAATCCAGGTCGCAACCTCTCCGTTTAACGACGCTGGAACGGTCGGATCGATTCCGCCCGAAGGCCTTGTTTACAGTTACACGGACACGGCGCCTTATATTCTCGAAAACACTCAGCCGGTCGGCAGCAGATATTATTCGCCCTCCGGCCACGGGATCGTTTACAGTGAATTCGCACCCTCCAAGGAAGACTTGGCGGCGATGGGCGGAATTTACTACTATGTACGGGCAATTTTCTACGTGCCGGATGACGAGAACCCCTCCCTTCTGCATGCGTTCCCGTCCGAGATGTTAACCATCGCATATACGGTAAACGCAAAAACCCAGAATGAAGTCCAGAAAATCACCGTGGAATCGAATATGCCTTATGTCCAATTTATCCGTTATCAAAATCTTTATTGGGCGGACTCCGATTCCGAAGAATGGTATGAGGTCACGCGATATATCGAACCGGAGGAAATGACCTTCAGCATCGGCAATGGGGAGAAGTATATTCTTGCCTACGAATTATTTAAGGAAATGTATCCTTCCGCGACTCGGGAGTCCTATAAGGCCCTTTTAGACGAATTGATCTATCCGGGTCAGGTGATGCATTATGTTAAGGGAAATCCGGGCTTCTGGGATGAGTTTTTTGGTTTACTGAAAGCGATTTATGACGGGGTGTCGGAGGCATATTCCGACGCGAAATCCTCCGTGGTCAATCTTGTGGATTACCTGCCGATCGGCGATACCGCAAAGGGATATTTAAAAAAAGCCGTGACGTATGTGATCGACTACGGCCTCGCTTCCATCGGCCTCCCGCCGAGTCTTCCGAATCTGGATCAACTGGCTGCTCAAGGCATCGACTACATTACCAAGGTCGCCGTCGATGAGGCGCTAAAAGCAGCAGGTGTGCCCTTAGACAGTCCTGCGGCGCAGGAGATCACGGAACAGGTGCGCCAGGATGTTGCCGAAGGGCTTGCTGAAGGGCTTGAGGAATCGATCCTCGCGCAGAAACAAAATCCGCTCAACGTCACCTTCCTTCGCCTTTGGGGGTTCAAGTTATACAGCCCGGCTTATGTCGATGTTTATGTTCACAATTACTCGAACACAAAGACCACGCGCGCGGGTACGGTCGGGGTCAGTTGCGGAAACGGTAACGAGGTTTACGCCCCTAATAATGTGGCGATTCCCGCACTCCAACCCGGGGAGCACTACACAATCCGCATATACCTCGAACATCTCAAAGACAAATATTGCGGGTATGGAGAGTATTTTGACAAGTACTACTACGGCAATTCCAGTTTGCCGTACATGCTTAAAGTCGGAGCGTTTTTTGATCTTCCCGCTCCGATCGTCGCCGCCGCGGAACAGGGCATCGCACCCGCTCCGCTCCCTTATGTGACCGAGTTTGTTTATGATCGTCCGGAATATCGATTCAACTGCGAATTTATCCCCGCGGAAGCGATCTATGAGGAGGATCCGGCCCCGAACAAGAAAGATTTTTATGATTAGTGATCCGGAATCGAAAAGGTGACGAATTTAGGGCGCGAAAAGTCTCTTTTCGTGCTCTTTCTTATGGTCGGAACGAACCGAGTATTTGAAAAATTGCACATGATGTACAATGTGCTTGACATAATGTATATCGGGTGTTACATTATGAATACAACAACATACATGCCGGGGGTGATCATTATGTCATATTCTGAGAAAAGAGCTATCGTGTCGATTCTTGCGGGAATCGCTGTTCTGGTGTCCTACTGTATCTACATCTACGGAAAAGTTAAAACCGGCGAGGCCGCTTCGGATGACCTGAAGTTCTGGGCAGGAGCCATTCTTATATTTATTGTTGTCGGGATCGTTGCATCCATCGTGATCGAAATTGCTTTTCATATACTGCTGTCGATATCGATTGCCATACGCGAGCAAATGGAGACCGGTAAGACCGACGACAAGCGTATCGAGAAAGAGATAGCCGCCGAAATGGTTGTCGATGAAATGGACAAACTCGTTGAACTTAAAGCCATGCGCGTCGGGTTTGTGGTTGCCGGAATCGGATTTGTCACCGCACTGGTCTATGCCTATTTGGGATATTCAACGGCAATCATGATGAACATCATTTTTATCTCCTTCAGCGTCGGAACCATTCTGGAGGGATTCAGCAGGTTGTTTTTCTATCGAAGGGGGATTTCACGTGGGTAAGAGAAGCTTCGAGATTACAAATAATATCCGAACGCTGCGGTTTTTCGCGGGCGAGATGACGCAGCAACAGTTGGCGGAGAAGACCAATGCCTCCCGTCAGACCATTATCGCCGTCGAGGCCGGGAAGTACTCGCCCTCGCTGGAGCTCGCATTCCGTATCGCGGATGCATTCGGTAAACCGATCGGTGAAGTCTTCGGGTACAAGAAAACAGAGGAGTAACGTTATGAAAGCAATGGTCTACTCGAAAAAGAACGCTCCTTCCGGCATGCGACTCGCAGAAGTCGAAAAGCCGGTTCCGGCTGCAGGTCAGGTCCTGGTCAAAGTACACGCAGTCTCCCTGAATGCCGCCGATTATCGCTCCATGCAGATGGGCATCGGCCCGAAAAGCGGCATCTTCGGTGCCGACATCGCCGGAAGAATCGAAGCGGTCGGGCCGAAGGTCAAGAAATTCAAGGTCGGCGATCCGGTCTTCGGTGATCTCTCTGCAAGTAATTTCGGAGGACTCGCAGAGTATGCCGCGGCACCGGAAAATCTTCTGGCAAGAAAATCCGACTCCGTTTCCTATGAAGATGCCGCCGCCGTTCCGATGGCTTCACTCACGGCGCTCCAGGGTCTTCGCGACAAAGGCGGGATAAAGCCCGGACACCGCGTCCTGATAGTCGGGGCTTCCGGCGGAGTAGGCCTCTTTTCACTGCAGCTCGCCAAACACTTCGGCGCTCATGTGACCGCCGTCTGCAGTTCCAAAAGAACAGAATTAGTCACCTCCCTCGGAGCGGACAGTGTCCTCGATTATACAAAGGACAAGCTGAGTTCTCTTCCGGGAAATTTCGACATTATCCTCGCAATTAACGGAAACTATTCGCTTTTCACATATAAAAAGCTCCTGGCGCCGGGCGGTTCCTGCGTAATGGTCGGCGGCGCGCTTTCTCAAATTTTCAGGTTTTTCCTGCTCGGACCGTTTCTTTCTGTCGGAAGCCGGAAGGTCCGCATTCTCGCCGGCAAGGCAAGTGTCGAAGATCTCTCGTTTGTCATAAATCTCGTTGAAGAAGGCCGGATCCGTCCGGTGATTGATAAGCGTTACTCACTCCCTGAGGCGGGAGCTGCCATTGAATACCTGAAGGCAGGTCACGCCGGCGGCAAAGTTGTCATCCATGTAATCCCATAAGAAAATGACCCATTACACCCTTTTCAAGTGCCCTTTTCGGAGGGCTTGGTTTAGATCGCTTTTTAGTCAGAAAACAGTCCGCCGGACGGACAAGAAAATAAGGAGGCTAATATGAAAGCGGTTCAATGCAAAAAATACGGCGGTCCCGAAGTCCTTTACATCAAGGATATGGAAAAGCCCGCGCCGAAGGATAACGAGGTCCTGATTCGAATCCGGGCAACCGTGGCGGCACCGGCGGACAGCGCTTTTCGAAAAGGCGATCCGGCGGTCGCGCGTCTGTTCACGGGGCTTTCCCATCCGAAACAAATCCCGGGGGACGCTATTTCCGGAACGATCGAAGCGATTGGAAAAGACGTCACCCGCTTCAAGGTCGGCGACGGGATCTATGGCTCCTCCGGGGCCAAGTTCGGCTCAAACGCGGAATACATTACACTTGCCGAAACCGAGGCGATTTTCGAAAAGCCGCAAAACGTCAGTTTCGAAGAGGCCGCCGCCATCAGCGAAGGCGCGATCACCGCGCTTCCTTTCCTCCGCGATTCCGGAAAAATCAAAAAAGGCGACCGCGTCCTTCTGATCGGTGCCTCGGGCGGAGTCGGCGTTTATGCGGTTCAGCTCGCCAAACATTTCGGAGCCCATGTCACCGGTGTCTGCGGACCGAATAACCAGCAACTCGTGCGCGACCTGGGGGCGGATCGGGTGATCGATTACACGAAGACCGATTACTTGGCAGATGAGAATGCCTATCAGATTATTTTTGACGCGGTCGGGAAAAGCAGTTTCACGCGATCCAAAAAAGCGCTGCTTCCGGGCGGAGTCTACATGACCACGGTCCCGACCGGCCCGGTGATGCTCCAAATGTTACTCACTTCAATTGCCGGAAAGAGAAAGGCCGTATTCTCGGCGACCGGCATCCGAAAGCCGGCAGATAAAAGCAAGGACCTGTCAATACTTCGTCAGTTGATCGAAGAAGGTACCCTGAAGGCGGTCATCGACCGAAGCTACTCACTGGATCAAATTGCCGAGGCACACCGATACGTCGACACGGGGCATAAAAGAGGAAGTGTCGTTGTAAGGGTATAGGAGGAAGAAGAGCGAGCCGCTACAATAACTCATATTTTTCGCAACCTAAGCTGGCCAATTTGTATTGCTGTTGTGCGTACAAATACTTATAATTATATTACTTCAATACGTTTTTGGAAAGGAGAGATGAGCGATGGCAAAGTCAGCGAATTTGTATGCGAGAATTGAGCCGGAGGTGAAGGAAGAGGCGGAACGTATTTTGTCTACGCTGGGCATTCCTGCGTCCAATGCAATCAATATTTTCTACAAGCAGATTATCCTTCAGAAGGGACTTCCTTTTGATGTAAAAATTCCATCTTCGGTTCCGGAAAATGTCAGCTCTTTGTCGGAGTCGCAGTTGGATGCAGCGTTAGAAAAGGGTTATGAGGATATGAAGGCAGGTCGTACCCTAAGTGCGGCTCAAGTATTTGCCGAGATTCGTAAGGATTACCATCTATGATATATCGGGTTGAAGTCTCGGGACAGGCGTATACAGATTTGCGAGGCATTTTTGAATACATTGCTCTCGAGCTAGGCTCGCCGCAAACTGCGACGGGTCTGCTAAACAGACTGGAAGAATCAATAATGGGCCTGATGCAACTTCCAAAACGATTTCGTGTATATGAAAAAGAACCCTGGTACAGTCGTGGTTTGCGGATTATGCCGGTAGATAATTTTTGTGTTTTCTATGTTCCTGACGAGAGTAATAACAAAGTGACCATTATCCGCATTATGTACGGCGGTCGAGATACAGACAGCGAGTTAGATAAATCCCTGTAACTGAAGAACATAACGATCAGCTTGAGCACCGCCATCCCGATCAAAGCATTACGGCGGAGGATATTGATAAGTTGGCCATTTCGGTGACAATCGAGGCGGAGGATATGGAAACAAAGATCTTTTCGAGAAGGTAAGTCATGCTCTGCACGATAATGATGAATGCGATATATCAATCAGTTCATTACCTTGTGTTGGTGAAGACCGGTAAGAGAAGGAGTATTGCATGAGAAATTTCATGAAGAGTTTATGGGTGTTGTTTCTTGTGTTATCCATGCTTTTGGGAATCTGCTCCTGTTCGTCGGGCAACCATGTCGACAGGCAGGATGATGAAGATGACAAAACGGATCATTGGTGGGGTATAGGTGACGAAGCTTTTGAGCCGACGGAGAAAACGCAGTCAGCAAAACCGACCGAAACGAGCAGTACGTCAATTCCGGGTGAAACGGTTAAGCCAAGGGAAACCGTTGAACAGATTGACGAACCGGTCAATAGAGAGGTGTCCCTGCCGGAGCAGTTGATTTTTGATCAGGATAATATCACTGTCAAAGTGACCGGAATGTCATGGGATAATGAGCTCGGACCGCAAATTTTTGTATTCATCGAAAACAACGGTGTGACGGATGTTATGTTTGTTGCCCAATGGTCTTCTGTTAACGGTGCAATGGTTGATCTCATGCTTTCCGGAAAGATGATCGCAGCGGGCAAGAAAGCAAATGACGTCATGATGATCTATGCCCGGGATTTGAAGCTTGCCGGCATAGAGGAGATTAAGGACATTGAATTTCAACTGGCTGTCATGGATGATCAATTTTCGACGATAAGCAGATCACCGATAATTACTTTGAAAACAGTCGGCAGTGAGGATTACACGCAGGTTTTCGAACCGATGGGAGATGTCGTTTTAGAACAGGACGGTATTAAGGTTTCGCTTGGAATTCCCGTCGAAATCCCTGATTATGACGGCATTAATCTGCCGATATTCCTTGAGAACACTTCCGGGAAAAATGTCACCGTTCAACTCATTGATACTTCTGTTAACGGTAACATGTTTGGTTCCATCTTTCATGCACTCGTTTTGGATGGAAAGGTGGCATATAAAAACATTTTTATGTTCCGATATTATCTGGATGAATACAATATCGACATGATTGAAAAACTGGAGTTTAAAGTCGTTGCTTTTGATCCCGAAAATCCGGGAGATTATATTCTTGAATCGGAGCCGATTGTCGTAACATTTGAGTAGACTACAGCGTGTTTTCGAGAAAAGAAATACTCCGGCTTGACAGAACAATCCTGACAGTGTGAAATGGAAGAAGATATCCGGCTTCAATGCGGCAGTGTTTCTTTTCATTCATCGGGAGGTGTCTATGGAGAATTTGTATCCGATCCTGATTCCGGTTTACTTGGTGAATTGTTTTTTCTGGGGCTTTGTTACAAAAGCGATTGTTGTAAACAAAGGTTATCCCGGAAAGGGTTGGTTCTTCTGGGGATTTCTCTTTGGAATTTACGCCATGGCTATCGCACTCATTGAGCCGGACATACGCGCGGTTCAGGAGAAAGAGAAGTCAGATTCCGCGGTAATCAAATCCGGAGGCTGGATATGCGGTTTTTGCGGATATGCAAATTCAAAAGACGCGGAGATATGTCGTTGCGGAACAGATAAGTCGGAAACGACGGCAATACTTAACGATCTGCAATTAAAAGAAATGATGAATAAAGACTAATCAGCCGGGCAGATCTTTGCACGATGAATCTGAGAAGATCAATGAAATAATTCATACCATAATTAAATTGACGGGTGTTACGCACCTCTGTATAATAAATATAGTACAAGTCCTATATTCGAGGGTGCTTTTCACATGACACTGGAAAACGGAATTCTGGGGTTTTTATCCATGAAGCCGCTGTCGGGCTATGATATCAAGAAATTATTCGATATCGCTGCCGGATACTTTTGGCCGGCGGATCAAACCCAGATTTATCGCACATTGAAAAGGCTCGTCCGGGAAGAAATGATCATACTTAAACATACGACAAAGGGCGAAACGGTTGACAAAAATGTCTATGAAATCACGGAAAAAGGACGGGAGATAAATTCAGCGCAGATCCGACAGAATTCCGTGCAAGACTTCATTTCGAGAGATGCATTTCTGATGCAGCTCTTTTTTTCGGGAGCGATGAGCGAAGAGGAACTGGACCGGTTTCTTGACGCTCATCTTCGCAATGTAGTCGAGTTGGAGCAACGGCTTATCGCAAATTACGAAGCAAACTTCGATCGGTTCTTAGCCGATACGGGGCTGGAAGAAGAGGACATCCGTGTAAAAACTGCAATCTGGGCACACGAGTGGGGCCTGATTCAATGCAGGGAGTACGCGAAATATATCAGGAAGATTAAAAAAACTCGGGGTAATTAATATAGTGGGGGAGAAAAATATGTTTAAAAGGACTGCTTCGTTTGTATTGGCTGTATTGATTATTGTTTTAACTCTACCGATGTTTAAAGTAGTTGCTGCAACGGGAACGGCCGACTTTGAAGACTTGGTTTATGAAAATAACGAGCAGATTCCCGAGGCTATGCCGATTGACGGTTTTCGTTTTTCGACGTCAGCCGGCCAAGGAATGGATTATGTCACTACTTTAGGAGCGTCCGGATCAGCGGGGGTGGTGACGCATTTGGCAGGGCCGATTGAATGGGTAGAATTTCAGCGAAGTGACAGCGGAAACTTCGCGTTACGTTCGCTCTACTATGATGCAACTGTAAATATCGGAGCCGATGTTTACCGGTTTGACGGTTATCAGGGTGCAACTTTGGTCTATACAACGGGAAACGTCAGTATTTCCGGAATAGATACAATCACATTTTCAGGATGGGATCAAGTCAGTAAAGTCCGGATTACGGCAATATCCGGAATCTATATTGATGTAGCGGCAATTTTTGACAATCTTGTATATGAAACCAACACGGTCAGTTCGGTGCCTTATATAGATGTTAATGGCGGACTGACGGTGTGGGAAGGCAGTACAACCGCCATATTGGACGCGGACCTGAAAGCAAACGATCATGATTCGGTAGTCGCTAACCTTCAATACACCGTAACGACTGCATTGACGCACGGACGGCTCGAAAATTCGGACAGTCCCGGAGTTTCGATCTCCACTTTCACGCAGGGAAACATTGACAGCGGCAAAATTCGTTACGTACACGATCATACCGATACCTTAAGCGACAGTTTCGGATTTACGGTCAGTGACGGTGCAAACGAACTGACGGGGCAGACTTTTTCGATTACGGTGACGCCGGTATATGACGACCCGATTCCCTCCGGTGCATCGCAGGCAACGTTTGACGGGCTGAGCGGAACATATGCAAACGATACGGACATCCCCTACACAACGGCCATTGACGGTTTTGCGTTCAGATCCTCCGCTAATCTGGGAATGATATATTTCAGCACCGGCGGCCAGGACAATACTCCCGCACTGAAGACATCCGGTTCGAGTATCACGGGACTTACGATCCGAAGAAGTGACAGCTCGGTCTTCAAGCTTTATACCATGTTCCTTTACGACAACGGCATAACCGGATCATCGCTTTATACATTTAAGGGATATCTCGGAGGAAGCGAGGTCTACACCAAGACAGATGTAAACGTGAAATCTCCGGTCAAAGTGACGTTCGACTGGGAAAATATCGATGAGATCCGTGTCAGTGTTACGGGATCCGGCGCGGATATTGCCGCGGCTTTTGACAACATCGTTTACAAAGATTCAACCAGCAGTCCGGTGCCGTACGTGGAAACAAACACAGCAGTGACCATTGCCGAAGGAGGAACGGCAAGCATTGCAAATACAGTCCTCAAGGCAAATGATAATGATTCGGTGACTTCTGCGCTCCAATTCACCGTAACGACTGCCTTAACACACGGAAGGCTTGAAAATACGGACAACCCGGGAGTTGAAATTACATCCTTCACGCAAGGGAACATTGATGAAGGCAAAATTCGATATGTTCACGATCATTCCGATACAACAAGCGACAGTTTCGGGTTTAAGGTGAGCGACGGTACATATGAAATCACCGGGCAGACGTTTAACATCAATGTTACACCTGTGTATGACGACCCGCTTCCGGCAGGCGCTTCTGTTGCTACGTTTGATGATCTCGGCGGGACATATCCAAACGGCACAAGTATTCCTTACACGACAGCGATCGATGAATTTGTATTCAGGTCCTCGCTTAATTTGGGAATGACATACTACAGCAGCGGCGGTCAGGATGATACTCCGGCACTGAGAACTTCAGGGGGGGCGGCGGTTACAAGTCTTTCCATCAAGAAAAGCGACAGTGCCCTATTCAAATTGTTCACCATGCATTTGTATGACAGCGGAACAGCCGGATCAACGCTTTACACAATTAAGGGGTACTCTGCCGGTACGGAACTTTACACAAAATCCGATGTAAACGTCAAAACACCGAACAAGGTGACTTTTGACTGGGAAAACATCGACGAGATCCGCGTTAGTGTTACAGGAGCAGGTGCGGATATTTATGCGATGTTTGACAATATTGTTTATCAAAACAATAATGCAGCACCGGTTGCCTCAGAAGTTCAAATCGAAGGTACGCCAACATACGGACAGGAGCTGTCCGGCAGCTTTTCCTACAGCGATGCAGAAAACGATATGCAGGATATTTCAACGGTCCAATGGTACCGGGCAGATAGCAATACGGGCTTGAATAAGACAGCAATATCCGGCGCAGAAGCATATAAATATACTCTGTCTGCTTCGGATGTCGGTAAATACATCGGATTCGGAGTGACGCCGGTCGCGATGACGGGAACAATTACGGGAACCGAAGTCATCACCTATACCTCGACGACAGTGCAAAAAGCAACACCTGTCATCACTTCGGCTCCGTCTGCCTCTGGGATAACATACGGAGATACCCTGTCCGATTCGACACTTACAGGCGGTTCGGCAAGTGTTGCAGGTTCTTTTTCCTGGACAACAGATACGACAAAACCCTCCGTATCAGACAGCGGGCTCACGGAGTATTCTGTTACTTTCACCCCCTCAGACGGTACCAATTACTATACCGCAACGACAACGGTGACCCTGACGGTTGGTAAAGCAACACCTATCAT
>CAZCTO010000011.1:0-39809 GCA_964501725.1 uncultured Oscillospiraceae bacterium | reverse complement strand
CATATGGACAGAAGCTGTCCGATTCGACACTTTCCGGAGGTTCCGCAAACACGGCGGGTACATTTTCATGGACAACAGGAACAACGGAACCTTCTGTTTCAGATAGTGAAGAGACGCATTACTCCGTTACGTTCACGCCGACAGACGGCAACAATTTCAACACCGCGACAACAACAGTAACACTGACGGTTGGCAAAGCAACACCTACCATCACGACGGCACCATCCGCTTCCGCAATCACATACGGAGACACGCTGTCCGACTCAATACTTACAGGCGGATCGGCAAGCGTAGCAGGATCTTTTTCCTGGACGACGGGAACGACGAAGCCATCGGTATTGGATAGCGGAACGACGGCTTACTCAGTTACCTTCACTCCATCGGACAGTAATAATTACGGAACGGTTACGACAACGGTGACGCTTACGGTGGGTAAGGCGACTCCGGTCATCACCACAGCGCCGACGGCAACCGCAATCACATACGGACAGATGCTGTCCGATTCGACACTTTCCGGAGGTTCCGCAAACACGGCAGGAACATTTTCATGGACAACAGGCACAACGGAACCTTCTGTTTCAGATAGTGAAGAGACGCATTATTCGGTTACTTTCACACCCACAGACAGTGCCAATTACAATACCGCAACCACCACCGTGACGCTTGTCGTCGGTAAGGCAACTCCGGCCATCACAACGGCGCCGACGGCATCCGCAATCACATACGGGGACACGCTGTCCGACTCAATACTTACAGGCGGAGCGGCAAGCGTAGCGGGGTCATTCTCCTTTACGGACGGAACTACGGCACCTTCTGTTTCCGACAGCGGCTCTACAGCGTATTCGGTTACTTTCACACCCGCAGACGGTGCCAATTATACTACCGCAACCACCACCGTGACCCTTGTTGTGAACAAGGAAACTCCCGCTATCGCGAGCGCTCCGACTGCTTCAGGCATTATCTATGGAGATACGCTGTCTGATTCGATACTTACAGGTGGATTGGCAGGCGTAGAAGGTTCGTTCTCCTTTACGGACGGAACAACGGCACCGTCTGTTTCCGACAGTGGCTCTACAGCGTATTCGGTTACTTTCACACCCACAGACAGTGCCAATTACAATACCGCAACAACGACCGTGACACTTACCGTCAGTAAGGCAACACCTTCCATCTCCACAGCACCGTCCGCTTCCGCGATCACGTACGGGGACACGCTGTCCGACTCAATACTTACAGGCGGATCGACAAGTGTAGCAGGCTCGTTCTCCTGGACGGACGGAACGGCGGAACCAGGTGTATCAGACAGCGGAACGACGGCTTACTCAGTTACCTTCACGCCGACTGACAGCGCGAATTACACCACGGAAACAACAACCGTGACACTTGTCGTTAATAAAGCAGATGCGGCTTCACCGGTTGCACCGGTACTTTACAGCAAGACCCATTCGTCTGTAATTCTGACACCGGTTACAGGATATGAATATATCCGGGTGGAAGAAGGCGCCGCTTTATCTACGGGGACATGGCAAGACAGTAATGTGTTCACAGGACTTGACAGTACCACTGCGTATGATTTTTATCAGAGAATTAAAGAAACATCTACGCATAATGCATCAAATGTTTCATCAAGGCTTGCAGTGGTTACAGACAATCCCGTGTTGACGGGAACGGCGAACATTTCGGGGACGTCTGTTTTCGGACAAACGCTAACGGCATCATTGAGCGGCAGCAACAACATCGGTACGCTTCAATACCAGTGGAAGAGGGGAAGCAGCGACATAACATCAGCGACGGGTTCTACGTACACATTGGCGGAGGCAGATATCGGCTTCCAGATTTCAGTTGTAATCGGCAGTAGCTTTGAAACCGGCATTATTTCAAGCAGTCCGACATCAGCTGTTCAGAAAATGAATGCATCTGCACCCGCAGCACCGGTCTTAACCGGAAAAACTCAACATACCGTCACATTGTCTCCGGTTGCGGGTTATGAATATAAAAAGGTGCAAAACGGTGCGGATGTTACCACGGGAACTTGGCAGGACAGTAATGTTTTCAGCGGTCTTTCGAGCGGAACACAATATGATTTCTATCAAAGAATCAAGGAAACGGCTACGGTAAAAGCATCTGAAAATTCCGTAAGATTAGATGTGACCACAGAGAAATCTACGGAATTGACACCGACACCTGTACCAACGGCGACTCCTGCACCAGAGCCGACGAGAACGCCGACACCTGTAGCGACAGCAACACCGACACCTACTCCGACGGCGACGTCAACACCTTCCCCCGAACCTTCCACATCTCAAACATCCGGCGGGCAGTCAAATAACAATACTCGGACGGGCGGTTCAACGGGTGGAATTTCTCCGATTGTTTTTTGGGTCGGCGGAGGGGTTCTTGCGCTAACGGTGCTTGGTGCACTGGCCATCATTCTGCTGAAGAGAAAGAGATAATCGAATAGCATGAACCATCCTAAAAAAGAAGCAGGATGGGCAAAGCGTCATACGAGACGCTTTGCCCATTTGTATTTCCGGATTCTTGCGATGCTGATAAAGACTTTCACGACTTCTTCTGAGCAAACAATCGCGAAAAGCACCCAGAACGGAAGATTTAATCCGTAGCTGACCAGAAGCGCCAGCGGCACGCCGTAAAACCACAACATGCAGATGTCGATCGCTGCGGCGCCGAGGGTGTCTCCGCCCGAACGGAGAATCCCGTTCATTGTAGTGAAGTTGATGCCTCGCGCCCAGATAACCATGGAAATCATCATCAGTGCCTGTCGGGCAAGTTGAATCGTCCGGTCCGAGAGGTTCGGGAAGGGCAGGAGCAAAACATCTCTCATCAGGAAGAAGAACGGCCCCAGCAGGACGCCGGATATAAAGATGATCCGAAGGAGCCGCCAGGCGTAGTTTTTCGCGCGTTCGATTTCTCCGGCGCCGAGGATGTGACCGATCATAATACCGCCCGCACCGCCGACCGAGATGAAGATGATGTTCATGAGTTCACCGAGTGTGCCGTAGGTGTTATACGCAGCGGAGGCCGCGACGCCAAGGTAGGCGAAGCAAATACTGTAGACCGTGACACCGGCAGCCCAGAGTTGATTCTGAGCCATCAGCGGAATCGCCGCGCGGACAAACTTCTTGAGGAGGTCTTTTTCGGGCTTGACAAAGTCCTTAGCTCGCATTGCAACGGGCGCCTTGGCACGTCTTGCAAAGATAAAGAGGATCATCAACTCAACAAAACTGCCGACCACCGTGGAGAAGGCCGCGCCCCTGATTCCCCATTTCGGAAAGCCCAGAAAACCGTAAACGATGACACTGTCCATGGCAACATTGATCGCGATGGATATTCCGGATGCGATCATCGGAATCCGGGTAATTCCAACCGATCGGAGAATGCTTGCAAACATGGATGAAACCATCCAGAAGAGGTACGAGAAACTGACAATGGAGAGATATTGTGAACCGATTTGGCGGGTCAGCGGATCTTTGGTAAGGACAAACATCACCTGTTCCCGGAAAAAGAAACCAAGAATAAAGAAAGGGATAGCGATGACAGCGCCGAACAAAACCGTCGCCGAAAACGCTTTACGTACGCCGTGAACATCTTTGTCTTTTCCCCAGTACTGGGCAGCGTAAATTGCACCCGCGCTGGATGCTCCGTAAAGTCCGCACCACATCAGCATGGTCAAATGACCCGCCTGTCCGGAGGCTGAGATAAACTCGTCTCCGAGACCTCCGACAATAATGGTGTCGAAAACAAAGACACAGGATTGCATCAACTGCTGAAGCGCCATCGGAATCATGAGTTTCCATAGCTTACGGGAAAACTCTTTGTCCCTGGGCATCAGCAGGAAGTTCTTGAATGAAGAAACTGGACTCATAGTTGTTCGCCGCCTGGAATGGCGGGCCTCCTTCGATGGTGACAAGCCGGATCACTATCTGACTTGACATCGGTTTCTGTTCGTTTTTGACGAGACTCGCTTCACAGGCTCGGACGTAAAAAAAGTCCCGTCGGGTTCTACCCTCCGGGACGTTACGACTCAAGAAAACAAGTTTCTACGAAAACGTCGGCGGAGAGGTGTAGATATCGGCTACTGCGGATGAAAAACCCGAAGCGATAATCATGGTCATTTCTCTGGAAGTACGAATTGTACGGCGTTTAATGGTTAACATCATGATCAAACTTCACCTCCCTTTCTTAAAAATTGAACTCGGATTTTCAAAGCATAAACCCCTGACGGACGCTTGTCAAGGCAAAAAGACAAATTCAAGAAGGTCAGCCGAGCGCGACATCCAGAATCATCATAATAACAAAACCGGCAAGGACGCCGAGCGTCCCGAAGTTTGAGTGCGTTCCGGTGTTCGCCTCGGGGATCAGTTCCTCGACGGTTACATAGATCATCGCCCCCGCCGCAAAGGAAAGAAGCCACGGCATGATTGACACGACCGCACCGGCGATCAGTACGGTCAGGACGCCCGCAATCGGCTCGACGAAACCACTGAAACTACCATATGCGAAGGCCTTTTTGGCGGTGAATCCTTCGTGACGAAGCGGGAGGGAGATCGCGGCTCCCTCCGGAAAATTCTGGATTCCGATACCGACGGCAAGAGCGATTGCCGCCGCCATGGTTGGCGCAACAGCATTATCCCGACTCCCGGCCAATGCAAAAGCTAATCCGACTGCCATGCCTTCGGGAATATTGTGAAGGGTGACCGCAAAAAACAAAAGCGAAGTTCTTTGCATCTTGCTCGGTACGCCTTCCGGAGCGTCGCTGCCGAGATGGAGATGCGGAAGCAGATTATCCAGTCCGAACAGAAAAAGCGCACCGAGAATAAAGCCGCCGGCAGCGGGAATAAAGCTGAAATTACCCCAGGCTGAAGACTGCTCGATTGCCGGGATTAAAAGACTCCAGACGGAGGCGGCGATCATGACACCTGCCGCAAAACCAAGAAAAATATGCTGGATGTTATCGCTCAGATCTTTTCTGAAAATAAAGACCATGGCAGCCCCCAGGGATGTCATGAGAAAAGTGAAGCCGGTACCGATCAGCGCAAGAAGGATCGGATGCAAATTCTCCATAGACACCTCCCGAATGGTTAACAGGATGCCAAGATGACACAAATACTTATCTGAAGATTATCAAGAAGTGAAGGATTCTTCAAGAGAAAGCAGATTTCCCTTGAAAAAAAGAGGGAATTGACCGATGATTGTTAATTGTGAGTAAGATATAAATTATATGCCCGAGGTATTTATGCGAAGGAAAGATTATCCGCTTTACGAGACAACGGTTTTTGAAGATTTCAGGATCATGACGGAAAATGTCGCGAATCGGTTTCCGGATAAGCTGGCATTTGCCTACAAGGCAAAGCCTGCCGATAAGGATCTGATCCGGATGACGTTTAATGAAGCGCGAACGTATATCCGCAGTATCGGGACGGGATTCATCTCATTGGGGTTTTCCGGGAAGCATGTTGCATTGATCGGCGAAAGCTCTGTGGATTGGATTTGCTCGTATTTTGCCCTGATGTCTGTCGGAAGCGTCGTTGTCCCGATCGACAAGGATCTTCCTGCTCCGGACATCGCTGACATCATGCGGGCGGCAGATTGCGAATTTCTTGTATTCAGTCCGGCGATACAGGCGAAGATCGATGAGGCGGTACTTTCTGTTCCGGCCATTATGACCAGGATTTGCATGGGCACAAAGGCAGATTCCGGCTCGATTCCGCTGGGTGACGTTGCCCGAAAAGGGGCTGAACTTTACGATGCAGGCGACCGTTCATATTACGAATATCCGATCGACACCGATCGCCTTGCGACAATTGTCTTTACATCCGGAACGACCGGAAACGGAAAAGGGGTTATGCTCTCACAGAAGAATATCGTTCTCGACATGACGAACGGCATGTATTATTTTGACCTGACGCCCCGCACAATCAATTTTCTTCCGCCGCATCACACCTTCGGCTCAACGGTCAATTTTGTCGGCCATTTTGCACAGGGTGTACCGCTTTACCTGTCTTCCGGCCTTCGCTATATCGCTCAGGAAATCAAAGAGTACAAGCCGACACATCTCGTATTGGTGCCGCTTTTCCTGGAAAAACTATATGCAAAAATCTGGTCTTCGGCGGAGGCGTCTGGCAAGGCGAAGCTGTTGAGGCGTATGATGAGAATCAGCAACTCGCTTCGTAAAATCGGGATCGATGTACGGCGCAAACTTTTTGCGAGTGTGTTGGAACCGCTCGGCGGGGAGCTGGAGATGGTAATCTGCGGGGGTGCTGCGCTGAAGCAGGACATCATCGACACATTTGAAGCGATCGGCATAACGGTTTTAAATGGCTACGGTATCACGGAGTGCGCTCCGCTGGTATCCTGCAACCGCAACCTCTACCAGAAAAAGGGCAGTGTCGGAAAGCCGATCATGTATGAGCAGGTGAAGATTAAGGATCCCAACGAAGACGGCGAGGGCGAGATCTGTGTCAAAGGGCCGAACGTCATGCTCGGATACTATAAGGATCCGGAAGCGACGGCGGCTGTTTTTGATGAAGAAGGCTATTTCGTGACCGGTGACCTCGGAAAACTCGACGAAGAGGGTTGGCTCTACATAACGGGGCGTCGGAAAAACCTGATTATTTTGAGTAACGGAAAGAATGTTTATCCCGAGGAGATCGAACTCAAGATCTCAAAGATTCGGGGCGTCGAAGAGGTCGTCGTTTTCGAGGGCGAGAGTCGCTCGAACAAGCAGAAGGAGACGATCGTCGCGGAGATTTTTCCTGATTTTGAAATGCTGAAGGCTGACGGTGTGACGGATATCGAGGCTTATTTCGATCAACAGGTGAAGAAGATCAATAAAGAAATGGTTTCCTATAAGATGATCGGGCAGATCAAGATCAGGCAGGAAGAATTTATCAAGAACACCTCGAAGAAGATCGTGCGTTTTCGGATTGATAAGTCGATCGATTGAATCTCGTCGGATAAACCGGAGATATAAACAAAACTCTCTTGCGGGCGTTAATCAATCGGCCCGTCATCCAAAGGGCTTTTTCGTCGCGCATTATGCCGTTTTTCATTGAAACGACCATGCTTTGTCTGTATAATGATATGGCTTGATCTGTAAGTGAGATTATTTTATAGTCCGACCCTCTACGGGTGAATAAATTCAAGGAGTGTGAGTAGTTATGGCCATGGTTCCGAAGAAAAATGTTGAAGACCTGAATGTATCCGGGAAAAAAGTCATCGTTCGCGTGGATTTCAATGTCCCGCAGGACAAAAAGACAGGTGAAATCACTGACGATAAGAGAATCCGGGGAGCGCTCCCGACGATTCAGTATCTGATAAAGAATAAGGCGAAAGTGATCCTTGTATCGCACCTCGGACGCCCGAAAAACGGCCCCGATCCGATTTTCTCGATGAAGCCTGCGGCGGATCGGCTTGCGGAACTTCTGGGACAGAAAGTGGTGCTTGCCGCGGATGTTATCGGCGAAGATGCCAAGGCAAAAGCGGCTGCCCTCGGGGAAGGCGAAGTCCTGATACTCGAGAATGTTCGTTTTCATAAAGAAGAAACAAAGAACGATCCGGCGTTTGCGGCGGAGCTCGCATCGCTTGCCGAACTCTACGTCAACGACGCTTTCGGTACGGCACACCGTGCACACGCTTCGACAGCCGGTCTTGCGAATTACCTGCCGTCCGCTTCCGGATATTTGATTCAAAAAGAACTGGAAGTATTGGGCGAAGCATTAAGTGCTCCGAAACGTCCGTTTGTTGCCATCCTGGGCGGCGCAAAAGTTTCCGACAAGATCGGGGTCATTGAGAGTCTGATTGACAAGGCTGACACGATTCTGATCGGCGGCGGAATGGCTTATCCCTTCTTCAAGGCACAGGGACATACCATCGGCGCATCACTTTGTGAAGAAGAAATGATACCGATCGCCAAAGAATTGATGGAGAAGGCTGCCGCTAAGGGCGTCAATCTTCTTCTTCCGATTGATAATGTTGTCGGTGACATGTTCGGACCGGATGCCGTCCTGACGACGGTGGCTTCTTCGGAGTTCCCGGAGGGCGGCAGAGGAATGGACATCGGTCCGAAGACCGTTGATCTTTTCTCCAAGTCTATTTCCGAAGCGAATACAATCATTTGGAACGGCCCTCCAGGGGTGTTCGAATTCCCGAGACTGTCCGAAGGCACACGTGGTTTGGCCAAGGCGATCGCGGCATCTGATGCCGTATCGATCATCGGCGGAGGCGATTCCGCCGCAGCCGTGGAACAGTTCGGATACGCTGATCAAGTCACGCATATTTCAACCGGCGGCGGAGCTTCTCTCGAGTTTATCGAGGGCAAAGTTCTTCCCGGTATTGACTGCCTCCTTGACAAGGAACCCTGCCGTACATTTGCCGCGGGCAACTGGAAAATGAACAGCGGAACACCGAATGAGGCGGTAAAGTTGATCGAGGCACTCAAGCCTCTGGTAAAAGACGCAACCTCGAAGATTGCGCTCGGCGTGCCTTTCCTTGCGATTCCCGCCGCGCTCGAAGCAACTGCGTATACCAATATCAAGATCGCCGCACAGAACTGCCACTTCAACGAGAAGGGTGCGTTCACCGGTGAGATTTCACCCGCATGGCTGGCCAAACTCGGTGTTACGTATGTCATTATCGGACACTCCGAGCGCAGAGAGTATTTTGCGGAGACCGACGAGACCGTTAATAAAAAAATCAAAGCAGCCCTGACATGGGGCCTCAAGCCGATCGTTTGCTGCGGAGAGTCTCTGGCACAGCGCGAAGCCGGCGAGACATTTGACTGGATTAAGGGACAGATTACGGCTGCGTTTGCCGGAATTCCGGCCGACAAGCTTTGTCAGATCACCATTGCCTATGAGCCGATCTGGGCGATCGGAACGGGCAAAGTGGCATCCGACGAGCAAGCCGAGGAAGTCTGTGCATTCATCCGTAAGGTCATGGGCGAGATTTACTCCGCTTCCGATGCGGCTGAGATGACCATTCAGTACGGTGGATCTGTAAGCGCGGACAACGCGCAGGGGCTTTTCGCGCAGAAAAACATCAACGGCGGACTCGTCGGCGGTGCATCGCTCAAGGCGGCGGACTTCTCCAAGATCTGCCTGGCATAACTGGCAGTCGTATTCTGCGACAAGGAACCTCGAAAGGAGATGGAACGATGGATTTTTGGGATTTCATGTACACTTTTGGTTTTCCTTTGGCAATAGCAACGATGCTTTTCTCTCTGTTTGCGAGTTTTTGGACCAGCCATACGTTTAAGAAGTACAGCAAAGTTCAGTCGGCACGCGGAATAACCGGGCAGCAGGCAGCAGAGGAGATTCTGAGAATCAACGAGCTTTCCGCTTCTTTCGGGAACGCGCAGTCGGTGAGTGTCGAGCGCGTCTCCGGAACGCTTACCGATCACTATTCTCCCAAAGAGAAGGTGCTGCGTCTTTCGGATTCGGTTTATGACAACACCTCGGTTGCGGCGATCGGCGTCGCGGCACATGAATGCGGGCACGCGATTCAGGATTCAAAGGGTTTCATCCCCAATAAGATCCGCTCCGTTCTTGCCCCGCTGGCCAACCTCGGTTCCCGCTTCGGCCCGTACATGGCGATCATCGGCATCATTATCACCAGTTACAGTGCATCCGGAACCATCGGGAATGCCCTTTCTCTTCTTGGTATCGGACTGTTTGCATTCGCGGTAGTTTTTTATCTGGTGACTCTCCCGGTGGAACTCAATGCCAGCCGGAGAGCGATCAAAATTCTGGACAAGACTGACATCCTTACGGACAATGAACTTTCCGGTGCAAAAAAGGTTCTCCGCGCAGCCGCGATGACTTATGTCGCCGCAGCGGCCGCCTCAATTATCACGCTGCTTCGGCTTCTTGCCATGAGAAGCAGAAGATAAAGGCGTTTCTCGTCATGTCAGCCGCCCGGTGAATTTGCCGGGCGGCTTTATTATTTCCTGAGAATTTCTGTTATAGTAAGGAATTGAGACTGAATAACAGAAAAAGCCATCCATTGGAGGATAAAAATATGAATTGTTCGAAGTGCGGAACTGATAATTTACCGGAAGCGACTTTCTGTAAGTCATGCGGCGAGCCTTTGACGGCGGCGGTGCCGGATCTTCCCGTTGCGAAGAAAAAAGGGAAAAGCACCCGGTTTATTTTAACGACCGTTATTATTGCTCTTGCGGTGATCGCCGGTCTTGGATTTATGTTCCGCAATAAGGTTTTGAAGCAGATCAACCCTGAGCGATATCTTCAAGTTTCGCTGGGAAGAACTTTCTCGGACAAGAAAAATTCTAAGATATTGGACATAAGTAAATATGAAAAGAAACCTACCAAAACGGAGATTTCCGTTGAATCGGAAGGCGTCGGCGGAGAGGCTTATGTTATGTATGATGCCGGCGGGGAAAGGGCGCTTTTTGAGCTGATTCTTGATGACGGGGATAAGGTCTATGAAGGAAACCTTCTTTATGTTTCCCGCGAGCTGATTGCCCTTTCCATTCCGGAAGCAATCACCGAAGCGAAGTTCCTTACCCTTGATCCGAATTCATTTTCACAAGATTTTAAGGATCTTGGGATGGAAGAAGAAATCCCGCCGGAATATATGGATCAGGTACTGGATATGTTTTTCGGGAAAACCGCGGCAGGAAAGAAGGATATGGACGAGCTCACTGAGTATTTCCGGGAGGCGAAGTTTTTTGAAGAGTACGCTGATTTTTCCAAGGGGAAGAGCATTTCCGAAGAGATTAACGGGAGAAACTACAACTTGGCCGCGATGTGCTATGAAATTACCGAGGAGGACGCAAACAAGTATTTGCAGGAGCTCCTTAATAAATACAAGCAAGGCATGCTGGACGGAATGATGACCTCGTATCAGGGATATGAGCTTGAAGGATATCAAGCGTCAGTGGAAAGTGCTTTCGACGTGTATAAGAATTTACGAATCGACGGTGACATTGTAATTACTTACTATATTGACGGAAATGATTACGTCAGGAAAGTAACCATGGATGAGATTAGCCTGACCATGAAAGGTCAAGAGGGAGAAATCGCGATTGAGTTTGAGATGCTGCTCGGCGGCAGGAATAATCCGACCGACAATATCTCCGCCGTCCTGACACTCAGTTCAGACGGGGAGGAAGTCGAGCTGGGCATGAATTGGGATGAGTCGATTAATAAGGGCGTATATGAGGGAGAGCTGGAACTCTTTGCCGAAAGCAACGGAATGAGCGAGGACATAGGCGCGACCATCGAAATCGCGTGGGACACCAAGGATAAAAAGGGAGAAAATTTTGAAGCGGAACTGACGATTGACGGCGCAGACGGTTTCAGCATCGAAATGACAGGAAATCTGGTTGACGACAAGTCCTCAACTACCTTCAAAGACGGTGAGCTGATCATCAATGACGGTTACAGTGATGAGGTTGTCGTAGATTTTGACTGGTCGATTTCGATCATCGACCCCAAAGAGATATCAGTTGACATAAGCGACGACATGCCATGGACGGAGTATGTTGAGCAGCAAGAAGCCGAATACACTACCCAGATAACCGCAGCCAATTACTGACGATCGCAAGTCCTGATACGAAAACAATAAAAGTGACCGGAATGATGCTATTTTAAGGCATGTCCGGTCACTTTTTCTTGTAGAGAGTGATGCGCATATCTGAAAGCTGTGCGTATGCTGATTCAGAATCAATGATCTCATAGTCGGGATTGATTGCATCAACTCTCCCCAGATCACTTTCCCCGAAATATCCGATTGTTATTACATAATCGGGAAGGCCTCCGGCAATATACTGATCCTGCTCGATAACCATTTTCTCTAACGTCGTTCCGCTTACCGCCCAAACTTGAAAGTATCTGATTTTCGGCCAGGTATCGCTAAGGTCATATAGTCCGACATCATATGAGTCGTAGAGCAGAAGACTTGGTTCTCCGGACGAGCCTTCCTGATCCCACGTCTCCCGGATCGTTTCTGCAATGGCTTCAATACCGGTGACCTCTTTTCGAAAAAGTCTCGACTGCGGCCAAAGTCCATTAAAGGCGACCACCGCTACAAAAACAAGACTGATAACCGCAACAGCGGAAATGTTAATGCGAACTTTATTGGCGGCGGCGCTATGAATTTTGCGCTCGCGGTATTTTCGGATGAGAAGGCAAAGACCGATTTCGCCGATCCCCGCAAAAGCCAGAAGGGGAATGAACACATAATTAAAAGATCGGCACGGAATCAGAACCATGGTCGTAAGTGTGAGGATCGATGCGGAAGCGGCTGCTTTTCCGAAGGTTGTGAGCCGGAAGCCTCCGGCAAAAATCGCGATGACCCCGAAAACTATGAGAAGCACACTGAAAATGTTCAAAACAGATAATGTGTTGGCAGTATCAAGCAGCGCCGATGCGGTTTGGCGGCCTCCGGCGTACTTCATGTTAAACAAAATGTATGCATTCCATGCATCCGCAAAGCTTCGGGTTGCAGAAAAGTATATCAGGCAGGGCAGCGCAGTCAGAAAAATACCGGTAACATAAAGAAGAACTGACTTCCATAGGGAGGACCACATATGCGATAAAAGCATGTGGAGAAAAATCATAACAGCACAGATCAGGAAGTAGAGGGAGAAAGTGATTTTGGAGAAGACGGCAACTCCGGAAAAAATGCCGAGCGTAAGAAAGGAAACCGGAGGCAGGGTGTTCCCGAAGTCGCCGGCAACTGTTTTTCCGGCAAAGTATTTCAGCAGAAAATACATTCCTCCCAGAAACATGGGGAGCATGAGCTCTTCTATGGAACCCCCGCCTTGATAATAGGTGAGGTAGTTCAGCAAAAATATCGGAAAAACCAGACATATTTTAAATGATACCGATCCCGAAACAAACATTTTTGCGGTTCGGCATAGAATTTCCAGGGACGCCGTCAGTGATACGCACTGCAAAGCAAAAAGACCGATCATAGAAGAAGGCGGTAATTTTGCAAGAACCGAGAATACCAAAAGAAAAAGCGGGCCTTTCTGATCGAAAACATCCCGATACAGAACAGCGCCCTTACTGACTGCCCGCCCGACGTTCATATAGACGTTCGGGTCCACCCAGTCATTGAAAACATATAGGGGAGAGTTTTTGGTGCAAAAAAGAAGAAGCAGCGATGAGTATACGAAGAAGAGAAGTATTCTCTTTCCGGTACTTCCGCGCTGATCCGCAAAGAGCCTGTCGATAAAAAGGAGGCTCTTGTCACTATCGGCAAAAACATAATTATTTTGCAACTGATTCTCCTTGGGTAATAGAAATAACGAATGGCCGCGGTGAAAGAGCGGGAGTAATCGCTAATAATTATACTATTACCCAAACAGAACGCAAAGCGTCTTCCAAAATTGACTTTTCCGGCTCGAAAAGCTACAATAGTCCGACAATCACGGGTTTTCCCGTCATTATAACTGCTTAGGGAGGCGATTGAATCATGGCTGAAAACGTATTCGACATTCTCGAGGCGCGCGGGTATATATCCCAGGCGACGCACAGGGACGAGATCTACGAGATACTCGGGAAGCCGGGCGTTACGTTTTACGTAGGCTTTGATCCGACCGCCGACAGCCTTCATGTCGGATCTTTTGTACAGATGATGGTTGTCAGTCACATGCAAAAAGCCGGACACCGACCAATCGTTCTGATGGGCGGCGGAACCGCGATGATCGGCGACCCGACCGGACGAACCGATATGCGGAAGATGCTGAGCGTCGAGGATATTAAGCACAACGTCGCCTGTTTTATCAAACAGATGGAAACGGTAATCGATTTTTCCGACGGGAAAGCTATCATCGTTAATAATGGTGACTGGCTTCTGGACTTGAACTACATCGATTTTCTGCGTGAAATCGGCCCGCACTTCTCAGTCAACCGGATGCTTACTTTTGAGTGTTATAAGCAAAGACTCGAAAAGGGTCTGACCTTTCTGGAATTCAACTACATGTTGATGCAAAGCTATGATTTCTTGCATCTTTACAAGGAATATAAATGCACTCTTCAGTTGGGCGGGGACGATCAGTGGTCGAACATTTTAGGCGGCGTCGAACTGATCCGCAGAAAAGAGCAGGGCGAGGCATTCGGCCTGACGTTCGGTCTTCTCGAAAACAGTGAAGGCAAGAAGATGGGTAAGACCGCAAAGGGTGCGGTGTGGCTGGACCCCAAGAAAACGACACCTTACGATTTCTACCAGTACTGGAGGAATATTGACGACGCGGATGTAATTAAGTGCATGAAGCTCCTGACATTCATGCCTCTTCCGGAGATTGCGGAATACGCAAAGCTCACCGATTCGGCCATCAATGAAGCCAAAAAGAAACTCGCTTACGAAGTCACCCGCATCGTGCACGGCGACGAGACAGCCGAAGCGGTTCGGAATCAGGCGGAAGCACTTTTTGCGGGGAGCGGAGTATCGGAGGATATGCCGACGACCCGTTTCACGGAGGCGCAGCTTGAGGCCGGTGTACCGATCCTCGACTTTCTTTTTGACGCAAAACTCATGAGCAGTAAAGGCGAAGGCCGGCGCATGATCGCACAAAAAGGTGTCTACCTGAACGGCGCAGTGATTGAGGATCCCTTCTATGTGATCGGGAAGAAGGATCTTCCGGACGGCGAAGCGATCGTAAAGAAGGGCAAGAAGATTTTTCACCGCCTGTTAATCGGATAATCACCCCGGGAGCAAAAGAAACAAGGCCGTTCGAGAGAGCGGCCTTTTGCATTTACTGAGGATCGGGAAGTCCCGCCCGGGATGTTTTGCGCTTTCTGAAAAAGGTCAGTACCTGAAAAGCGATAAGGAGCACCGCAGCGGATAAACTGAAATAGAAAGACAATCGCTGAAGCGAGGTCTGCCTGTACGTAACCTTGATCTGCCCACCCGCCTCAATGAGGGAAGTATCGACTTGTGCGACCTGAGTTTCTTTTCCGCGGGAAATCGGAAGGCGTATTTCGTCTTGATTCGGGGCAGCGTATGAGGCGGTATACCCGTAATAGTAAAGAAGGGGAACGCGGACGAAATCGGACTTGCGTGTCAGCTCGACCCAAAGAATCCCGGCGCCGCGTCCGGAAGGAAGGATTGTGCCGTCATCCGCCCGGGCGTTCACGTCAGAGGTCAATTCCTGAATGGAAAGCGGATCCATATCACTATCCAGATACTCATTTCCGTTATCGGCATAAATGTTTCGCTCTCCGGATTTCCAGGGGGCGTTGATCGTAGAGAAAAAAACCGTATTCAAGACCAGTACGGCACAGGCAAAGATTTGAAGAATCACCATGCCGGTCATCGCATAGCCGGAAAAAGCGCGAAACTTTTCGCTTTTTTCGATTAACATCATCAGACCGCAAATCGAAATTGTGAAAAAGAACACGGCGTAGGTATAAACGCGCCAGGGGAATTGCAGGATCTCGGTAAATGCAGGCATGTACCTCCAGGGGAACAGCGATCCGGAGATAAAAAGGCAAAGGATGCCCAAAAGAGCGGAAAAATCAATGACGGTAAGCAGGGGCTTTTCCTTCTTATCTTTTAGAAACAGGAGGCGTATTAAGAGAAAAGGAATCAGCGTAAAGCCAAAGCCTTTCTCCTCTTTCCCGAAAAACATTTCCTTAAGGCTCACGGTATGGTCAACGGGCCGATAATTCTCCGCATCCGAAAGCAGATACTTTGCGTGGGACAACTGTTCGAACATCGGTATAAAGAAGGCTAAAGTCAAAAGGATACAGACCAGTGCGCAAAGGCCGAGCTTCCGGATAAGCTTTGGATTTCGGATGAATGACCTGATCCCGAAAAGACAGGCAATCAGGCATATTCCGGCACAAAGCACCGCCGAAATCAAGTGGCTGTAGATAAGAACGGTCATACAGATAACCAAAAGGTAAGGCTTTGAGAAATTCTCGCGCAGCAAATTATAGAGTGCGTACGCCAGCAGAGGTATCAGAATGTAAGCAACAATTTCACCGACGGCTTTACGAGTATAGAGCAGGTGAACATGGTAAGGGGCCGCGGTGTAGAGAACCGCTCCGATCACGGAGGCGATTTTGCTATTAAAAAGTCCGCGGAAAGAGTATGCCGCGACCAGATACGTCGCGATATTGGCTGCAAGAAGAAACAAATTAAACGCAATGATTTCTCCGACGCCCAGCGCCGAAAGGCCCGCAAAAGGATAGAAAAACAGATCAGGATAAAAGAAGGCGGAACCATATCCATATCCGCTATAAAACGAATAGTAAATCCGTACCGGGAAATCGCCGTTCAGAAGGCCGTTTTTCACCCCGGCAAAACGAAGGAAATGGAACTCAAGATCATGTCCGGAAGTAAGGCTTCCGGAAAAGAGCGGAAAACTGACGGCGATGACCGTAATCAGGAAGACAAAGAAGGAAAACAGCCTTTGCTTCCCGAGCGCATTTTTCTCTGCAGGCAACATGAAATTCATCCTTTTCCAACGCGGGCAGTATAACGCGACGGAATCTCCCGGGTCGATCGCGGTCCCGTTCATCCGTCACTGCTTGTTATTTTACCACAACGGGAATCAGATTTTCTTCACAAGACCGGTCAGCACGCGACCCGGTCCGACTTCGATAAAATCGGTGTATCCGTCGTCTCTCATCCGGAGGATTTCTTCCGTGAAACGAACCGGGCTGACCATATGTTTTTCAAGATAGGCCGGAAAATCGGTATCGGCCGGAATCAAGGCGGCGGTTACATTGGAGTAAAGCGGCGTCTTCGGAGCGGAGAAGCGAAGACCCGTGGCGAAATCGCGCAACGCGGCGGCGGCCTCCTTCATATGAGGCGTGTGAAAAGCACCGTTGGTTAAGAGTCGGTGCGCGCGTTTCGCTCCTGTTTCCAAAAGCTTCTCGGCGGCGGCTTCGGCGGCGGCGACATCACCGGCGATGACCAGTTGACCGGGATAGTTATAGTTGACCGGAAAGACGTCCGTATAATCTTCAAGCACTTTCTCGATCTGTTCATTCGGGAGGCCGATGATCGCAAACATAGCACCGGGGCGGCGTTCCGCCGCATCCTGCATTCGCGTCGCACGTGCGTCGACGAGGCGGAGCAGGTCCGTGAAATCAAGGACCCCGCCGGCATAAAGGGAAGTGTATTCGCCGAGCGAGAATCCGGCCATCGCGACCGGTTCCGTCATGGGGTTGATTGAGCGTTCTTTTTCGAGAGAGGCGACACTATGGACGACGATCGCCAGCTGTGCGAAGCGTGTCTGTCCCAGTTGATCCGCGGACAGATTCTCCAGGTCAATTCCCGTAACCGACCGGGCTTGCTCGTAAAACGAGCGGGCCGCCGGAAACGAAGCGAGGAGTTCGCCTGCCATTTCGACGGACTGGGCTCCCTGACCGGGGAAAAGATAGGACTTCATAGGCTGCGTACCTCCGTATATTGACGCGATGGGGCAAAGAGAGTAGAATAACGTCGAATCTTTGATAATCAAAATAATCGATTCTCAAAATAAATGCAAGCGTTGCGGCATAAATCTCAGCCGTCGCATATATTACGGAGGAAACTACATCGTGAATATACCTTACACAATTCTCGGTACGGGTTCTTATCTGCCGGATCTGGTAGTGGATAATGAAATGTTCGCTTCGATTCTCGAGACCAGCGATGAGTGGATCACCACCCGTACAGGAATTTCCCGAAGACACTTATGCGACGGACAAACCACCTGGGAAATGGCTGTGAAAGCCGCGGTAAATGCGGTGGAAGCATCACAGATTGATTCTAAAGCCATAGATATGATTATTGCAACCACCATTACTCCCGATTACACCACGCCGAATCTGGCATGCATCATTCAGGCACAAATCAAAGCAGAGAACGCTTTCTGTTTTGATTTAAATGCCGCCTGTACGGGTTTTGTCCAGGCGTTCGATGTCGCGATGCACTATCTGAATACCGACCGCCCGATGACGGTACTCATTGTGTCCTCCGAAAGTTTGTCGAAGCTTGTGGATTTTTCCGACCGGAGCACCTGCGTTCTTTTCGGAGACGGCGCGGGGGCGGTTATCCTATCCAATCGTTTGAGTGACGGAGTGACACCGGTCACATCGAATATTTACGAATCCTTTTTTGCGGCGGACGGGACCGGCGGCGAGTATATGACCGGAAAAGCGTTCGAAGTGGCGAAACACCCCTTTTCCAGTGTTGAAAATGCCGGTAAGCCGGACATTTTCGGACATGAGACCGGCATCTTCCTTTCCATGAAGGGACAGGATGTATATCGGTTTGCCACTGCCGCGGTACCCACCTCCATCGAGAAAGTAATGACCGGTGCCGGGCTGAGCCTTGAAGACATTGATTATGTCATCCCTCATCAAGCCAACGAGCGAATTATCCAGTCCGCCGCGAAGCGCCTCGGATTACCTGCGGAAAAAATGCTTTCCAACATCGCCGAGACGGGAAATACCTCCTCGGCGTCGATACCGATCTGTTTTGACCAGGCGGTTCGATCCGGTCGTATCCGGCGCGGACAGACACTTATTTTTACCGGTTTCGGCGGAGGACTGACCTACGGGGCGGTCGCCTGTAAATATTAGGAGGAATAAAGATGAGCAAAACACTGACAGACATTCTCGGAACCAAATACCCATTGATTCAGGGCGGCATGGCATGGGTTGCGGACGCAGCGCTGGCAGCAGCCGTATCCAACGCGGGCGGCCTCGGGCTGATCGCCGCGGGAGGCATGGATAAGGATCTTCTGCGCGCGGAGATTCAAAAGGCGAAAAAACTGACCGATAAGCCTTTCGGCGTCAACATCATGCTGATGAATCCCCATACACCCGATCTCGCCGACCTTGTTGTCGAAGAAAAAGTCGCCGTGGTAACCACCGGAGCAGGGTCGCCCGGAAAATACATCGAGATGTGGAAAAACGCCGGCATCAAGGTAATCCCTGTGGTTGCCTCCTCCGGATTTGCGCGACGTATGGAGAGCCTCGGCGCCGATGCGATCGTTGCCGAAGGCAGCGAAGCCGGCGGACATATCGGTGAGATCACGACGATGGCCTTAATCCCTCAGGTAGTGGACGCCGTCAAGATACCGGTCGTTGCGGCCGGAGGCATCGCGGACGGCAGAGGAATCGCCGCAGCCGCCATGCTCGGCGCGAGCGGTGTGCAAGTCGGAACAAGATTTCTGGCGTCCGAAGAATGTAACATTCATCAGAATTACAAAGACCTGGTGATCAAAAGCAAGGATATCGATTCCCGCGTCACCGGACGCAGCGGCGGACACCCCGTCCGTTGCATCAAGAACGCGCTGACCATGGAATTGACCGAACTCGAAAAGAAGGGCGCCACTTTTGAGGAGATGGAAGAGATCACCATCGGCTCTCTTCGTAAGGCTGTCAAAGAAGGCAATATTAAAGAAGGCTCCTTCATGGCCGGACAAATCGCCGGAATGGTCAGTAAAATCATGCCGGTTAAAGAAATCATCGAAGAAATGTGGAGTGAATATGAAGCAATTATCGCTAAGGGAGGATCCATTTAATGAGTGAGAAAGAATTTACACCGGTTGCTATGATTACGGGCGCATCCAGGGGAATCGGGGCGGAAATTGCCCGGAAACTTGCCGGTAACGGATATGATCTGGTCCTTCTGGACCGTTCGGGCGAAGAAGAATCCATGGAAGTCAGAAGAGCATGCGAGGCAATCCGTCCGGGCATTCAGATCATTGCCATCTCAGCCGACATTTCTCTTGAAGAGGACTGCAAGCACGCGGTTGCCGCAGCCAAAGAAACTTTCGGCAGAGTGGATGTTCTGGTTAATAACGCCGGAAGAACAAGGGACGGTCTGGCCATGCGGATGGATCGCGAGCAATTCACGTCGGTCATCGATACAAACCTTACCGGAGCATTCCTCCTTTGTTCGATGTGTCTGCCTCTGATGGCAAAGCAAAAACACGGAAGAATCGTCAACATGTCGTCCGTTTCCGGCATTTACGGGAATCCCGGACAGGCCAATTACTCCGCATCCAAAGCCGGCTTGATCGGCCTTACTAAGAGCCTGGCCAAAGAAATGGGAAGTCGCAACATTACGGTGAACGCGGTTGCCCCCGGATTTATTGATACCAGCATGACCGCCCAATTGCCGGATAAGACCAAAGAAGCCGCACTCGGGCGAATACCGGCAGGCAGATTCGGGAAACCCTCGGATGTTGCGGCGTTGATCGCTTTTCTGGTTTCCGAAGATGCTTCATATATCACCGGACAGGTTATCGAAGTTGCCGGAGGACTGGTACTGTAAGCGATTTTCGAAAAGAGGCGCGATTTTCAGGAGGATATTATGTCAGATACAGTTCAAACAGCAAATACGTTTACGGATCATGCCGGCCGCCCCAGAGTAGTCATCACGGGAATGGGCGTGGTTTCCCCGGTCGGAAATACTGTTCCGGCTTTTTGGGATGCCGTTGTTACGGGGAAACATGGGGTTCGGCAGATTGACAAAGAAAAATATAAAGGCGTTCGCGTCCATCTGGCCGCCGAAGTCGTTGACTTTGATCCCGTAAGCTTTTTAGATCGCAAGGAAGCCCGCAGAATGGATCGATACTGTCACTTTGCCGTAGCCGCGGCACAGGAAGCGATCGGGATGTCGGGAATTGATTTTTCGAGCATGGACCCATTTGACACCGGAGTTATTATCGGATCCGGTGTCGGCGGTTTGTGCACGATGAATGATCAATATGAGGAGTTGCTCCTTCGCGGAGGTCCGGACCGGATATCACCGCTTTTTATTCCGATGATGATCAGTAACCTGGCCGCCGGTCATATTTCCATGATTCATAACCTGAAGGGCGCCAACTACTGTGTCACTACCGCGTGTGCGTCCGGAACGCATGCCATCGGCGAAGCTTTTCACAAGATTAAGCTCGGATACCTGAAGGCGGCGATCGCCGGAGGTACCGAGGCACCGATTACCCGAATCGCGCTGGCCGGCTTTGCCAATATGAAAGCACTCAATATGACAGAAGATCCGGATCTCGGATCCCTGCCGTTTGACCGGAGACGCGGCGGATTTATTATTGCGGAAGGCGCGGGACTTCTGGTTCTTGAGACGATGGAAAATGCGGTCGGTCGTAATGCCAATATTCTTGCGGAAGTGGTCGGATACGGTGCGACTGCGGACGCTTTTCACATCACCAGTCCTGATCCCGAGGGAAAAGGTGCGGCGATGTCGATGCGCCTTGCCATGAGGGAAGGGAACGTCCGCCCTGAAGAAATCGATTATATCAACGCGCACGGAACGGGAACACCGCTCAATGATAAATATGAAACGATCGCGATCAAAGACGCGCTCGGCGAATCCGCCAAAACAGTTTCCGTCAGCTCGACCAAATCGGTCACCGGCCATCTGCTCGGCGCCGCAGGCGGCGTGGAGGCGGTTGCTTCGGTGCTGTCCATCCGCGACAGTATCATTCCGCCGACCATCGGACTTTGCGAGTCCGATCCGGATTGTGATTTGGATTACACACCGAATGTCGCCAAAAAGAAAAACGTATCGGTGGTCATGTCCAATTCTCTCGGATTCGGAGGCCAGAACGGTACGCTGCTTTTCAGAAAGGTGGGTAAAGACTTATGACGACCGAACCCAAAACGCCCAAAGAGAAAGAACTCCCGACGTGCGAAAACGGTCTTTCGTTCAATCAGATCAAAGAGCTCATGAGCCATATGAAAAAAGAAGGAATCACGCATTTTCGAATGGGTGAAGGCGCTTCGAAACTTGCGATATCCAGAGAACCGGGAACCGTGCGGATGGATTCAAACGCCGGTACAGGCGATTTTCACGGCGGACATTGCGGGGATAGCGGAGAAGTACCGATGAGCGCGGAAGCGGCAGAGCCGGTATTTTCGGGACATGTGGTTACTTCCCCGGTGGTCGGCGTCTTCTATGACGCGCCCGCACCGGATCAGGACCCGTACGTCGGCGTCGGAAGTTATGTCAATAAAGGCGACGTGCTCTGCATTATCGAAGCAATGAAACTGATGAACGAGGTAACCAGTCCGGTATCCGGAGTGGTCACGGCGATTCTTGTAACCAAAGCCAGCCGCGTCGAATTCGGTCATAAATTGTTTGTGATCGAACCGGGCGCGAAAAAGGAGGCAGAACATGAGTGATTTACCGATCATGAACCAGGAAGACATCAAGAAAATCATCCCGCACAGAGAACCGTTCATTCTGGTGGACGAGGTGCTGGAAATTGACGCGGAGCACATTGTCGCACTGAAGCACGTCCGTGCGGACGAGTATTATTTCAAAGGACATTTTCCCGGGATGCCGGTCATGCCGGGCGCACTGATTGTAGAGTCCATGGCGCAAGCCGGCGCGATCGTCGCGCTTTCGAAGGAAGAAAACAAAGGCAAAATTGCCTTCTTTGCGGGCATCGACAAGGTCCGGTTTAAGAAGAGTGTTTTCCCGGGCGATACGATGAGACTGGAAGTGAAACTGACACGCTCGCGCGGCCCGATCGGGTTCGGCGAAGGAAAAGCGTTTGTGGACGGGAAGCTTTGCGTCTCCGGAGAAATTATGTTTGCGATCGGCGATGCCGGGAAGAACTAATCCGCCCCGGAAGCGTTATAAGGAGACTTTATGTTTCGAAAAATATTGATTGCCAACCGCGGCGAAATTGCGGTGACCGTCATCCGGGCATGCCGGGAAATGGGCATCCGAACGGTCGCCGTGTGCTCCGAAGCGGATCGAAAAGCGCTCCACGCCCAGCTTGCGGACGAGTGTGTCTGCATCGGACCCGACGCGTCCAAGGACAGCTACCTGAATATGCAGGCCATCCTGTCGGCGTGCCTCACGACCGGCGCGGAAGCCATTCATCCCGGATTCGGATTTTTGTCAGAGAATCCGGTTTTTGCGCGTCTTTGCGAGAAGTGCAAAATTAAATTCATCGGGCCGACGGCGCAAGTCATGGACCTGATGGGCAATAAAGCCAATGCCCGAAAAACCGCCGAGCAAGCCGGCATTCCGGTTATCCCGGGTTCTCAAGGAGCGGCCCCCGATCTGGCGACGGCCAAGCGCGATGCCGAGCGTATCGGTTATCCGGTTCTGGTCAAAGCTTCCCAGGGCGGCGGCGGACGCGGCATGCGCATCGCAAACAGCGAAGCGGAGCTTCCGGGCGCGCTGCAAGTCGCCAAAAGCGAAGCCAGAGCCTGCTTCGGTGACGACGAAGTGTATATCGAGAAGCTGGTGATCCAGCCGCGGCATATTGAAATTCAACTGTTGTGCGACGAGTACGGTCACGTCATCCATTTGGGCGATCGCGATTGCTCCGTACAACGTCGGAATCAGAAAATCATTGAGGAGGCCTCCTCACCGTTCATGACCGATGATCTTCGCATCAAGATGGGCGAAGCGGCCGTGTGTCTGGCTCGAAAAATCCACTACACGGGCGTCGGCACCATCGAGTATCTCGTAGATGCGGAACGCAATTTCTACTTTATGGAAATGAACACCCGGATTCAGGTGGAACATCCGATTTCGGAGGCGATCACCGGCGTCAATCTGATACAGGAGCAAATTCGCGTCGCGGCCGGAGAAATCCTTCGATACTCCCAAAGAGACATTGTCTTTCGGGGTCACTCGATCGAATGCCGCATCAATGCGGAGGACCCGGATCAGGATTTCAGGCCTTGCCCCGGCAAAATTGAATCCCTTCATTTGCCCGGCGGGCAGGGCGTCCGGATCGACAGCGCGGTCTACCAAGGGTACACAGTACCTCCGTTTTATGATTCTCTGCTCGCGAAGGTAATTGTCTGGGCTCCGACGCGTGACGAAGCGATTGTAAGAATGCGCCGGACGCTGATGGAATTTATGGTAACAGGCGTCAAAACGAATATTGACTTTCATCTGGCGATTCTCCGCGAGCCGGATTTTGTTCGCGGGAATTACGATAATACCTATCTTGACCGGAAGAAGGAAATCCTTTTGCCGGCAAAAACGCCCTGCGAAAGCGATTAACGAGGAGCAAACTCATGGAAGATTCTTTTCAACTGATACGGTCGCGCCTGGAGGCGGATCTCAAATACCTTGAGCACATGGAAACGGCCGGTAAAGTAACCGTACCCGGTGAAGTCGGTCAAACCGGCATGAAGGATCGGTTCAGTTACCTGATGCCGATACCGGATGACCTTTGGATCCGGTGCCCCTCATGCCAGGGCGTTATGCTCCGGGAGGACTTCGAGGAACACCGCAGCGTTTGTCTGCATTGCGGGCACTGCTTCCGCGTCAATGCGCGCGAACGATTGGCGATGACTGTTGATGAAGATTCTTTTTCGGAACTTTGGGAAACGCTCTACGGTAACGACCCGATTTCGTTTCCGCGATACGACCATCGCCTTCGCAAACTGCGCGAAAAAACCGGCATGACGGAGGCCGTCATTGTCGGCAGCGCTTCAATAGGGGGCTTTCCCTGCATGATCGGCGCGATGGACTCGAATTTTCTGATGGGATCAATGGGTTCCGCGGTCGGTGAAAAAATCACCAGACTTTTCGAGGCGGCCACGGAGAAGAAACTCCCGGTTGTCCTTTTTACTTCCTCAGGCGGCGCCAGAATGCAGGAAGGCATCGTGTCGCTGATGCAGATGGCCAAGACGGCGGGGGCCGTGGAGCGCCATCACCGCGCGGGACTGCTTTTTCTTTGCGTGATGACAGATCCGACGACGGGCGGAGTTACGGCAAGCTTTGCTTCCCTGGGCGACATTATCCTTTCCGAGCCCGATACACTGATCGGCTTTGCCGGCCGGCGCGTCATTGAGGGCACCATCGCACAGGCGCTGCCGGATGATTTTCAGCGCTCGGAATTCATTCTCAAGCACGGATTTCTCGATCTCATCGTTTCGCGCGACGAGATGCGAAAAGAACTCACCGCGCTTCTTGCCCTTCACTCCGGAAAGAAAATCCAGAGTGCGGAAACCGATGCCCCGCGCGGCCGGCTGCCGGCGCTTTCGAAGCACAGAAGCAAGGGGTCGGAGTGTCTCTCGATTATCCGGAACCGCGAAAGGCCGACCCTTACGGATTATCTGCCGATGATTTTCACGGACATTCACGAAATGCACGGTGATCGTTTCTTTGCGGACGATACGGCAATGTTCACCGGAATCGGCCGGTTGAACGGCAAACCCGTTACCATTATCGGGCACCGCAAGGGGAAGACACTCCTTGAAAATCAGGCCTGCAACTTCGGCATGCCGCATCCGGAGGGCTATCGAAAAGCGCTTCGCGCCATGAAGCAGGCGGAGAAATTCGGCCGTCCGATCATCACCTTTATCGACACGCCCGGCGCGTATTGCGGTGTGGCCGCGGAAGAGCGCGGCCAAGGCGAGGCGATCGCCAGAAACCTGATGGAGATGATGCCCGTCCGCGTCCCGATCATCAGCGTGGTCATCGGCGAAGGCGGCAGCGGCGGCGCGCTCGGTATCGCGGTTTGCGACGAGCTCGCCATGACCTCAAACGCAATATACTCGGTAATTTCCCCGCGCGGCTTCGCGTCACTCATCTGGAAAGATCCGTCCCGTGAAAACGAAGCCGCCGACACGGCGCATATCACCGCATACGACTTGAAAGAACTCGGTATCTGCGACACGATTCTCGCGGAACCGGACGGCGGCGCGCACAGCGGGCCTGAACGCATGGCCGCGACCCTCCGGACCTACCTGCTCGGCGCGGTCGAAAAACTCGCGAAATCATACGCCAAGGACACAGAGGCTGCGCTCGAAGCCAGGTATCAGCGGTTCCGCCGGATCGGCGACTGTTCTCCGTAAATGAAGCGCGAATTGCGCGCTTTTCAAGGATCTGTCACTGCAAACGACAGCCCTTGAAGATGTATACCTTCTGTGTTAGCGTATGCTTACATTGACCTGGGAGTTGAGCGGATTGTTTAAGGAGACAGGCAATCCGGAAGGAGGCTCACCATGCTCAAAAGGACAGCGATCATATCTTTAGGCCTGTTGATGCTTGTCGCTGCGGCTTTTTCGGGAGGCTGCAGTAAGAAGTCAATTAGTATCGATGATTTTGAAGATGTAATGAAAGACCATGACTTTGTGGTATACATTACGGATAATGAAGACTATCTTCCGGAAAACATAAAAGAGCGCTGCGACGCGTATGATGATGAGAACTATGAAATTGTCGCGTATTTCTGTCAGTTTGACAATGAAGAGAAGGCGATCGACGAGTATGAGGATACGCTTGATGATGTAAGAGATGCCAGGGAAGACGGGGACTTTGAGGGAAAAATTCAGGAGTCCGGCTCGGGTAACTACAAGAAGCTTGTTATTAACGGAGAATTCAATGAAGCCGTCGGGACGTTTTGGGAAAGCAAAACATATTGCATCATTTACCGTATTGATGATCTCTTATTTTCGGTCTCGGCAATGGATAATGACAAACGGGATATCGATAAGGTGAAAGCCATCCTCAAAGAACTCGGTTACTAGTGTCTCTCATGTCTTTACAGAGAGGTAACATTTTTTTACAAAATTATGTTATAATCAAAAAGAGGGTTCAATATTAAAAATATAGAGAAGAGGTGTTTTGATTTTGAAAAAAATGAAAAAGGTTCTGGTTCTGGTTTTAGTTATGGCTATGATGCTTTCGCTCGCAGCCTGTAACAAGAAAGTGATCGATGAAGATGACTTCGAAGACATCATGGAAGACCTGGATTATATAGTAACCGAAGGTTACACGAACAAGGATATTGATGAAAGCCTGACTGCACATGACGAGGATTATGATTATTATGTGACCTTTACAGAGTACAAAGATAAAGAAGATGCGATAGATGAGTTTGACGATGGCATCAAAGATATCAAAAAGATCAAGAAAGATAAGGATTTTAAAGGATCGTTGAAGGTATCCGGATCCGGCAATTTCAAGAAGTGCGTAGTAAAGGGTGATTTTGACGAAGATTCCGAGATGTTTGACGGAGATGTTTACATGGTTATGATTCGCGTGGATAACGTTTTGATCGGCGCTTATACGCAAAGCACCAAGGCCAAGGACGTTAAAGAAATCGACACGATCATCAAGAAGCTCGGCTACTAATCTGAACCGATAAGAACCTGATTTCAAGAGGCTGTCTCCAATCCGGAGACAGCCTCTTTTTCTATCCTTACGTCAATCAATGGAGGCGCTGCCACTCTTCCGAAAATGTGCCCGGAAAGCGCTGAAATAGCAACGAGATCTTTTCCGGCTGTGGTATAATCATTTAATGAGTTTTTAATCAAACGATACGGAGGACAGGATATGTCGGGAAAGACAATTAGAGTGATGGCCGTGCTTTTGACTTTGGGTATGGTTTTTTCATTAACCGCATGCAATAAGAAGCAGGTTACTGCTGAGAAATTTATGAGTGTGATTGAGGAAAACGGTTTCTCAGGTGAAATTGTGCCGGATCTTCAGGGCAGCTCCGACGGATCAAATCTCGTTGAAGGTGCATTCGGCACGGGAACTGAGGAAAATCCGATTTATACGGCTATCTTTTACCGTTTCTCCGGCAAGGATGCCGCGCTGAAGGGTTATGATGACGTCGTCGAAACTTTTAAACTGGATATCGAATCCCGAGGTTTCAAAGGTACGGAATATGGATCCGATAAAGGGAACATGAAGAGAATCGCCATTAACGCAAGTAAGACTAATGACGAAAGTACCCCGGGAATCTATTCGGTGATCGTGCAAGTGGATGATGTCGTAATCCATCTTATCGCTGTTGAGAGTAACGCAGAGTCAATTGAAAAAATCGATTCGATTTTGAAGGATTTGGGGTACTATTACCCGTAAGAATTTTGGAAATTCCGTATTTGGGGAGACGATGATTCGGGGGTGTGCATGATCATTACAGTGACACTGAATCCGGCCGTCGATAAAACAATCATCGTACGGGATATTGAGTTCGGAAGCCTGAATCGGGTTTGCGGTGTCAGCCGGTATCCCGGTGGTAAAGGAAATAACGTCGCCAGAATCATCTGCCAAATGGGCGGACGATGTCTGGCGACAGGTTTACTGCCGGGAAATTCCGGCAGGATCATTGAAGAAATGATGCGAAGAGACGATATCCCCGTTGATTTTGTCTATACCTCCGGGGAGACGCGCACGAACACCAAGCTCATTGATGAAACGACCCGGATCTGCACGGAATTTAATGAGCCCGGGCCCGAAGTGACGGAGGAAGACTTGCGTAAGCTTGAAGATAAGCTGCGCGAAAACGTCCGTGCCGGAGATGTCGTTGTCTTTTCCGGAAGCGTTCCGGGAGGCCTTCCTGACGACACTTACCGCCGCCTGATATTGCTCTCCCGAAGCCTCGGCGCCGACACCATTTTGGACGCGGACGGTGCCTGTCTTCGGGAAGGCATCAAGGCGGGGCCGACTGCGATTAAGCCGAACCTGCCCGAAATGCTTCGCCTGACGGGACTGAAATCCAATGATCCGGATCTCCTCGACGCAAGCGGCTCGGCACTCCTTCAAAAGGGTATCCGGCGCATACTTGTCTCACTCGGCCCCGACGGAGCGCGGCTGTTTTCCGAAAGCGGAGTGCTTTTCGCGCCTGCATTGGATGTACCGGTGGTGAACACCGTGGGTGCCGGTGATGCAATGACCGCAGCGCTCGCGATGTCAATGGAAAAGGGATCGGATGACGGAAGTTTACTGCGCCTTGCGTGCGCTTTCGCGGCTGCGACGGTAATGTCGGAGCATTTCGAGCGGGTGGAGGACGAAACGGTTTCGAGGCTTCTTCCGCAAGCGGTCATTGTTGCGAAGAGCATGTTCAGAAATTCATTCTGATCTGATAGCAAATTTTTCTGCAGTTGGAACGGCTGTCAGAGACCGATTTGATCTACCTTTGCTTGGGATGGCGAGCACGCCGCGCGCGGGGCGGAAATGCGTATAAATTTGGCCGCTTTGCCGCTTTTATACGCGTTTCGGGCCACGGCTCATCATTGTCCTCAAAAAACTGCCACCAGAATATTTCTGCTCCCCAAATGTAAATCTTTCGTCCAACACCCGGGTGCACTTCGTTTTGCGGCTGCCCTTTGCATATGTCCCGAAAAACGGACACAGACTCTCTGGACAGAACGAATGTTCGGCCATATAATGGCGATAGAACAAACGTTCGGCTTGGCGAACGCGGAGGAGCGGAATATGGATGTACTGAATAAACTTTCCATACTGACGGATGCGGCGAAATACGATGTCGCGTGCACCTCAAGCGGCGTGGACCGCAGCGGACAGAGCGGCATGACCGGAAGCGCCGCCGCGTGCGGTATCTGTCACAGTTTTGCCGCCGACGGGCGCTGCATCTCGCTCCTCAAAGTGCTTATGAGCAATAACTGCGTGTACGACTGCAAGTACTGCGTCAATCGCGTGTCCAGGGATACCCCGAGAACTTCCTTCACACCGAGAGAACTTGCGGATCTGACGATACAGTTTTACCGGCGTAATTATATTGAGGGGCTTTTCCTGAGCTCCGGTGTGCTCCGGACGCCCGATTATACGATGGAGCAGATGATTAAGACCATTGAGCTCCTGCGCGGCGAATATCGTTTTAACGGCTATATTCACGTGAAGGCGATTCCGGGCGCCGGCACCGAGTTGGTTGAAAAAATGGGGCTTCTGGTTGATCGAATGAGCGTCAACATCGAGCTCCCGACCGAAGACAGCCTGTCACTTCTTGCGCCACAGAAGACACCGGACGCGATCATCCGGCCGATGGCCCGGATTAGCGATGGAATACGGGAAAACAAATCTGACATGGTTCTTTACCGGCACACGCCGAAATTCGTGCCGGCCGGGCAGAGCACGCAAATGATTGTCGGAGCGACACCGGACAGTGACCTGAAGATTCTTCGTCTTTCTGAGGGGCTCTATAAGAAGTACAGCCTGAAGCGGGTGTTTTTCTCCGCGTATACGCCGATTGTGGAAGATTCCCATCTGCCGTCGCTGCTTTCGGTACCGCCGCTCCTGCGTGAGCATCGCCTTTATCAGGCGGATTGGCTGATGCGATTCTATGGATTCTCCGCAAGCGAAATCGTCAGTCCGGATCAGCCGAACATGAACCTTGCCATCGACCCGAAATGCAACTGGGCTCTTCGCAATCTGGACCGGTTTCCGATTGAGGTGAATCGCGCATCCTATGAGACGCTGCTTCGCGTGCCGGGAATCGGTGTGCTGAGCGCAAAGAAAATTCTGCAGGCAAGAAAGTGTTCAAGCCTCAATTTTGACGGGCTGCGGAAGTTGGGCGTTGTGCTCAAGCGCGCGCGGTTTTTTGTTACCTGCCAGGGTCGGACGGACGAGGGGGTAGTGATTCATCCCGACTTTATCCTGAGAGGCCTTCTTTCCAGGAAGGATCTTGAAATGCTTCCTGCTGCGCGGGGGAGTCAACTGAAATTCGAAGATGTGCCGGAAATTGCGGCAATTACGGGGATTAAGGCGAGCAGCCAAAGTGTGCTGATATCAAGCCGGTCGGACGGAGACGAATATGGAAAAAGAAATGAATTTGGTTTATATCTATGATGGCACGCTCGAGGGCTTTCTGTGCTGTGTGTACGAGAGTTATGCGAGAAAGCAAATTCCGACCTCCATTTGCGAGGAACAGGAACAGGTCCTGCTTTTCGAGCAGACCGAGTGGGTGAAGACGGATTTGAGGCACGCGGAAAAGGTATATGAATCGATCGCGCGAAAGATATGTCCGGAGGCGCAGGATTTTATTAAGGAAGCGTTTTTGACGACGATGGCGCAAAAAGAGATCCTGATGTATCGGTTCATCCGGATGGGCTATAAGATCGGGAGGGGTATTTTTGATTATCTGACGGACGATACCGTCGGGGCGCTGACCAAAGCCGTCCGGAACCTCAAAAGGGAAGCGCATCTGCTGATGGGATTCTCGAGGTTTGTCTCTTACGACGGTGTGCTGGTTTCGTGTATTTCGCCCAAGAACAAGGTCCTTCCGCTTCTGGCAGATCACTTTGCCGACCGGTTTCCGGACGAGACTTTTATGATTTATGACAAGAAGCATTATATGGGCGTGATCCATAAGCCCGGAGAGACTGTGCTGACCTCCGTGCGGGGCTTGTCGCTTCCCCCGATTGAAGACGCGGAGAAGGCCTATCAGACGCTCTGGAAATGCTTCCAGCGGACCATCGCCATTGAGGAGCGATATAATCCCAAGTGTCAAATGAACCACATGCCCAAGCGCTTCTGGCGTGACATGACGGAGTTTGCCGAATGATTCAAGCGGAATCGGAATATTTCAGCCTTTTTCGAAGGTGACACAGTTCACCCCGGAGTGCGACGATGTCGGATGTGTCACGGGCAATCTTCAGGCCTTTTCGAAAGTAACCCCGAATGGGAAAAGGCTAACCTGTGCGAGCTTGAAGCATTGGATTCCGAAGGGGATACCAACGATTGTGATGCAGCATAAAAGTCCGACCAAAAGGTGAGACAACGCAATCCCCCATCCGAAAACAATCAGCCACAAGATATTGCCGATCAGACTGCCGACCCCGGCCTTGGAATAAGAAATCTCTTTGCCAAAAGGAAAAAATGACAGCGAGGCCAGCTTGAAACATTGAATGCCCAGAGGGATGCCGACGATCGTGAGGCAACACACGACGCCGCTGATGATCCATTCTAAAGAAAGAACAAAACCGCCAAAAATGAACCAAATGATGTTGCCGAGCGTTTTCATAAGGCTGTCCCTTTCTGAGTTATGAGTACCCTGTCATCATATCACAACCGGGCGAAATTTATCATTTTCTTGAGGTGGGACAGCGCCTTTGCCGTGATATACTTGACCTATATCGGACGTGAAGGAGAAGGAACATGCCGGGCCTCAAAAACATCGTTCTCATCGGAATGCCCGGCAGCGGGAAAAGCACCGTCGGTCGTCTTTTGGCGAAAGAACTGGGCATGACTTTTCTGGATACCGATCTGCTGATTCAAAAGACAGAGAATCAACCTCTGCAGAACATTATCAACACGAAGGGGAACGATTATTTTTTACGGCGGGAAGAAAATGTACTGATGACGCTTCCTCCGGAGGGGACGGTCATCGCCACCGGCGGAAGCGCCGTTTTGCTCCCGAAGGCGATGGAACATCTGCGTAAAACTACGGACATCGTCTACCTTGAGGCCGATTACGGATTGATCCGCAAGCGTCTGTGGAATCTTAAAACCAGAGGAATCGTGCTGGCCCCGGGGAAAACGCTCGAGGATCTTTATATTGCGCGGAAGCCGAATTACGAAAGATATGCGGGAGTGACCGTGCGTGTCAAGCGGCGGACGCCGGAGGAACTTGTCAGTCTGATCGTGACCCGGCTCGGCCGGAAGCGAGTCGACACCGACGGTTCCTGATACGGCGGGGGGCAGCCTTAGAGAGGATCGCAAGCAAACAACTTTTTGAATATGATTTCCCGAAATGATATAATTGCATTAATTTTACATTGAAAGAGGGATTACCATGCTTCAGATTAACGGTCTTTCAAAGACATATCCCGGAGGAAAAAAGGCCGTCAGCGACCTGTCCCTGACCGTCGAGAACGGCGATATATTCGGATTCATCGGACATAACGGCGCCGGCAAAACAACCACCATCAAGGCCATCGTCGGCATCCTTCCGTTTGACGAAGGGGAGATTTTCATTGACGGACATTCCGTCAAAGCGGAGCCGATGGTATGCAAATCGATGATCGCCTTCATCCCCGATTCACCGGAATTGTACGACACGCTTACGGGCACGCAATACTTGAATTTTGTCTCGGACATTTTTCGCATCTCCAAGTCGGCCCGCAAAGAGAAAATCGAGAAGTACGCCGGCCTTCTGGAAATGACCGATTCCCTCAACGATAAGATCAGTTCCTATTCGCACGGCATGAAGCAGAAGTTGTCGCTGATCGCGGCGTTCGTACACGAGCCTAAGTTGCTGGTCCTCGATGAGCCGTTTGTCGGCCTGGATCCGCGCGCGACGTTTACGGTGAAGACGGTCATGAAGGAATTCTGCGCGGAGGGCAAAGCGATCTTTTTCTCCACGCACGTGCTGGAAGTGGCCGAAAAGCTGTGCACGAAGATTGCCATCATCAAGGACGGCGAACTGATCGCCAGCGGCGACACCGAGGCTGTTAGGGGCAACCAGTCGCTTGAAGAGGTGTTCCTTGAATTGACCGACGAGGTGGTGACGCCCGTATGAGGAATTTTTCCACGCTGATTAGGACGAACCTTCAGATTTTCATCGGTTCACTCAGCAAGGCAAAAAAGGGAAGATACATTACCATTGTGTTGTTGATGCTTTTCTTTCTGGTCTTTTTCGGTGGATCCATGGCTGCGCAGGCGATTATGCAGGCAGATTTATTTGTCCGGAAAGCGGTTCCTCCCATGCCGGAATTTGCGATATATATGGGAATCGTTACATCTCTGACGATGAGCCTTCTTTTCGGGTTTATGCGCGCGACCACCAATACGACCGCTAAGGATGCGGATCTTCTGCTTTCGATGCCGATCCGCAAAAGCACCGTCGTTCTGTCCAAGATTATCACGCAGTATCTTTATGACGCACCGATTTTAATGATCCTGTTGGCGCCGACGATGATTGCGACCTTTTGTTTCGGCGGCATCGATATTGCGGCGCTCATCCGGGGATTACTGCTGGTTTTTTTGATCCCCCTGTTCTCGCTGACGGTTTCGATCTTTTTCGGGTACTTCTTCGCGATTATAAAAGAGAAAATGCCCGGGGGAAATCTTTTGACTACAGCGGCAATGATGCTGATTATGGTGGTGTATATCGTCTGGACCACACAAAGCACATCGGTATACACCCGCATTCAGGAGCTCGGGGCCGGCGGCGGGGACAAAATAATCAATGCCTTCTGGCCGCTTGCCTGCCTGGTACGTTTCGTGACGGACGGCAGCCTGTTCTGTATTCTGATGACGCTCCTGATGCTGGTCGGGCCGTTTGTTTTGGTGGTCGCCTTGTATGCCAGTCGTTACGGACGCGGACAATACCAGAAGAAAAACAAGAACCACAGGCTCCTTTTCGCGATGCGCTCTCCGGGGGCCGCGGTTTTCTCGGCAGAAATCCGGAAGTATTTTGCCCATACGCTTTATGTCTTTAACACGGCGTTCGGTCCAGTCCTGATGATGGCGTTTGCGATTGCCGTTGCGGTTATGGGGCCGGACAATGTCATGAACGAAATTATGGAGGGCGAAGCGGCCGGAATGATCAGCCGTGAACAGCTCGTGGGAATCTTTATGGTCGTTTTCTGCTTTTTCGCGGCGATGACGCTGACGACCGCGTCGGCGATATCCATTGAGGGAAAACAGCTTTGGGTGCTGAAGTCTCTGCCGGTCACGACAGGAAACATTTTTGCGGCGAAGATCTACGTCAATTGGGTCGTTTACCTGCCCGCACACTTTATTGCGTCGATTCTGGTGGCGTTCAGTCTGAAGCTTTCCCTGCCGGATGCGATCGCCTTTGTTCTGCTTCCCGCACTGCTGAGTGTAGCAATTTCCTGCGGCGGATTGATTCTCAACCTGCTTTTTCCCAAGCTGAACTGGCGCGTGGAAGCGGAAGTCATTAAGCAGAGCGCGGCGGTTCTGCTCGGCCTGCTTTACGGCTTCGTGCTCACGGTGATACCGGTTATTGCATACGTAATGATATTCATTCGCGAGGGCGGCGTTTATCTCACGGCATATCTGACCATGGGGGTATACGTGATTTTGATATTGGCGGAGGTTGCTTTTCTTAAGGTCCCCGGAAAGAAACTGTTTGATAAACTACCGGCATGATCTCATGCCCGATCACTGATGGCTTTCCGGCGATCGGAAAGCGGAAGATGAGGAAGTAATGGCTCTTTTTTCAAAATCCGGATCCGGGAGCCCGCGAAATCAGGCGGTAATGCAGGGACCGGTTTTTATCAAACCCTTTGATGACAAGAGCGCCGAGCTCGGCGCTCTCTCGCAAAAACTGGAAGCGGCGCCGCCTGCGGCCAAACATATCTTCCGCGAGGCGCTTTCGTCGCTTCAGGAGAAGGTCGGGCTGCATACATCGGTTTATAAGGCGCTTTCGGAGAGCGGGCTTTCCTTTCTGGCACTCCATGACCTGAACGTTGCCACTAAGTCCGACGCGACCGACGTCGATTTTGCGGTGCTCACACCGACGTATATCGTCGTGATCGTTTGCCGGAATCACTCGAAAAACATCGACGCGATTGATCTCTGGGACGAGCTTCCGCTCGGATCGGATCAGGACGGCGGAGACGCCGAGTACGCGGCTTATGTCGTGTCGGAGATGCTCCGGATCGGGCGGATTCTTCCCGGGAAGGCGCTCCGGAACCTGTGGGCTGTTACGGTTGTTACCGCTTCGGCCGCGGAGAAGAACGAGATCCCGGCTTTTCGCGCGATTCCGACGAAGCCTGGCCTCATCTATCCGGAGGTTCACCGGAGTCTGATGTTGGCCCCGGAGGAATTGGTCCGATTCCTGAACGCGCTGCAACTGCACACATCGGATTCCGACGCGATTCCGGTGAAGAAGTTATATGAGACTTGCGAGAAACTTCAAACCTACCACCGGGAAGTGTCGGGAAGCCCGGCCTCATACCGGGCGGCATTAAAGAAAGAGGGGTAATGAAGATGGAAAAAAGAAAATGGGACAAGCATTCGATCGAGACATCACTTTTGGGCTTCGGCTGTATGCGTTTTCCGCTTCTCCCGAACGGGAAGATCGACGAGGTTCTTTCCGAGGAAATGTTGATGGAAGCCTACCGGAGCGGCGTCAATTATTTTGACACGGCGTACCCGTACCACGACGGACGCAGCGAACCGTTCACCGGACGGGTGCTCAAGAAGCTCCCGAGGGACTCGTATTTCCTTGCGACAAAACTGCCGTGCTGGGAAATTCATTCGCTCGAGGATGCCAAGAAAATGGTGGTGCACCAGCTCTCGCGCCTCAAAAAAGATTATGTCGACTTCTTCATGCTTCACGCGCTGGGCGCCGAGTCCTGGGAGAGAATGCGTTCGCTGGGCGTGCCGGAGTATCTGGAGACGCTCAAAGAGGAAGGAAAGATCCGTTATCTGGGATTTTCGTTTCACGACACGTACGACGTTTTCGAGAAAATCATTACCTACCGCGCGTGGGATTTCTGCCAGATTCAACTGAACTACATGGATGTTGATAATCAGGCGGGTATGAAGGGTTACGAATTGGCGACCCGTCTTCAAATTCCCGTCATCATCATGGAGCCGGTAAAGGGCGGGTCACTCGCCAACCTGCCCGACGACATTATGGAAGTGCTGAAGCAGGCGGATCCGGAGGCGTCTCCTTCCGCGTGGGCGCTGCGGTGGGCCGCGAGCCTTCCGAACGTGAAGGTCATCCTGAGCGGTATGTCAACGATGGAGCAGGTCAAAGAGAACTGTAAGACGCTTAGCGACAAAAAGCCGCTCTCGGATGCCGGGAAAATCGCCGTCGACAAAGCTTCCGCGCTCTTCCGCTCCCGCATCAGAAACGGCTGTACGGCTTGCCGCTACTGCATGCCTTGTCCGTTCGGCGTCGATATCCCCGGGAATTTTCGCGTGTGGAACGACTACGCGATGTTCAATAATCTCAGTCATACCCGCTGGGTGTGGAAGAAAGACATGTCCAAGGATTCCAAGGCATTCAACTGCACCGAGTGCGGCCAATGCGAGGAAGCATGCCCGCAGCACATATCCATCCGCGAGGATCTGAAAACGCTTCAGAAAGAACTGGATCAGGCGACAAAGAGATCATGACATTAAGGATCGGAGACAACCAATGAGTGAAACGAAAAACGCCGCACCCTCTCTTACCGGCGGTAAAATCCTGACACGCAAAATCACCTACGGCGGTCTCCTTCTGGCGATCAGCGTCGTGCTGCCGCAATTTTTCCATCTGACGGGCGGGCCGCAGAGCGGCGCGCTTTTCCTGCCGATGCATATTCCGGTACTCCTGGCGGGCTTGATTCTCGGACCGGTCTACGGTCTTGTGATCGGCGCCGTCGCGCCGGTCATCAGCTTTGCGATCACGGGGATGCCGATGGCGGCAAGGCTGCCTTTCATGATCCTCGAACTGGCGATATACGGCGGTGTCGCGGGGCTGTTCTATCAGAGCCTCGGGCTATGCCGGATGCGTGGTTTTGCGAGTAACACGGGTAAGGACGGCGGAGCGGCAGACGGTTCCGCGCTTGCGAAGTTTGCGGGGATTATCCTATCGCTGATAGCGGCGATTGTTGCCGGGCGCGCCGTGTATGCCCTGGGGCTTCTTCTGATGGCGCGGCTTTTTGGCGTCAAAGGAGCGGATCCCGCCGCTGTGATTGCTGCATTTACAACCGGCATCGCCGGGATTGCCATTCAACTCATTGTCATTCCGCCGATTATGCTTGCGCTTCAAAAAGGAGGACTCACCCGTGGATTTTTTGGAAAGAGCAAAGACCCTGCTCAGTGAGACCGACGCTTCACTGGTTGTGATCAAAGAAGACGAGGAACATATCTCGAGCGACCGGGGGATTGCCCCGATTCTCAGCCTGCTCGAGAAAAATCCGGATTTCCTGAAGGGTGCCTACGTCGCGGACAAAGTGATCGGCAAGGCCGCGGCTTTTCTTCTGGTGTATGCCGGAATTGAGCGTCTGTATGCGCGGACACTCAGTAAGCTCGCGGTGCAGGTGCTGGACGATCACTTTCTGACATACGAGTATGACCAATTGGTCCCGAACATTATCAATCGCGCGGGCGACGGGATGTGCCCGATGGAGCAAAAGGTGCTGAACATCTCCGACCCTGCCGAGGCGTACCGGCTTTTTGCCGGAAAGTAAGGAGCTTTTCGATGCAAAGCGATTGGATCGATGCATATTTCATGTCCCTTACGGGGATTCGGAAGGATTATCAGCCGGACTGGCAGGCGACGCGGTATTTCCTCGCCGACAAAATGGTCGCGATGATCGGCGGAGACAAATTCGGCGAACCGATCATTACGATGAAATGCGATCCGGTTTTCGCGGAAATACTCCGGCAACAGTATCCGGGTATCGTTCCGGGATACTACATGAACAAGAAGCACTGGAACTCAACCTATCTTCAATCCGATACACCCGAAAAAGTGGTCCGCGACATGATTGATACCGCGCACCGGTTGGTTTTGGCGTCGCTTACGAAGGCACAGAGGGTGAAACTGCTCTCCGGTCAGCCCGAGCAATAAATATAGAAATGACAAAATATTGTCATTTCGTGAAAGTTGTACGGGGACCCGGAAACCTGAAAGATATTTGATGCAAAGGGCTCAGCAGGGCCCTTTCTCTAATTAAATTGATAGTCGGAAACAAATTGTTCACATTTGAGGATATAAAACGAGGTTTTGTTTTCAAATCGGCTAACATTCCGCTCGCCCCGCGGCGCATAATATAGTTATCATCATACTATCCATAAATATGACTATATTGACTGGAGGCGGAAGCTATGAAAAGGCAGTATCTCGTGACCGATGCGATCGGTCAACTCGGTAATACGATAGTAAGATTGCTTCTCGACCATGGACAGAGTGTTCGTGTTTTGGTTCATCCGGAACAGGACATCACACCGCTCAAAGGATTTCCGGTGGAAATCATTTTCGGCGATGTTCTTGTCAAAGATTCCATGAAACAATTCTTTGATATTGAGAATCCCCGCGACGCCATCGTGATTCACACCGCCGAGCGTCGCTCCATCTCGGATAAGAGAGATCCGATGATCCATCGCGTCAATGTACAGGGCACCCAGAACATCGCGGACCTGTGTGTCAAGAAGCGTGTCGCCCGACTGGTATACATCGGGTCCGCTCACGCCATCCCCGATAAGGGTAACGGCGAAGCGATAGCGGAAATTGAGCATTTTAACCGTGATCTGGTTGCCGGGGATTACGCGAAATCCAAGGCGGAAGCGACGCAGTACATTCTCAATAAAGTCACCCTGAACGGACTCAATGCGGTCATCGTCCATCCGTCCGGCATCATCGGACCGTATGAGTTCGGTAACTCCGAAGTCGTTCAGCTGATTCGCGAGTATCTGTCCGGCGAGCTGACCACCTGTATTAACGGCGGATATGATTTTGCCGATGTGCGCGACGTCGCAGCAGGAGTGCTGTCAGCCGCCGAGAACGGGAACACCGGATCCTGCTATATTCTGTCGAACCAGTATGTGAGCGCAAAGGATTTCATCGACGGTCTGCAGGCCATTACCGGAGCTCCGCCAATGAAGAAAGTGGTACCCCTGTGGGTCGCGCGCAGGACCGCGAAGTTTACCAATATATTCTATCGCCTCAGTAAGAAACCCTCTCCGCTCGACCGATACTCACTTTTTACGGTCTATCCGAATTCCAAATTCAACCACAGCCGTGCGGAAACGGATTTGGGCTATCGGACAAGAGATATCAATACCTCTTTGGCGGACACCGTCACCTGGGTGAAGAAGCAGGATCGAGAACAGGACAGGGAAAATGACCGGAAGCGTCAGCTGTCCAATTGATCTGAATTCAGTTCCAACTGCATCGGGGTGATACGCATCCCGTTCACCACTTTTTCCGCCTCCGAGGGAACAAAACCGATCCTCTTATAAAAAGGAACGCCATAGGGAGATGAGTTCACCGTGATGATCCGGTGCTTCTCCCGGGGCGTTTCTTTGATTGCCGCGAAAAAAAGCGCCCGCCCGATCCCGAGCCGATGAAACCCCGGATCGACAAACAACAGCGAAATATGCGCCGGGCCCCGCATCGCCAGCACCCCGACGATCTTGCCGTCCGCAAAAGCCCCCGTGAACGT
>CAZCTO010000010.1:0-82421 GCA_964501725.1 uncultured Oscillospiraceae bacterium | reverse complement strand
TCGCTATAATGAGAAAAACCCCTTCTCCCGCCGGAGAAGGGGCTTCTTGAATATGGTGCGGGTGACAGGACTTGAACCTGCATGCTCTCGCACTGGAACCTAAATCCAGCGTGTCTGCCAATTCCACCACGTCCGCGGGTGTTTTCGCGCAAAAACCATCATACCATTTTTACGCGGGATTGTTTAGATGTTTTTTGAGGGACGCCGGGGAAGAGCCGGCTGCGCCGCGATGTTACTCGTCGAGCCGGAGAACGCTCATGAACGCTTCCTGCGGAACTTCTACGCTGCCAACCTGGCGCATGCGCTTTTTGCCCTCTTTCTGCTTTTCGAGAAGTTTCTTTTTCCGGGTGATGTCGCCGCCGTAGCATTTGGCGATAACGTCTTTTCGGAAAGCGCGGATCGTCTCGCGTGCAATAATTTTGCCTCCGATGCAAGCCTGAATCGGAATTTCGAATTGCTGCCTCGGAATGTTGTCCTTGAGTTTTTCTGTCATTCGCCTGCCGCGAGCGTAAGCTTTTTCGCGATGGACAATAAATGACAGCGCATCGACCAGATCGCCGTTCAGGAGGATATCCAATTTAACCAGATCTGATTTTTGGTACCCTTCCACTTCATAATCCAACGATCCGTAGCCTCTGGTCCTCGACTTGAGGGCATCGAAAAAGTCGTAGATAATTTCATTGAGAGGCATCCGGTAATGCAGTATGACGCGCTTCTCATCAAGATACTCCATGTTGATGTACTCGCCTCGCCTCTCCTGGCACAGTTCCATTATATTGCCGACATAATCTTTTGGAATCATCAGGGTCGCCTTTACGATGGGCTCCTCAATGTAATCGATCTCAGTGGGGTCAGGCATATTCGTCGGATTGTCCATTCTCAGTTCTTCACCGCGAATCGTAAAGACCTTATAGACAACGGAGGGCGCCGTAGAAATTAAATCAAGATTGTATTCCCGTTCCAAACGCTCCTGGATAACTTCATAATGAAGTAGCCCTAAAAATCCGCAGCGAAACCCAAAACCAAGCGCGGCGGATGTTTCCGGTTCAAATGAGAGCGCGGCATCGTTTAACCTCAGTTTGTCGAGTGCATCTCTGAGATCCGGATATTTGGCTCCGTCCGTCGGATACAGCCCGCAGAAAACCATCTGCTGAATTTTCTTATATCCCTGAAGCGGCTCGGTTGCCGGATTGGAAACGAGGGTGACGGTGTCGCCCGGAGCCGTATCGCGGACGTTTTTGATGGAAGCGCAGATATATCCGACTTCGCCGCAAAGCAGACGATCTGTGGGGACGAATATTCCCGGATGAAAATAACCGAGTTCGACTACCGTGAATTCCTTACCGGTATGCATCATCCGGATTTTGTCTCCGGCTGAAACCATGCCGTCCATGATCCGAACGTGAACGATAACCCCTTTATAAGTGTCGTATTTCGAATCAAAGATCAGTGCTTTCAGCGGCGCATCAATATCACCTTTCGGAGGCGGGAGATAATTAACGATTGATTCGAGTACATCGTCTATACCGATATTGTTTTTTGCGGAAATCATCGGAGCATACGAAGCATCCAAGCCGATTAAATCTTCAATTTCTTTGCAGACTTCTTCCGGTTGGGCAGACGGCAAATCAATCTTGTTAACGACAGGAAGTATCTCCAGATCCACATCCAGAGCAAGATATACATTGGCGAGTGTCTGAGCTTCGATGCCCTGTGCTGCATCGACAACCAGGACGGCCCCGTCGCATGCACGAAGGCTTCTGGATACCTCGTAGTTAAAATCGACATGGCCGGGAGTATCGATCAGATTCAGTTGATAGATCTCCCCGTCTTTTGCCGAATAAAGCATTCGGGTTGCCTGCGCTTTGATTGTTATTCCGCGTTCGCGCTCGATATCCATGTTATCGAGCACCTGACTTTGCATCTCTCGCGTAGATAGAACGCCTGTATGCTCGATCAGTCGATCGGCAAGCGTAGATTTCCCGTGGTCAATATGCGCAATAATGCTGAAGTTGCGTATTTTACTTAATCTGTCCATATGTGTTATCTCGTTTCCTGTCTTTAAAAATTATAAAATGTGATTTGATCCAAAGGGTAAATCTTTGCAAGTACATGGGACTTGATCCGGCCAATCGGAATCGGTCCTAATCTCCGGCTGTCGTTACTGGCTCCGCGGTTGTCTCCGAGACAGAAATACTGGTCTTTACCCAGTGTAATCTCGTTATAGCCCTTTGAAACGCCGTCAAGCGATACGTAAGTCATTACACCCGGTGCGAGGTAGGGCTCATTCAAATACACACCGTTAATATAGACGTAACCGTCCACAATAGAAACCGTTTCTCCCGGTAACCCGACAATTCGCTTGATGATTTTCTCCGTGCCGTCGTACCCGTCCATTCCTTCGGCTTCGATGGTAATAATGTCTCCTCGATCAAAGGATTTGAGGTATACGCTGATCATTTCGACAAAGACGGCATCTTGATTATGAAGGGTAGGCTCCATTGAGGTTCCGAAAACATCGTTCCGTTGAACAACAAAAACGACCAGCAAAATACCAATCAGCAGTCCAAGACAAACAAACCGAATTGTATCTAAGAGGGAAAACAGAAAACCTTTCGGTTCTGCTTGCGCATCTTGTGAGCCTTCTGCGGCCGCGACCCTCCGTACCTGTAATTCGGATGCATCTATTGCTTCGATTGTATGAATTGAACCGGTTTCTTCACTGTCAGATAAATCATCCTCTTCCAACACGCTCGATCCGACGGGCAGAAGCAGTTCATCGGCATCAAGAACGTCCATATCGATGACTTTTCCTTCATTCATATCATCATCAATAGTAATCTCCTGATAATCACGGACCAATTCGCCTTCTGACTTTTCAATCGGCTCTTCAATTATCGGGTCACCGGCCGGCATCCCGTTTTCTTTTTCCAAGTTGTCAGAGTCCATCCGGGTTCTCCTTCCCAATCAGAATCCCAAGCTCCTCAAGTTGTTTATCGGCAACCGGTGCCGGTGCTTCGGTCATTAAGTCGGAAGAATTCTGAACTTTTGGAAAAGCGATTACATCGCGAATGCTTTTGCTTCCCGAAAGGAGCATGACAATGCGATCCAAGCCAAATGCCAGCCCGCCGTGCGGAGGCACTCCGAAACGGAATGCGTCGAGCAGGAAACCGAATTGCTCGTATGCCTGTTCCTCGGTAAATCCGAGAAGTCCAAACATCCTTTTCTGCAAACTCTGATCGTGAATACGAATACTTCCGCCGCCGAGTTCCGTGCCGTTGAGCACAATATCGTATGCATTGGAGCGAACGCTTCCCGGATCTGTATCGAGCAGCGCCAGGTCTTCCGGCATCGGGCTTGTGAAGGGATGGTGCTTTGCAACAAAACGCGCCTCCTCTTCGCTGTACTCAAAAAGCGGAAATTCGGTCACCCAGACCAATGCTATATCATTTTCGGGGATTAAATTCATCTTGCGCGCAGCTTCACATCGGACAGCGCCCAGGGAATCAAAAACAATCTGTGTTTTATCCGATACGATCAGAACCAGATCCTCTTTACCGGCACCGGTTGCTTCCGATATTCCTGCAATTTTTTCACTGTCGAGGAACTTGAGAAAAGATCCGCGCGGCGTATCAGAAGGAATGAGCCATGCCATTCCGCCCGCGCGATATGTCTTTGCGACTTCTCCGAATTCTTCAATCTCTTTGCGGGAAAGCGACGCTCCGTTCGGTACGCAGACCGCACGAACGCTTCCGCCATTTGATAACGCCTGAGCAAATGGAGGAAATTCAATGTTACGAACACAATCCGAGATATCGGTAAGCTCAAGACCGAATCGCAGGTCCGGTTTATCAGATCCATACCGGTCCATTGCTTCACGATAAGTCAGCCTTGCAATCGGCAGTTCTATCTGAATTCCCATGACGTCGGAAAACAACTCATTCAGAAAACCCTCGGTTACTTTCATGACATCGTCGCTGTCCACAAAAGACATTTCCAGATCAATCTGAGTAAACTCCGGCTGTCTGTCAGCACGTAAATCCTCATCCCGGAAGCACTTAGCAATCTGCATATACCGGTCATATCCGGACAACATCAGCAGTTGCTTGTAAAGTTGCGGAGATTGAGGCAACGCGAAGAAGCTTCCGTTTTTAATCCGGCTCGGGACAAGATAGTCTCTGGCACCTTCCGGTGTGCTTTTTCCGAGCATTGGGGTCTCAATCTCAATAAAGCCGTTCTCGTCAAAATAATCACGTGCGCACTTGGCAATCTTGTGCCGAAGAAAAAGATTCTTTTGCATGTCCGGCCTGCGAAGATCAAGATAACGATATTTGAGACGAAGCGCCTCGTTAACATTAACGCCCTCTTCAATGTAAAAAGGAGGTGTTTGGGCTTCAGAAAGTATGCGAAGCTCGGATATAAGGATCTCGAGTTCTCCTGTTTTCATTCCCGGATTCGGAGCGCTTCTTCTTGCGACTGTTCCGCGACATGCAAGAACGTACTCGCTGCGGACTCTTGAAGCCGCAGAAGATACCTCCGAGGGACTCTCGGGAGTGATAACCAGCTGAATTTCACCGGACCGATCGCGAAGCGTTATAAAAAACAAGCCTCCCAAATCCCGGCTTTTGTGGCACCAGCCCATGAGTGTGATCTCTTTTCCGATATCCTCCATCGTTACTTCAGAGCAGAGCATAGTGCGCTTCATACCTAACATTGTGTCAGCCATATTCAGAACTCCTTACAGCGAATTATTCTTTATGATTCGAGCGGCTTCAGCAACAAAATCCGAAGCGGAAAGTTCACTTTCAAATCCATCACTCATCCGCTTCAGGCGAATGACTCCGGCATTAATTTCGTCTGCTCCGATAACGGCCAAAAACGGTATCTCCGACTTCCCTGCATACTTCAGTTGAGCGCGAAAACTTCTTCCCATTACATCCGTCTCACAACCGATCCCGGCACGCCTGAACCCGTACGCAAGCTTTTGACAGTATTCTCTTGTTTCCTCCGAGAAATTTGCAACGTAAATTTGCACGGCATTTTCTTTTGCTATTTCAATTCCCTGTGCATCAGCCTCTAATAGAAATCTTTCAACGCCCATCGCAAATCCGACACCGGGAACAGATGATCCGCCCATTGTTTCGATCAGCTTGTCATAACGACCACCGCCGCATATGGTACCTTGTGTTCCCACATGTTCCGAAACAAATTCAAAAACCGTACGGGTATAGTAATCTAATCCCCGAACAATTCCCGAATCAACCACATAGTTGATGCCAATCGCATCGAGCGACGCCTTCAGTCCGTCAAAATGAGTCTGACACTCCTCGCAGAGGTAGTCTAATTGCCGCGGTGCCTTTGCAGCCAGTTCCTGGCAATGCTCTTCTTTGCAGTCCAGCATGCGAAGAGGATTGATTTCAAATCTTACCTTACAGTCATTACACATTCCGGATACGGGCTGCGCAAAATAGTCCTTCAGCTTTGAATAATATGTGCCTTTGCAAATAGGACAACCAATACTGTTAATACGCAACTGCGTCTGCGTAAGCCCCATACGTTCAAAAAACAGAACAAGGATACTGATGACTTCTGCATCGATCTGAGGTCCTTTGGAGCCGAAAGCTTCCAGGCCGAACTGGTGGAATTCGCGAAAACGACCCTTTTGCATCTTCTCGTATCGAAAAGCAGTAATGTTGTAGTACAGTCTGACCGGCCCGGGAAGAGATGACATTCCGTTTTCAATGAAGCTTCTGGCCACGCCGGCAGTTCCTTCCGGACGAAGGGTAATACTTCTTCCGCCTTTATCATCAAAGGTATACATTTCTTTGCGCACGACATCCGTTGAGTCTCCGACTCCGCGAGCAAACAGCTCGGTCTGCTCGAAGGTCGGAATTCGTATTTCGCGAAAACCATACTGCTCTGCGACAGATGCGAATATTTTCTCTGCCTTCTGCCAGCGATGAATCTCATCCGGCAGTATATCCTTGGTTCCTTTTTGCAAACTGAATTTCATTTATAACTACTCCCGGCATAATTGTGATCGAGCATGCAAAGTGACTAACCTTGCAACAAGTTATTATACATCACAACAACTCAAGACGATAGAGCAGCATAGAAAGAACTGCAATTCCGGCAGTCTCTGTGCGAAGAATTCTTTTTCCGAGCGATACAGTTTTGGCACCGTGTGACACGGCAAACTCAATTTCATTACGGTCAAATCCGCCTTCCGGTCCGATAAAAACCGCTATCCCGGGCATCCCGCTGTTATCTCTGTCTTGCTTAAACGGGCCGGATTTCTCCGAAAAATCACTGCGCTGCGCGAACTTTTCAAGTATCGCCGGGAGAGAAACGCCGGATTCCTCTTCCCACGGAATTAGAACAAGATCATTTTTTTCAACTGCAAATTTGATTGCTTCTTCAAATGTTTTCGGAGCGAAAACCTCAGGTATATAACCTCTGCCGCTTTGCCGTGATGCCTCTTCAGCTATTTTTTGCCAGCGAGAAGTCTTGGAAACGATATCGTTTCCGCTGATTTTGACGATTGATCTCATGCAACTTACCGGAATGATTCCGGCAACTCCTAATTCAACTGACTTTTGAATCGCAAAGTCCATCCTCTCTCCCTTGGCTAATCCCTGAAACAGAGACGCAATGTATGGCGGATCTGATTCGTTCGGATGGTGTGCAGATAAAGAAAGTGTAACCTTCTTGTTTGTCACATCCGAAATTACTCCGGTATAATCCATTCGCGCAAAATCGCAAAGTATTAACGTGTCTCCAATACGCATTCTCAGCACATCGATCAGGTATTTACTGTCAGTTTCATCCAGAGCGAAAAACTCTTGATTCGGATCAATAACGCTTTTTGAAAATAATCTTGTCATACAATCCTCCGCTATAGTCCTGCCCAGGCCGGGACAATGCAAAATTTACATAAATACTTGATTACTCATTGATTATATCCCGTATTCGGGATAAAATTAAAATACATTTAATTTGACATAAATATTTTTATGGAGGTCGAATATGAAATATGAAATCAAAGGTACACCCCTTCCCGTAGTCATCTGCGAGCTCGAAGACGGAGAAACTCTCATTACCGAGAAGGGCTCCATGAGCTGGATGTCACCGAATATGGAAATGGCCACCGTCGGCGGCGGTGTCGGCAAGGCAATCGGCCGTATGTTTTCCGGCGAATCTCTTTTCCAGAACAAGTACACCGCTAAGGGTGGCAAAGGCCTGATTGCTTTTGCATCCAGCTTCCCCGGACAGATCATGAATGTCGAAGTTAGACCCGGAGCTTCCATGGTTTGCCAGAAGTCCGCATTTCTTGCCGCCCAGGCAGGAGTTGAGCTCTCCATCCACTTCCAGAAGAAAATCGGCGCTGGCTTCTTCGGCGGCGAAGGTTTCATCATGCAGAAGCTTTCCGGTCAAGGTACGGCCTTTATCGAGATCGACGGACACGTCGTCGATTATACGCTCGCGGATGGCCAGTCGATGATACTCGATACCGGATATCTGGCAATGATGGACGAATCCGTCAAGATGGAAATCGTAACGGTTAAGGGTCTCAAGAATAAGCTCCTCGGCGGTGAAGGATTCTTCAACACCAAGGTTACCGGCCCCGGCCGCGTCTGGATCCAGACCATGCCTATCGCTGCGGTTGCGCAGAACCTGATCCCCTTCATTCCTGCCAAATAATTAACTTTTATCCTTAACATCAAAGAACGCCGCCCGATCAAATCGAGCGGCGTTCTTTTTGTTCTCAACTGATCAGAAATTATTCCTGAATCCCCGGAATTTTCGGAAGTGTTGCAAATCCTTGTTCAAGATCCGCATCGGTCGGAATATAGTCGGTCATTTTGCCGGCGGAGTAATCCATGTATGCCTGCATATCGAAGTAGCCGGTTCCCGTCAGGTTGAAAAGGATTGTCTTGGCTTCTCCGGACTCCTTGCACTTCAATGCTTCATCGATCGCTGCGCGAATCGCATGCGCCGACTCCGGTGCCGGAAGAATCGTTTCATGCTTGGCAAAAAACGTTGCCGCCTCGAAAACCTTCGTCTGCTCGACGGCTCTTGCTTCATCGAGGTAACCGTCATGATATAGCTTTGAAAGAATCGGAGACATACCATGGTAGCGAAGTCCGCCGGCATGGTTCGCCGAGGGAATAAAGTCCGCACCGAGCGTGTACATCTTGGCAAGCGGTGTGACGTGTCCGGTATCACAGAAATCATAAGCGTACTTACCGCGAGTCATTGACGGGCAGGATGCGGGCTCAACCGCGATGAAGTAAGGCTTTTGCGTACCGTCCAGACGATCCTTCATGAAAGATGCCATGATGCCGCCCATGTTGGAACCGCCGCCGGCGCAGCCGATTACGATATCCGGGTACTCGCCGACCATTTCCATCTGAAGCTTGGTCTCTTCGCCGATGATAGATTGATGCAGCAATACCTGATTCAATACGGAGCCCAGTACATAACGGCAACCGGGTGTCGTGACTGCTTTCTCAATGGCTTCCGAAATCGCGCAACCGAGGCTTCCGCCGGTTCCGGGATGCTCCGCAAGAATCTTCTGCCCGATTTGTGTCGTCATGGAAGGCGAAGGGATCAACTCCGCTCCGAATGTTTCGATGACCGCTTTACGGTATGGTTTCTGCTCGGAACTGCACTTTACCATAAATACAGTAAGCGGCATTTTGAAGTATGCGCAGGCCATCGCAAGCGCGGTTCCCCACTGGCCGGCTCCGGTCTCGGTGGTTAGTCCGGAAAGCCCCTGTTCCTTGGCATAATAGACCTGAGCCGCCGCCGAATTCAGCTTATGGCTTCCGGAGGTGTTGTTCCCTTCAAACTTAAAGTAAATTTTGGCGGGAGTGTCCAGTGCTTTTTCGAGCTCATACGCGCGAATCAGCGGTGACGGACGGAAAATCTTATAGAACTTCTGGATTTCTTCCGGAATTTCGATGTAGCGCGTGGTGTTATCGGCTTCCTGTTTTGCAAGTTCCGTACAGAACACGGGAAGAAGGTCGTCCAGTACGACAGGCTTCATCGTGCCCGGATTGATATAAGGATCGTGCATTTCCTTCATATCGGCACGAATGTTATACCATTTTGTCGGCATTTGATCCTCGGTTAAGGTAATGTGCTTCGGTACATTGCGTGACATTGTGACTCCTTCCTGCGCCTTGAAAACGAATCTGTTCCGGTTCGTTCCGGCGCGCCCTTTCCGGGCAAATATGCTGTTATTCATGTTTCGGGGCAAACAAAAAGCCCTCATCCACGAAGGGACAAGAGCAAAGCGCCTGCGGTACCACCCAAATTGATTGTGAAGAATCACAATCCACTTTCTTCACGTCAAAAACGTGCTTCCCTGATAACGGGTGAAGTCCCCGTCAGCTCCTACAGAACGATCTGCTGATGCAAATCTCCTTCGGGCTACCCTCACAGGCCCATTCGCTTCCGTTACCGCGTTGTGCTTCCACCGTCCACAACTCTCTATACCGAATTATCCGAAAGTTACTACCCCTGATCTACGGTTTAAATATTCCGATAAAGTGAAGTATGCTACAGTCTTAGGTGCTTGTCAAGTATGATATACTGCAATTCGGAGCGTTAAAATAATGGTTTACAGCATCGAAAATTTCAGCCAAATACTTCTTTCCTGGTTTGACCGGAATCGCCGTGATCTTCCCTGGCGCCGGGATCGAACCCCTTACGGCACGTGGGTATCCGAGGTTATGTTGCAGCAGACCCGCGTCGGAACTGTGATACCCTATTATGAACGATTTCTTTCCCTTTATCCGGATGTTGACTCCTTAGCCAAAGCTCCCCTCGATCAGGTTTATAAAGTCTGGGAGGGTTTAGGTTATTACTCACGCGCCCGAAACCTGGTTTTGGGTGTTGCATTTTGCGTCGAAAACTACGGAAGCAAAATCCCGGATGACAAAACGTTGCTTCTGAAGATTCCGGGCATCGGGGAATATATTGCCGCCGCGATTCTGTCGATGGCTTTTGGAAGGTGTGAGCCTTCGATTGACGGGAACCTGATTCGCGTCATTTCCCGGTTGGAGGCTTTGGATGTTATTCCCGGGGCACCGGGCACTTACGCACAGATTCACACCGAGGCAACAAAACTAATGGCCGGAACTCGCCCCGGTGATTTCAATGAAGCCATGATGGATTTGGGGGCGACGATTTGCACCCCTCGGTCGCCCGATTGCGCACGCTGTCCCGCAGAAGGATTTTGTCAGTCAAAGAGCCTTGGAAAGCAGGAGTTATATCCCGGTAAGAAAGCGAAGAAGGAACTTCCCATTGCTCAATATACAATCTGCGTACTGATTCACGGGAAGAAAGCTTATATAGCCCGCAGGCCTTTGTCCGGCCTGCTTGCAGGGCTTTTCGAGTTTCCGATGATTCCGGGGCAGTTAACGAGCCCGGAGATGCTTAATTTCATTATGAATGAATTCGGGATAGCAAGCAAAGACTCGATATCGATTACTGCGCTAAAAGAGACCTCGCACACATTTTCTCATCTTAAATGGAGAATGAATGCCTTTCTTGTTGAAATCCTTAACGATGAAACTTTGTCGAAAATTCCGGTCTTTCGGGAGGAAAACTTACCCGGTTCCTTTGTATCCTTGGAAGAGATGCAAGCAATGACGTTTTCAGTCGCAATGAAAACATACCGTTCTATCGCGATATCACGTCTATCAAGCGCGCTCGAAAACGAAGGCGTGCCAGTCACCGATGCATCGACTGTCTAAAAGCAAGAATCCTGCGTCAACATATTCTTTGAGAACCTTGTCTTTTTTGCCGACGATGATGCCGCTTAAGATAATTTTCCCGCCCTTGACCAGATAATCCGGTACGGACGGACAAAGTCCGATCAGAACATCAGCAATGATGTTGGCAACGATCAGCGAATAGTCTTTTCGCAAAGCATCAGAAAGCTCACCTGTATGGCATAAAACTTTGGATTCATTGATTTGGATGTTCTCCGCGGCAACATCGACTGCCATCCGGTCAATATCGATCGCCTCAACATAAGATGCTCCCAATTTACTACAAAGAATTGAAAGTATGCCCGATCCGCACCCGAGGTCTAAAACAATATCTTCTTTCCGTATCATCCCGTCTAAAATCTGTGCGCACATTGCAGTGGTTTCATGAGTTCCCGTTCCGAATGCTGAGCCCGGATCCAGAAAAATGACCTTTTCCTGATCTACCGGCTCATAGTTCTCCCAAGAAGGAGATATCACCGCACGTTCCGATATGCGAAAAGCTTTATAGTCTTTTTTCCAGTTGTTGGCCCAGTCTTCATCCTGAACAAATTTATATGTAACTTCACCTTTGCCGGCAGGAAGAAAAGAGGCTATCTCATTTACTCGCTGCTTGATCATTCGAAGAACATCCTCAACCGGAACGGTCTCGGTTTGCCTTGAGGCATATAAGCTATTCACGGTTAAGTCGCGGTTCGATGTTTTCACGCTGATTCGAATTCCTTCCGCAAATTCCGGAAAATAAGCACGGACAAAAACATCAGTGCCAAGCGAGTCAAAGAACTCATCATCCGCAAATGCCAGCGAGGCGGGATTCCTGAGAATACTGATAATCTCTTCCGGATCACTGACCGAAATACCCTCCGCTCCGATTTGAGTTAGCATTTCACAGATTGCATCCACCGCTTCTGTGGAGGTTAAAACACAAAATTCTGCCCATCTCACATTAAATACCAAAAATCTCTTTCACTTTTTTGAAAAAACCGTTTCGCTTCTGATAGTTTTTCTCGCTCAAAGTCGCTTCGAATTGCTTCAGCATTTCCTTCTGGGCGTCATTTAATTGAGTGGGCACTTCAAGTATAAATTTGCAGATATGATCGCCGCGCATACCGGTTCTGTTTTTCACAGGGATGCCTTTTCCGCGCAGCGTATATGTCTCGTTCGGCTGAATGCCCTCTTTGATGTGGGTCTTTACATTGCCGTCAATCGTCGGAATATCAATATCCGCGCCGATCGCTGCCTGAGAGTATGTGATCGGAATATCGCAATAAGTATTATTTCCCTTACGCTCGAAAACGGGGTGCGGGCGTACTTTGAACTGAATATACAAATCACCGTAAGGACCTCCCCTTAATCCGGGTTCGCCTTCACCCATCACCGGAAGCATATCTCCCGTATCCACGCCTGCAGGGACATGAATTTTTATATCTTTCTTCTTGGCGCGTCTTCCCCGCCCTCCGCAGGATTGGCATGGATTTCTGATAATCGTTCCTTTGCCTCCGCAGGCCGGACAGTCTCTGGTTACCATGGTCATTCCGAATAAAGTCTGTGACTGTTGCTGAATCCGTCCTGAACCTTTACAGGACGGACATGTATCGGGCGATGATCCGGCTGATGCGCCGGTTCCTTTACATGAATCACAGGTATCTTCCTTACTGATGCTGATTGTTTTATCAACTCCGAAAGCGGCTTCCATAAAATCAAGCGTTAACCCGTATTTCAGGTTTGCGCCTTTCTCCGGGCCGGTTCTTCTTCTTCCGCCTCCGCCGAATGCGCCTCCGAAAATAGAACCGAACAAATCACCAAGATCGATATCCGCTCCCGAAAAGCCCGAAAAGCCTTGTCCGTCGACGCCGGCGTGTCCGAACTGGTCGAACTGACGGCGCTTATCACTGTCGGACAAAACAGCGTACGCTTCGTTCACCTCTTTGAATTTCGACTCGGCAACCTTGTCATTTGGGTTGAGGTCCGGATGGTATTGCTTGGCAAGCTTTCGATAAGCTTTTTTCAAGTCCTCTTCTGTCGCGCTCTTGGCGACTCCCAGAACCTCATAATAATCACGCTTCTGCTCAGCCAAAGAAGTGTCCCCCTTGCGTTAAACTCCGTATTATTGTAGCACGCATGAATGCGGACTTACGTCCGCATTCATGCTGTCTGACATTTTTTAGTGTCGATCAGAAATCCCCGCCGGCGTTCTTAAATCCGTCGCTGTTCTGATCCGGTTGTGAGTAGCCCGTATAATCTTCCGGTTTCGGCTGTCCTGCCTGCTCCTGCCCGGGATTGGACTGGGAGTAAAGCTTCTCGCTGACTTTATAGAATGCCTGTTGTACTGCTTCGGTCTCTTTCTTCATATCCTCGGTATTGTTCGATGAAATAGCCGTCTTAAGCCTCGCTAAGGCCTCTTCAACAGGCGCTTTGTCCGAAGCGTCAACTTTATCACCGAGCTCGTTTAAAGTCTTTTCGGTTTGGTACACGGAAGACTCAGCATGATTCTTGATCTCAATTTCTTCTTTACGCTTAGCGTCTTCAGCTGCGTGAAGCTCAGCTTCCTTGACGGCTTCCTTGATCTCAGCTTCCGTCATATTGGTCGATGCCGTTATGGTTATTTTCTGCTCACGTCCGGTTCCCATGTCCTTTGCGGTAACATGGACAATTCCGTTAGCATCAATATCAAAGGTAACCTCAATCTGCGGAACACCGCGAGGTGCAGGTGCGATACCGTCCAAAATGAAATTGCCGAGGGATTTATTATACGAAGCCATTTCGCGCTCGCCCTGTAAAACGTGTACATCCACCTGCGTTTGTCCGTCCGACGCGGTCGAGAAGACTTGACTCTTCTTTGAAGGAATCGTCGTATTGCGCTCGATCATCTTAGTGAAAATACCGCCCTGTGTCTCGATTCCCAGCGAAAGGGGCGTAACATCCAGAAGCAGAAGTCCTTTTACGTCGCCGGTCAGAACAGCCGCTTGAATCGCAGCTCCGACCGCAACGCACTCATCCGGATTAATGCCCTTAAAAGGATCTTTTCCGAAATACTTCTTAACGGCATCCTGGACCGCCGGAATTCTTGTTGATCCGCCAACCAGAAGAATCTTATGAATATCGGAAGGCGTCATTCCCGCATCGGTCATGGCACGACGCAAAGGTTCCATTGTTTTTTCCACAAGATCATGGGTCAGCTCGTCAAATTTGGCACGGGTAAGGGTTACATCCATGTGCTTCGGACCGTTGGCATCTGCAGTAATGTATGCCAGATTGATGTTGGAAGTGGTGACACCGGACAAATCGATTTTTGCTTTTTCAGCGGCTTCGCGTAAACGCTGCATGGCCATTTTGTCTTTGCGAAGGTCGACACCCTGCTCTTTCTGAAAGGTCTCAACCAGGTAATCCACAACTTTGTTGTCAAAATCATCTCCGCCGAGACGATTGTTACCTGCTGTTGCAAGAACTTCAAAAACACCGTCTCCGATTTCCAGAATCGATACGTCGAATGTTCCGCCGCCGAGGTCGAAAACCAGAATTTTCTGATCTGCTTCCTTATCCAGCCCGTATGCAAGTGCTGCAGCAGTCGGCTCATTGATAATTCTGAGTACTTCCAGCCCGGCGATCTTTCCTGCGTCCTTTGTGGCCTGTCTTTGCGAATCCGAAAAATAGGCAGGTACTGTGATAACGGCCTGCGTTATAGTCTGTCCGAGGTAAGCTTCTGCGTCGCTCTTCAGTTTGGCAAGGATCATAGCGGATATTTCCTGCGGAGAATACTGTTTATCGTCTATCGATACTTTATAGTTGGAACCCATTTCGCGCTTGATAGACTGCACAGTACGATCCGGATTCGTAACAGCCTGACGCTTAGCCACTTGTCCGATCAATCTTTCACCTGTTTTTGAAAAAGCCACCACCGACGGAGTCGTTCTGTTGCCTTCCGGATTCGGGATAACTACTGTCTCTCCACCTTCCATTACCGCAACACATGAGTTTGTTGTACCAAGGTCTATTCCGATTACTTTTGCCATTTTTTTATCCTCCCTGAAAATCTATTAAGTTCTTTTATTCATTATCTGATCGACGATGCCATACTTGATGGCTTCATCGGCAGTCAGCCAATTGTCTCTGTCCATATCCTTCTCGATTGTTTCGAGCTTCTGTCCTGTCATTTCCGACATCAAACGGTTCAAACGATCTTTGGTTTTCTGGATATGCTTTGCCGCGATTTGAATATCCGTTGCCTGTCCCTGTGTTCCGCCGGAAGGCTGATGAATCATGACTTCGGCATTCGGAAGCATAAATCGCTTGCCCTTCGTTCCGGCCGCCAGTAAGAAGGCGCCCATTGATGCCGACATTCCCATACAAATGGTCTGGACATCCGGCTTGATATGTTGCATCGTATCAAAAATCATCAAACCGTCCGAAACCGATCCGCCGGGACTGTTAATATAAAACTGTATATCCTTATCCGGATCCTCGGCCTCAAGGAAAAGAAGCTGCGCTGTAATCAGGCTTGCCGTGACATTATTCACTTCTTCGGATAGGATTATGATTCGTTCCTTTAAGAGCCTTGAAAAGATATCGTATGCTCTTTCACCCCTGTTTGTCGTTTCAATAACTGTCGGGACCAGATTGGATTTCTCGATTTCATTTCTCATACTTCTTCTCCTCACGTCTATTTAATTGGCAACCTTTACCACTGTATGTCTGATTATTTTGTCTCCGGCTCGATACCCTTTTAGGAATATCTGCGAAACACACTGATCGCCCAATGACTCATCTTCGATGTGCAGAACCGCTTCATGCAATTCGGGATCAAAACACCCTCCCTCTTCACAAACAACCTCTTTGATTCCGAGTTTGCCCATCACTTCCTGAACCTGTCGGGATATAAGGTCAATGCCTTCAGTTACTTTTTCAACGCTTGTTTCCGACATATCCTTTGAAAAGCATTGTGCACGTTCAATATTGTCAATAACAGGCAGCCATTCCTTCGCAATTTCTGCAAGCGCCTCGGAATACAGAGCCTCTTTCTCCTTCTGCGATCTTTTTCTGTAATTCTCATACTCGGCGAGCAATCTCAAATACCTGTCTTTTAATTCCTGGTTTTCCACCGCGGCATTTTCAGCCTTTTCTTTCATTGCCGCAAAATCGTGATCTTCTGACGAACGTTTCTTGTGAGAAGTTGTTTCGGCTGTATTCTTTTTGGCCTTTTCCGAAGAAACGGTTTGTGCTGAATAATCCTTCGCAGCTTCCTTTTCGGCATTCGTCGGTTCATTATTGTCTTTTTTCATCATTTCCTTTATTATCCTCCGTTCATTACGTTTTCTTCATTAAGTTTGCTGTCAATAAGAGTTCTGACAAAATTAATTTGCGAGACGACTTTACCGTATTCCATACGTCTGGGGCCGATCACTCCGATATTTCCGGCGATTTTATCTCCAACATTGTAAGTTGTTGTGACAAAACTGCAATCCTCAAATCCTTCGAGTGCGATTTCCTGCCCGATTCGGATCATATATGAACCATGCTCGTTATTCCTGGAAATATCATCGACATAACCGGCAACAAGTCCGTCCCTGGACAACGAATCAAAGAGAATCCTTGCACGGTTTACATCCTTGAATTCCGGCAAGGCCAGAAGCTGATGAGAACCTTCCATATACAGTTCAAGATTATCCGCTTGTTTAATTGCGGTATATGCCTCATAAAGAACCTGGTTCAATATAGCGTCCGGAACGGGAGCGTCCTTTGCTGCTGAAGTGATCGTAACCAAAGTTATTTCTTCAAGGGACATCCCGTACAGGCCCTCTTCAACCGCTTTCGAAATGTGAAAAAGTTGATCGGGGGTCAGATAATCCGGAATTCTTACAACCTTATCCTTAACGACACCGGCGGAAAGCACGACAACCACGAGGATTTTCCCCGGTTCAATCATCATCATTTTCAATTGCTTAAGAAAACTGCTGCGGAGTCTGGGGGTAATCGCCAGAGATACAAAACCGGTTTGCTCCGCAAGTGTTACAGATGCTTTCTTTAGAAGAACAGCCAATTCGTTGAAACTGTCTGAAAGACGCCGCTTGATCTCTATTCCATCCTTTTCGGATAGCTTATCCACCTTCATCAACGAGTCTACATATTCTCTGTAACCCTTATCCGACGGCACTCTTCCGGCAGAAGTATGGGGCTGTTCCAGATATCCCATTTGCTCGAGATCGGCCATTTCATTCCGGACCGTTGCCGAGCTTACCCGAAAATCATGCCGCGTCAGTAATGATTTGGACGCAATAGGTTCAGCCGTTGCGATATAATCATCCACAATCGCCTGAAGTATGTCTTTCTTTCTCCCGTCCAGCATCATTCCTGTCATTTTGAATCAACCCTTATATGTTATTAGCACTCTTTGCTTCGAGTGCTAATATGAATTTACCATGATAGTCAGAGAATGTCAAACAAAATCTCGAAAAACAATATTAGCAAAATCAACGCCTTGGGGGCTCAACCGAATACTGTCTTCATGTCGCTCCAAAAGGCCTGATTTCAGATGCTTTTCCAGCTCCGTACCGAAGCACGCTTCCATATCTTTGCCGAAGCGCATTCTGAATTCATCGCCGGATACACCCTCCAGCAAGCGAAAACCAAGAAGCATGAATTCCTTCTGTTTCTCATCTGTCTCGATTCTTACCCTATCTGCTGTAATGTCCGCAAGTGCCGGCGAGTCGTCGAGAAGAATATCGATATATCGATCGAGATCCGAAGTGTTTTCGGTTCGATAACCTCCTGTATACGAGTGTGCCGCACAGCCGAAACCCAAGTATGACTCTGCTTTCCAATATGTATTATTGTGTCTGCTTTCGAATCCCGGAAGTGCGAGGTTACAGATTTCATAATGATTATAATTTCTTTTTTTCAATTGATTGATCAAGGTATGGTACATCTCTCTTTCCTTCTCGGGAGGTGCCAAATCATCTATGGTACGACTGTACCTTTCATAAAAAGGCGTCCCATCCTCGAGCGAAAGAGAGTACAAAGAAATATGCGGGACACCCTTTTCGATCAAAACAGACAGCGACTCTTTTGCTTCCGCGATCGTTTGACCCGGGAGACCGAGCATCAGGTCGCAGGAAATATTCCGGATGCCTGCCTCCAGCGCAAAATCAATCGCAGCGATCGCCTGTTCGCGGGTATGAATCCGGCCGAGCAATCGAAGCAATGGATCCGAAAAAGATTGAATACCGATTGAAATCCGATTAATTCCGGCATCGACGTATCCTTTGATCCGGTTAAGGGTAACTGTTCCGGGATTCACTTCGATGGTGATTTCGGCATCAAATGCTATCGGGAAAGATTGATTGATGGAATCCAGAACTCTTTTGATTTGATTCTCCGACAATAGCGACGGAGTGCCTCCGCCAAAATATACGGTCCTGAGACCTTGACCCGAAACGGCGAAGCCGCCGTCAAAAGAATCCAAATGAGTTTTGGTCAATTCTATTTCTTTACAAAGAGCATCCGGGTATTGATTGATTCGATCATTCCTGCCTTGATATGAAACAAAGTCACAGTACGCGCATTTCGACTTGCAAAAGGGTATGTGTATATATGCGGAAGATGTGTAATTCATGGTTGTGTCGATCATTTTTGCACCGCTTCGAGGAGAGCAGAACGAAACTTTTGAAAACTGGGGGACTCATTCACGTCGGGGTTCATATATTCGGAAATTTTGGTTGCCCATTCATTCTTGTATTGCCCGATTGCGGGATAACCTATGCGGATCACTCTTTCCGCGTAATTTCGCAAAATTGCCCGGCAAAGCACTTCCCAAGTCCCGCATATACTGTCCTGCACATACTCGCTCAACATTTCCGGGTCCGCTTCAGGATACGCTTTAATAACGGCAGATTGATCTCCGAGAAGCCATGCTTCGGTTTCCTCTACGCAAAGCCCGATGGTCGTTTGAATTTTCGGAGCATACGCTTTACAGAGGGAATTCAGTTGCTCTGTCAGTAACTCGGGAGAATGATAATCCGAATCCATGAGAATAATCAGGATCAGGTCTGTTCCCGCATAAATCTTGTCGTACGCACGAAGCTTCGCAGGAAGCAAATCCAAAAGACTGGCCGTGTTGGGCTCGGGTTTCATAGATAAATTCAGCGGAAAATCGCCGCGTCCGCGATGCGGTCGAACATAGATCGGACATTCGACCGGCTGAACCTTGAGGATCCGACGAATGAGTTTCTCGATCATAATTACGCTGGATCGATCTTCGGTCAACACTTCTATTTTCATGAAAATCCTTCTGCTCCGCTAATCGTCAAAATAACCGCCATACCATATTGCTCCCATGCCGACGCCCTGTTCATACATTTCCGCAACGATCGGCTTGGCACCGGCACATTCAATTTCAACAATGTTGCCGGTTTTCTCGCCGTCGCGCTTGAAAATCCAAACTTCATCCGGGGATACTGCTTCGAGTATATATGGATTATGTGTTGTAAACATGATCTGAGAAAATGGATACCTGATGGAGTAATCCCTGAATTCAGAAGACAAGACATCGACCATGTCATGATACAAACCCATATCAGGAGTCTCAACACAAATCAAAGGTCGAGGCTTGGGATCATCCAGAAGTAACAGATAAAGAAAAAGCTTATCGGGGCTCTTCCTGAATTCATCGGGAAGTTTGTCACTCACTTTCCTGATACCCGGAATTTTTTTCCTGATCCGGTTGATCACATTTTCGTAGAGCTTTGGATTCTCAATCTTGATATATTCAAGAACGTTCTGGACGTTCGATCCGTCTCTGTTAAGATGTCTGTGCCCGCCCGGAGCAATCTGCTGTTTGCGTCCATTGCCGTTATGAGGAACCGAAAAACGGCAAAAAAACCAGTGGGCGATCTCGTTATACAAAACATTAAGTCCGGGACATTGAGGTATACTTCCGTAGGATCGTAAAGCAGAGTGTCTTGTATCTGTTAAACCGGCATCGATCAACTCTCCCGAAAAGTCGACTTTACCCTTGCCGTTTTCGAGAGAAAGAAGAATCTTCCGGTCCAATGATTTGCTTCGGCAATTGCATCTTGTCACCTTCTCGGACGCATAGGAAGGCCTTCCGTGAATATCGGGAACCAACGATATTTCATAGGATATATAATACTCATCACTGCCGTCGTTATTTCCATGAGCCGGCAGAAGAAAAAAGAGTTCAAAACTCATTTTGCTGCTTCCTTTGGGCAGCAATTTTGAAAACCCGGGACGACCTCCCGATACGGAAGCTTCGGCGCACCCGAGCGTGGTCGAATCGGATATAAAAGACAGAGTATCAAAAAATTGGCTCTTTCCGGTCTGGTTTCTTCCGATCAATGCATTCAAATTGGATAAAGGAATCACAGGCGCAATGCCCGCAGCGGCCCCTTTCATCGAACCGGCGCGTCCGGACAAATAATCCTCGAGAAGCGCACCAGCCCTGTCATCGAGGAAAATTGTATAATTCTTAATACGAATTCCCAAAAGCATCGGAATAGCCTCCTTTCATGAAGAAGCTACTTGAGCTCCTTTTTGTTCTTCTGAACTTTAACAAGGATGTCAGTCAGCTGATTTTCAATCTCTGTGAGCCTTTGCCTTGCATAATCAGTCGAGGCCACGCGGATTTGCCATGCTGCCTGATTTGCCTGATCGATGGTTGCCTGCGCCATTTCCCTGGCACGCAACGTAATCTCGTGTTCATCAATCATAATCGCCGAGCGTTGTTCGGTCTCGCGGAGAATACTTTCCGCCTTTTGCCTTGCACTGGCGACCACCTGACGGTTCTGCTCAACAATCCATCTAGCCTGCCGCACTTCTTCGGGCAAGTTTTCACGAATTTGATTCACCCAATAAAGCACATCCTGTCTGTCAACAATACAGTTATCTGAAAAAGGAAGTCCTTTTGCCTGGGTTAGCGTTTCCTGAAGCTGATCGAGCAGTTCGAACAGATCTGTTTCACTGGATCTGTTTTGCCGATTACCGTCCTGCATACCGTTATCCTCCATTAATCCACGTTCTTCCTTTCAAGAATTTTTGCTTTAACAAAATCGGCTATTTCAGGAGAAATCATTTGGGAAATGTCTCCTCCGAAGTATGCGACTTCCTTAATGATCGACGAACTTGTGAATGCCATATCAGCGCTGCAAGGGAGCAGTATTACATCACAACCGGGATAAAGCAATTTGTTCGCGGCGGCCATTTCCGCTTCATTGCGGAAATCAGATTCGCTGCGAAGCCCGCGAACGACGGCATTCGCATCGATTTCACGATACAAATCAACCAGAAGCGAATCGTACGAGATAACTTCAATCCCGGGAATACCTTTAAGACATATTCCAGCCATCTTGACTCTTTCTTCGGAAGAAAAAACCAGTTTTTTGGTTCGGTTCTTCATCACCGCAACAACAAGACGGTCACATAATCTGGCCGCTCTCCTTGCAATATCAAGATGTCCGAGAGAAAACGGATCAAAGCTCCCGGGGAATATGTAAGTCTTCACTGTGTGAGAATACCCTCCGATTCATTGTATCTGTTATAAAATGTTAGCATTGTCGTGCCGTACTTACAACGTCTGCTCAATGTCAAGTTCATTACATTTTCATCTGTATTATCGCACGCAGCGTGCTCACAGACAAATATACCGTCCTCACGGAGCAGATTCAGTTCTGAAATCAGACTCCCTGCTTTTTTCACATACACGGCAGCCTCATTATATGGCGGATCCATAAAAATGATGTCGAATTTCTTTCCGTCTGCCCCTAAATCCGAAAGCGCTCGAAAAACATCTTTCCTGATTACTGAAATTTCCGAGATGATATGCGTTTTATCAATGTTTGCGCGCATCACATCAACAGCCTTCGGATTCCGCTCGACAAGAAATGCTTCCGCCGCACCGCGGCTGATTGCTTCAATTCCAATCTGCCCGCTTCCCGAAAACAGGTCCAGCAGAATTGCGTCAGGAATTCTGTTTTGAATGATGGAGAATAAAGCTTCCTTCACTTTATCCGTTGTCGGTCGGGTGTGGTCCCCTTTAAGTGTATCCAACTGAATTCCCCTGTATTTCCCGGAGATTACCCTTGGCATGACTTCCCCCTTATTGTCATAATGACGGCCTGCTCATTTCACTTCCATACCGATAGTTAAACGCACTCAATACTTCGTCTGCTTCCTGACCGGACATCCATTCTTCTTTCGAAAACAAATCCTCGACGGCACGGGTAACCTTTTCAAGAGTTTTGGAATCTCTATATAGATTTGCGATCTTAAGGGACGGAAGTCCATGTTGTCTGGTCCCGAAAAAATCCCCCGGCCCGCGCAGCTCAAGATCTTTTTCGGCTATTTCAAAACCATTCGTTGTGGCACATAAGGTTTTGAGTCGTTTTATTGCCAGCTCATCCTCACTGTCCGATTTCAGAATGCATACTGATCGATAAGGACCTCTCCCGATCCTTCCCCGCAACTGGTGAAGTGTTGAAAGTCCGAATCTTTCAGCATTTTCTATAATCATCAGGGATGCGTTGGGATTATCGACACCCACTTCAATAACAGTAGTCGAAACAAGAATATCCGTCTTTCCGTCTGCGAATTCTCTCATAACAACTTCTTTTTCTGTTGGTTTAAGATCACCGTGCAGGAGACCTACACTGCGCTCCTTAAAAACTTTATTACTTAAGGAATCATATAAATCAAGAACCGAAAGTAACCCGGTCTCGTTATCACTCCCGGATTCAATGAGCGGACAGACATAGTATACCTGCCGGCCGGCTTCCAATTGTCTTCTGATGATCTCGTATATCCTTTCGCTTGCCGCCGAGGACGCCGTGTAGGTCTCAATCGGTATTCTTCCCGTCGGCATTGTCGATATGACCGAAATATCCAGATCACCATAAAGAATCAACCCCAACGTTCTCGGAATTGGCGTTGCGGACATGACCAACGTATGAAGATCATTATCATTTTTTGACAAGATTTCCGCACGCTGCCTCACACCAAAACGGTGCTGTTCATCCGTAATCATCAAAGCAAGCGATTGATATGCATTTTTTTCAGATAAAACCGCATGGGTCCCGACAAGGATCTTCGTTGCGCCGGATGCAAGGCGCTCCCGGATCTTCGCTTTTTCCGATGCCTTTGTACTGCCAAGCATCAGATCCACTGAGAATCCGGCATTGGAGAACAAACTTGTCAATGTCCGATAGTGTTGTTCCGCCAAAATGGATGTCGGTGCCATGAAAACACTTTGATGTCCGCAAATCGCGCACGCATACATGGCGATCGCGGCAACAATCGTTTTTCCGGATCCGACATCTCCTTGAATCAGCCTGTTCATCGGCTGTTTTGAGTTCAAGTCTCTGAAAATGTCATCGCAAACATTAACTTGGTCCCCCGTTAACCGGAACGGCAGCCTGCTGATCATATTATCAATCGCTTCTTTTTTCGTTCTGTCCAACTGCATGCAGATTGCTTTATGATGTATATCGTTTTGGAGTTTCAGCCACTTCAGTCCGCAAAGTATCAGAAAAAGTTCCTCGTAAATCAGTCGTTTTCTGGCCTCTTCTATTTCTTCGAGGGAATTCGGGAAATGTATTTTTCGATATGCATCGGCCGGCGAACAAAGCTTTTCTTCTTGCATTATCGCAAAAGGAATGGGCTCGGGAAGCACTTTAATCGCTTCCGGAACGGCCTTCTCAACCAATGTCCGAACAACTCCTTGACCCAGTCCCTTTGTCATGGAATAGATTGGCAGTATCGGTTTTTTATCCGTCTGAATATTCTCACGAAACACCGGGTTAATTACTTCAAATACACTTCCGTCCCTTTTTATTTTTCCGCGGAATACAAAAGTCCGGCCCTTTTCAAGCTTGACCTGGTAATAAGGTTGGTTAAACCATACGGCGCGGATAACACCTGAACGATCTGCGAGAACGGTTCTGAGAACTGACATTTTCCCGGTTCGCCGAAGGCTCGGTTTCTGTCTCACTATTGCGCAGAAAACGCCTTCCATTCCGTCTTCAAGCGATTCAATCAGCCTTATTTCTGACCAGTTTTCATAATCGCGCGGAAAAAAGGAAATCAGATCATATACACTGCGGATATCCAGTTTATGCAACAAATCCAGACGTTTCGGGGACACCCGGCAGATTTTCTCTACGGGACAATTCAAGTCAGTTGAGGATCTCAGAGGACTTGACGTCGTTCGACTGTCTGGCATAGAAACAAACCTCACGAAGTTCACAGGATTTGCAATCCGGATTTCTGGCCGTACACAATGCTCTGCCATGTGCAACGAATCTGTGTCCCAGTGTAATCCATTTATCTTTCGGAATGCAAGCCATCAGGTCCCGTTCGACAACTGCCGGGTTGTCACTTTCAGTAAGCCCAAGACGTTTGGCAACACGGGCGCAATGTGTGTCCACGACGACTGCAGGTATTCCATAGAGCTCACCGAGCATTAAGTTAGCGATTTTTCTGCCGACTCCGGGAAGGCTCACAAGATCGACAAGAGTAGCCGGGATACGCCCGCTAAACTTTTGGAGAAGAGTCTGTGAGGATAAAATAATCGCCTTGGACTTGGCTCTGTAAAGACCGCAACTTTTAATTTCTTCACCGAGAACAGAAACATCGGCAGCAGAAAACTCTTCCATTCCGGGGTATTTGATAAAGAGCGTTCTTGTTAGCGCATTCACTTTTTTATCTGTGCATTGTGCCGACAATATTGCTCGCACAAGCAAATGAAAAGGATCCCCGTCATTATCCAGAGAGCACTCTGCTTTGGGATACATTTTTTCAAGTGAATGCAATATGCTCGAGATAATACGTTGTTCCTGCATTATTCATCCAACTTCCGGATACCACTCAATGTGAAAGTAAAAATGGATCCTCCAAATTCTTTCCCCGCGTCCACTTTTATGGTCTGATCATGTGCGCGCAATATCTCTTTGCAAATATAGAGTCCAAGACCGGATCCGGAACCGGTATCCGTCCTTGACTTATCAATTTTGTAAAAGCTGTCAAAAACTCTTCCTCTTTCGTCCGGAGATATTCCAGGCCCGGAATCCTCGACAGAAACTGAAATCTGGTCATCTCCGCCTTCATAGTACGTTGTAATCGCAATGGTTCCGTCTTCCGGCGTAAACTTGATGGCATTGGTCAGAAGATTATATACCACCCGAAGAATGGACTGGCGATCCCCATAAGCGATCAAATCGCCCTTCTCATCTTCATAAAGCTCAAGTTGAACTCCCAGATTCTTATCTCCGAGCTGTTTTTCCAGATTTGTCAGAGTCTCTTTAATCAAATCATTGATATCAAAAGGCTCCATTTGAATATGATTGACTTGCCCGAGAGCAGATGCCTCAGACATGGTGTCCGTCAATTTTTGTATCCTATCTACTTCTGTTTTGACGATCTGCATATAGTGTTCGCATTTTTCCGGTGGAATCGTCCCGTCCAGCATCGCTGATAAAAAGCCGTTAATAGACGTCAGTGGTGTTCGCAAATCATGCGCGATGCTGGAGATAAATACCCTTCTGTCTGATTCCTGTCTTTCAATTCGTTCTATCATGCCGTTCACAGTCGAAATCATCATCGCGAGCTCATCGACGATTACATACTGAAGCGGAGATTCCTTCTCAAGTTCCGGGAAACGTATTCTGGCGGAAAGGTCTCCTTGAGTTACTTTAAGCGCTACATCCGAAAGCAGTCGTATCGGACGGACTATCGACCTTGTCATCAACGAAAATAAAATAAGCGCAATCGCAAATGAGATTCCTATAGGCAACGCCAGCGCATTTGACAGCATCCATACTGTTTGCTCTTCTACATTGACTGAGGCATGAACCAGAAGATACTGTTTTCCTCCGCTGATCGGGTAAGCAGCAGTAATCCATGTGCTTAATGAATCATCAAACAGTTTGCTTTTTGAACTGTTTTTAACTCCGCCCGTTGCGCTGTCCATAAGTCCGGGGAAATACTTTTCGGGAAGGTAGAACGAATCCCCTCGCTCATCCAGCTGAGCTCTGACTTGCTTCGGAATGTCTGATGAATCATCCAGTTTTCCGTTAATCTCGACAATCCATATCGAGCAGTTATTCCCAAGGGCCCAAGAATCGAGGTAGTTTATTGTATTAATCGTCCCGGAATCCGGTTCATTGGCGTTGGAAGACTCTATTTTGTCCCACTCTGAGGCAAGTTTTTTTGCAAACGCATATCGTTCGTCAAATTCATCAGAAATAATAGAGCTGGACATTCTCTGATAATAAACAAAACACAAGACCGCAAATACAAGAATTGTGGTTAGTGTCAGGGATATTATTGTTCGAAAATAGACTGAATTACTTCTCTTGATTTCTGTCATTGTTAAGTCGTTCTCCCTGCGAAAACACTCACACCGGCGAAGATTCGAACTTGTACCCGACCCCCCAGACGGTCTTTATCTGCCAGTTAACGTCTTTGCGGGGATCCTCAATCTTTTCACGAATTCTCTTGACATGAACATCGACAGTTCTGGACTCTCCATAAAAATCATATCCCCAAACGTTCTCAAGAAGTTGTTCCCGGGTAAAGACTCTGTTGGGATGTGATGCAAGGAAAAACAACAATTCAAGCTCCTTGGGGGGCATTTCAATTTCCTGATCATCTACAAGTACGACATAACGGGCTTTATCCACAATGAGTCCCTTATACTGGACGACCTCGCCCGAATCGACCGGAACCGGTTGCACAGGGATGACTTCATCTCTCTTTTCAACACGGCGAAGCACAGCCTTGACTCTGGCAAGAAGCTCCTTAGGCTCAAACGGCTTCTGAACATAATCATCCGCGCCCAATTCTAAACCAACTACCTTGTCAAGTGTGTCGGTTCTTGCGGTAAGCATAATAATCGGTACATCTGAAGTCTTGCGGATCTCACGGCAAATGTCATACCCGTCTTTTCCCGGGAGCATCAAATCAAGAACAACAAGATCCGGTTTTGATGCAAAAAAGGTATCAACGGCTCGTTCCCCGGTTAAACAGCTGATTACAGCAAACCCGTCCTTATCAAAATACAACCGTAAAACTTCAACAATATTAGGATCGTCATCGACTACTAATACTTTTTTCATGTTCCACCTCACTTCTTGCCCAGCATTTCATTCAACTCTTCAAGAAACGAATTGACGTCCTTAAACTGACGATAGACAGAAGCAAAGCGAACATAGGAAACTTCGTCTATATCCTTAAGTTTTGACATCACCAGTTCACCGATGTCCTGGGATGAAATCTCCCGGTTGACCGCCCCTTGAATATGACTTTCAACATAAGCCAATACCTCCAGGAGTTGCTCATTGGATACCGGTCTCTTCTCGCAAGCCTTCAGTAACCCGCTCAGCATTTTATCTTGGCTGAAAGGCTCCCGCGTCCCGTCCTTCTTCACCACAAGAAAAGGGAGTGACTCCACTTTCTCGTAGGTCGTAAACCTTGCGCTGCAACGAACACATTCTCTGCGTCGCCTTATTGCAGCACCTTCTTCGGCGGGTCTTGAATCGATTACCCGATCCTCGTCATGTCCGCAAAATGGGCACTTCATAAATTACTCATCCGCATTATCATTGTCGGTAAGAAACCACGGAAGAACACGGTTTTTCTTATCCGCTGAACGGGAAGGATCCTGCTCATGAGGCGCCGGGGCAGAAGGTCTGTTCGGACGAACAGGTGCAACGTTCTGCTGGGGTCTTCCATCCGGGCGAGGTTGAGGCGGCATCGCACTGCGCTGTCCGGGACCCGGTTGTGAAAATTGCTGCTGCTGTTGAGGCGGGTATCCCTGTCTGGGTGCTCCTTGAGGAGCATACTGCGGAATCGGATTATTAGGGACAGGTCTCTGCTGCGGCTGAGGCGCTGCGCCATATGGGTTTTGCTGAGGCCGATATGGTTCGACAGGCGGGAATTGCTTTACCTGAGCGGTTATCGGCTGTTCTTCCTTCGGTTGCTCGGGATCGCCGAACAGGAACTGCGGCATATCCGGCTGTCTGGTTCCGGCAGATGACGAATCGGATCTGCTGTAAATCGACGAAGATCCTACCGTCGCTTTGTTTGGTTCGCGAACCGATGAGATCGGCGGATTATTTCTTGATATAGTGGATGTTGCCGGTTTGTAAGTGGATATGGCGTCAGTCTGATCAAAGCCCGAGGCAATAACCGTGATCATGATTTCATCTTCGAGAGTAGGATCTATGACAGCACCGACGATGATATCAGCATCTCCGGCAACTGCATCCCGAACCACAGAAGCCGCCTCATCGATTTCATGAAGTTTCATATTTCTTCCGCCGGTGAAGTTCAGTATCACGCCGCGAGCGCCTTCGATTGTTGTATCCAGCAACGGGCTGCTGATGGCCTGCTTAACGGCGATTGCAGCACGGTTTTCACCGGATGCGCGTCCGATACCCATATGACAGACTCCGGCATTGGTCATAACCCGACGTACATCCGCAAGGTCAAGATTGATCAAACCCGGTATTGCAACCAAGTCAGAAATGCCGGCAACACCAAATTTCAATACCTGATCAGCCATATTAAAAGCATCATCAATTGAGGTGTCCTCATCGGTAATTTCGAGAAGCTTATCGTTTGCAACAACAATCAGAGAATCAACATACTTCTCAATCTCTCTGATTCCTCTCTCTGCGTTCTGTGAGCGTCTTGGCCCTTCAAAACGGAAAGGACGCGTAACAACCGCAACCGTCAAAATTCCGAGTTCTCTCGCAATTTGCGCAACCACAGGAGCACCTCCGGTTCCGGTACCGCCTCCCATGCCTGCGGTAATGAAGAGCATGTCTGTTCCTCGAATTGCCTGAGCTATTTCATCCTTCGATTCTTCCGCGGACTTCTCTCCGACTGCCGGATCGGCTCCGCAGCCAAGACCTCTGGTAATTTTCTCGCCGATTTGAATTCGGTTCTGTGCCTTTGATCGGGCAAGCGCCTGATGATCGGTATTTACTGAAATAAAATCAATGCCTTGAACGGCACTATCAATCATTCTGTCAACTGCATTACACCCGCCGCCACCAACACCAACGACCTTAATTGCAGCGAACGGTTCTTCTTCCATTGAAAATCCAAGTCTATAATCTGACATGAGTCGAATCCTCCGTTTGTTTCAAAATTATTGCACGGCGATCTTAAATATCCATGATTATTGTGTCATTTTACCTGATTCTACACTAAATATAGTGGTCAAGCAATAGAATTCACTCTTTTTATTTCATTCTTGTTACAGTTTTTCCTCCTCACTCGGCAGCAATTGCTTCTTCTTTTTGGTGTCGTAAGCTGTCGTTTTTTTTCGTTTTTCGTATTTATCCAGCAGCATACGGCGTATCTTTGAGAAGTTGATAAAAATTCGATTTCCAAAAGCAAAGATCGCGGCCAGATTCAACGGCAAGTCTAATTGTTCTCCGAGCGCAGCAAGCGAAACGGCAATGATACTGTTACCAATCAAACCGGAAAGGAATAGACGTGATCTGTATTCGCTTTTCATATTGGCAACGATTGCTCCGAGGATCGAATCAACAATAGCCAGAATGACCACCGCAACATATGGAGAATATGCAGAGGGTATATCAAAACTGATGAATAATCCGACAATCAATCCAAGCAATAAACCGAGTAGCGGTATCATAAATCCTCCTCCTCATCAACGCATTATATATTTGTCTCCGGTCATATCAAGAATACTCCCGCTCATGTCGCCGTTTTCGCCTTCAAAAGCATTCGTTTCAATTGCATATCGCAACCATGTCATATCATCTGATATTTCCTTCAATGAACCGATCATAACGGTTAGGTTTCTGCGTGATTCCGGGAGTTCGATGATCAGATATGTTGTGTTGTTGCCGACATATCTTATCGACTTAACACATGGCATCAATTGAAATCCGGTATTATCGGAAATGTTAGTATCTGCTCCGAGAATGGCTCCGAATATTGTCAGGCTGCTGTTCAAGCCCTGATCGTCCGAAAGATCAAGCTCTTCCCCCAGCATTGCAGCACGAACCGGCAATCCCTCCATAAGCGGGACTCCTTTTGGCACGCTGTTTCCTGATATCTCGACAACGTATCCTTCTTTGTCGATAACCGCATAACCATCAGGGACTTCGAAATATCCGATTTTTAACCTTTCCTTAACTGAAATCTTGACTTTTGACGGAAAATCAACCTGTATTTTTATGGATTGAACATAAGGATACCTACTCAAAATCTCATCTTCAACATGACCGTAACGAAATGTAAACCATGAAATTACGTCACCTCCAAGATGAGAAAATATATGGTCTCCTGTCTTTATCCCGGAAGAATTCAGCACTTCTTCTTTACTGACTACCAAAAACCCTTCCATTTGAATTTCTTTTATATAAAAAGCAGGAAGAAGCAACATTAACATCACTGCAAAAAGTACCATAAGCACGATGATTACAATAATGATGCCTTTTTTTCCCGCGCGAAAACGGCCTGTCGGGATCTCTTCATTAACGGCCAAAAAGATATCTTCTCCCATGAGCCTCCCCTAATCCGATTTTCCTGCACGAGCAGCGCAAATAATGTCGGCAATTAACTTATCCGAGCCCGGGTGATGAAGCTCAATTGCCTTGGTTCTCATTCTCGATCTAAGTTCGTTATTTGTGATGATCGGAACAATTACCTCCGCCAATTTCTCCGCGGACAGTACCTGATCCTTAATCAATAATCCTGCACCCTTTTCTTCAAAAATCCGGGCATTATAAGTCTGGTGATCACCGGCTGCGAACGGATACGGGATCATGACGGACGGAACACCCACCGCCGCAATTTCCGCGCAAGTAATCGCCCCGGCACGGCAAACAATCAGGTCTGCAGCGTACATATATATGTGTGTATCCGAAATATACTCTTTCACCTCAAGATTATTGTATGAAACCCTTACCTCATCCGGAATGGCTGAATATTGCTGTTTTCCTGCAGACAGAACCATTCGGACATCAGTATTCTTAAGATACTCAGGAAGTCCGAGCATCGCATCGTTAATCGTTTTGGATCCGAGACTTCCGCCCATCGCCAGAATAAGAAATTCATCCTCGGCGATATGCAGAAGGTCTCTTGCTTCTTTCCTGCTCATTCTTGTAAAAACGTCCCTTATAGGATTTCCGGTACATACTACCCGGGAAGCTTTCGGAAAATATTCCTCCATATTCGGAAAACCTGTACATACGGTGTGTGCCCATTTGGACATCATCCTGTTGGACCTGCCCGGAAACGCATTCTGTTCATGAAGAAAAATGGGAACATGCATTTTTCGGGCTGCAGAAATTAGCGGGCTGCAGACATATCCGCCGGTTCCGATGACTGCGTCCGGCTTAAAATTACGGATCAGTTTGATGCAGGAACGTCTGCCTGATAAATAATTAAAAACTGCCTTAATCATTTTGACAGACAGACGCGATGGCAAACCGCTGGCTCGAATCGGATGAATTCGATAGCCTGCTTTGGGGACAAGTTCAAACTCCAGTCCGCGTTTTGTTCCGCAAAACTCAATTTCGCTATCGGGACAATCCAGCATTATTCTGTCTGCAATCGCAATGGCAGGATATATATGTCCGCTTGTACCGCCGCCGGCAAATAGGAATCGATTACTCATTTTACCTCACTCAATAATTGTCATCTTTTTTCTCTTCACTCCGGATCTCGATACGGACAGCAATAGTCCGACAGCAATCAGGAAAAACAGGTTGGCCGATCCACCGGAACTGAAAAACGGTAAAGAAATGCCGGTTGGCGGAATAGCGCCCATGGCCACGCCAATATTAAGAAATGCCTGTAACGATATTAGGGTGGTGTAACCGACGGCCAGTATCCGGGAAAAATCACTGTTTGCCTTCCATGCGATAGAAAGTCCGCCGCACAAGAATGCCCAGAACAGTGCAATAATGGATAATCCGCCTATGAATCCCAGTTCCTCGCATGCAATAGCATATACAAAATCATTGTGTGCTTCCGGTAAATACATATATTTTTGTCTGCTGTTACCGAATCCGACACCGGATACGCCTCCTGACCCGATCGCGATGATTGCCTGCTTATTCTGGTACACTTCGTTCTCATCGGCAGCGGTAACATCATTCTCACCGTCCTCTTCAGACTGGAGCGTGTTGAAAATGTCCAAGCGCTTAAATACGTGTTCAAAATTCTTCGAGAGCTTCTCCTTATCCGAGTCTTGAGCAAATAACAAGAAAGCTGACAATAAAACGGCAAGAATTGCACCCATGATCATGCCGCCATAGAGCCATGATCGTATCGATATTCCCGAGACCAAAAAGCAGATTGCGGAAATCGCAAGAACAATGATGAAGCATGACATGTGCGGTTGCATAACAACAAACGCCAAACAGATCAGAATCGCTGATGCAGGTAATACTATATCAATCATACCGTCCAGAAAGCCTTGCCATTTGGGGTTCTGACATTGAAATTTGCCGGATTTTCGAAGTCGGATGATCAATGAACGATACCCTGCTATAAAAAAAACCATTACAATCTTTACGAGTTCGGACGGTTGAAAAGACCGTCCGGCAATGCTCACCCAGCGTCTGGATCCGCCGTATATTTCTCCGAATTTCCATGTGTAAATAACGAAAGCCAGTGCAAAGAAATATGCGGCAACTATAAAAGGCCATCGGTCGAAAAAACGAATCGGAATAAATAACAGAACTGCTACAAAAATGATGCCTACAAATGTCATCTGACCTTGGTTAATAAGATAGAAAAGCGGGTCCTGTTCCTCGGTGTAGCCTTTGGACATGCTTGCTGAAAAAAGCATAATTAAACCAAAACAAATGAGTATAAAGGTAAGCAGAAGCAACGGGATGTTCATCCTGTACGGGCCTTCAATCTCAAAAGCGGCCTCTTTTCTCAGCTTGACATTTAACTCATCCTTGCTCTTCAACCACATTCTCCTCTGCTTGATTATTATCTGCCGGACCGTCAACACGAATAATCTCTTCCGAAAGTCTCTCGAATCCGAACGCATGGGAAGCTTTTATCAATATCACATCGCCGGGAAGAATCCCCTTGATCAATTCAGCTGCCAGGTCACTGACCTTCTCAAAGAGCATTGTTTCGATATCCGGACGAATTGACATCGCTCCGTCTTTAACATCTTCGCGATTTTCGCCGCAGATATAGAGACGATCCATACCTGAAATCGCTGCTCTTATTCCAACCTGTCGGTGCAGTTCGGCTGAATAACCGCCGAGTTCGAGAATGCCTCCGATCGCCGCGATTTTTCGCCTTTCACCGGCCAGCAGACGAACGCTTTCAAACGCGGCTGCCATCGACTCAGGGCTTGCATTATATGCATCATCATAAATCAGATAATTCTCGGTTTGAATCACTTTTCCGCGGCTGCCAAGAGGCATGAAGCGCTTCAGTTCTTCCCTTACATTGCGAATGTCAACACCGAGGTGTTTTGCGCAGACAATGGTAATCAGTGCGTTTTTCACATGATGCGCACCGATTGCAGATAACATGAAATCGACCCTACTTTCTTCCTTATCCTTCTCGAAAATGCTTGCAGTGAAAGAAGTACCTTGATTAGTCAGGACCACATTGTCCGAAAAGACACAGTAATCAGCGAACGTGGTTGCTCGCGTACAATGAGAAAAAGACGTGACACCTAAGTACTTCGAAAGCTTGCCCGGATAATCACAAACATACTTTTTCAGAAGATCATCATCTCCGTTAATGACCAGAAGCCCGTTTTCCTGCAGGCCTTCACATATTTCCATCTTAGCGGAAAGTATGTTTTCTTTGCTTCCGAGACGTTCGATATGTGAGACACCGATATTGGTCACAACAGCAATGTCCGGCTGAGCAATATGAGTCAGGAGCTGAATTTCTCCCTTCATTCTCATACCCATTTCAACAACAAGCAGTTCCGTATTTTCAGGTGCTGATAAAATTGTCATCGGCAGACCGATTTCATTATTGAAGTTCTGTGCTGTTGAATGAGTAATCATTGACGAAGAAAGCGCAATGGTAATCATTTCTCTGGTTGATGTTTTTCCCACACTGCCGGTGATCGCCAACACTTTACAATTCATTCTGTTACGATAGTAACGCGCCAGGGAATGAAGTGCGAGAAGGGTATCCGGAACCAAAACTCCGACAGCGCCTTCCGGGAGAGCCGCTTTGTCGGAAATCAAAAAGAGCGAAGCGCCGGCATCTCTTGCGATCCGAAGGAAGTCATGTCCGTTAAATTTCTCTCCGATTAATGCTATGAAAAGATTTCCGTTACGAACTTGCCTTGAATCCGTACTTACGCCCTCCGCCAATATTTCCTTACCGGATGATGCGTCTGAAGGGATTACCGTTCCCCCTGTTGCGAGAATAATTTCCTTAAGTGAAAATTTTGGCATAGCTCATCATCCTTTGTTTCTTATATCAAGATCTTCAACGACTTCTGTTGCGACTTCAACATCGTCGAAGTGGATTGTCTGATCCTGGAAGATTTGATAATTCTCATGTCCTTTTCCGGCAATAATAACAAAGTCGCCTGCCACAGCAGTCGAAATTGCATACTCAATCGCTTTTCTGCGGTCCGGCTCAACTATGTACTCCCTCGATGTCTCGGAAAGTCCCGATAAGATATCGTTGATAATATCCGCAGGCTCTTCATTTCTTGGATTATCGGATGTAATTATAGTAAGATCACTTAGTCTTCCTGACACTTCTCCCATCTCAGTCCGCCTTGTTTTGGATCGATTTCCTCCACATCCGAAAACAGTAATCAATCTTCCCCGGCAATCTTCTCTGAGCGTTTCCAGAAGAATTTCCAAACTGGCGGCATTGTGTGCATAATCAACTAAGATCGTTATATTTCTGTCGTTTCTGATCATTTGCAATCGTCCCGGTACCGAGACACGCGCGAGACTTTTCTTAACGGCATCAAAGGGAATTCCGCATATTCCGGAGATCGATATCGCGCATAAAGCATTATAAACATTGAATTTACCGGGAAGCGCAACAAACAGTTTCCCTTGATACCAGGGGCTTACTATTTGAATTTCTGAGCCGGCAATCCCGCGACGGCTGGCTTTCTTAATGTCGACGGCTCTGCAATCGCAGTTTTCGGATAATCCGTAAGTAAATACCGGACATCTCTTTTTTGCATAATCGATCACTTTTTCTGAGACCGGTGTATCCATATTGATCACACCACATGAAGATTGATCGAAAATCAGATTTTTTGCAGCTAAATACTCGTCCATGTTTTTATGTTCGTTCTCTCCGATGTGGTCATGGTATAAATTGGTAAAGGCACCCACCGAAAACGGGCAGCCATGAACTCTTGACAGCATGAGTCCCTGTGAAGAGACCTCCATAATACAACTGTCGCTTCCTTCCTCTACCATCTCGCTGAGAAGCTTCTGAAGATCAAATGATTCCGGAGTGGTTCTGCTGGCCTGTCTGACTTTGCTGGATACAATATTCGAGACCGTACCGATCAATCCTGCATTTTTCCCTGCGCAAGCAAAAATATCGTGCAGCATGTAACTAGTTGTAGTTTTCCCTTTGGTTCCTGTAATTCCGACCAGATTTAAATGACTCGCCGGAAACCGGAAAAAAGCCGCACTGATCTTCGCAAGCCCGATGCGGGTATCCGGAACACTGACTACGGTTATACAACGTGTCTTTGATAGTTCAACCAGTTTGTCTTCAGAATATAATGACTGATCATCCTGTATAACAATCACGGCTGCTTTCTTATCAATGGCATCGGCTACAAACGTATGACCGTCAACCACAAATCCATGAATACATACAAATAGCGATCCCTCTTGAATGCTGCGGGAATCATAATGCACCGCAGTTACTTCTGCGTCGATATTTCCTTCTATCAGTCTGTACTCCATTCCTTCGAGAAGACCGGAAAGTAAATGCCTCATAAATATGTCACTCCATCGTCAGTATGATTACCGTTCCTGCCGGAACCTTTATTCTCTCCTGAGATGCGTCCTCGGGCATTACTGTTGCCTCCGTCACATCTGTTTGTCCGGTTTCATCCTCGCCTTCGCTTTCTGCGTTATCTGTATCCATTTCTGTCTCGACATACCCGGACGAAGGGCTTTGCGAAACGACTACGCCTTCGGGGTTACCCTTGATACTTATGTTGACCATGGCTTCTTTTGCTTCACGGTAACATTCGCTGATGTTTTTTCCTGTGAAGTCAGGGACAATGACTTTCTTCATTGATGCTTCGTCAGGTGTCGCAGAAGAGTATAACACGACTGTACTGCCGTGATACAGTATTGTATCTTTTGAAGGATATACAAGAGTGATGAGGTCCTCATCCGTCATATTATCCTCACCGTCTACAACTGTATACCCGGCAGTATATAAGGTCTTTTTCGCTTCTTTATAAGAAAGCCGCTCGACTGTCGGTACTTTATATTTAGTTGTCAGTCTGTCGTAATCCTTATCGGTCAGCTTTCTTTTAACGTTCATGTATTCCAGCGTTTCGGATACTATCCTGGCCGCAACGCGTGTCGCAGCACTGGAGCCAAGCTCTTTGTCCTTTGGTTTATTGATAACAACCAACACAACAATTTCAGGATTATCGGAGGGTGCGTAACATCCGAAAGAAAGAACATGAAGTCCTTTATCTTCACCGGTCTCAATGGTTGAAGTACTCGTTTTTCCGGCAACACTATATCCTTCAACATATCCGGCTGATCCTGTTCCCTCGGTTACAACGTTCTTCATCAGTTCTTTGACCCGGCTGGCTGTCACTTCAGAGAAGATAGTTTTGACCTTCATCGGTGAAAATTCCTTAATTATATTACCACTATCATCCGTAAGGTATTTGGCAATTTGCGGCGTCATCAGTGTTCCGCCGTTCACTAGCGCACAATAAACATTGGCAAGTTGCAGAGGCGTCACTGTTGATGACTCTCCAAAAGACAGTGTAGCCAAGTCGACGGTATCCGGTCTAGCATGAAAAATGCCTTTCCCTTCTGCGGGCAGGTCGACGCCGGTACAATTGTAGAATCCGAAATTGCGAACATACTCGTAAAATTTTTCCACGCCAATCCGCATCGCAAGCTGAACGAAAACCGGGTTGCAGGAGTTTTCAAACGCCTGCCGCAATGTCTCGTTTCCATGGTTACCGCCTTCATCCTCACGCCAGCACGAAATTGTATCAATTTCCGATACTTCTATCGGCTTGTCGTTGAAAATTTCGTCCTCGTATGTCATTCCCTCTTCAAGCGCAATCGCAGTCGTCAGCACTTTAAATGTGGATCCCGGCTCATAGGTATCCGAAATTGCTCTGTTTCGCCATACGTTTGACATAAGATAAGTCATTTGCTCTTCGTTCGTATAACTTTCCCAAAGCAGTTCGTCCATACTGAATGGAATTCCTCGCGGATCATTAAGATCAAAGTCCGGAATGGATACCATTGCATACACTGCGAAGGTATTGGGATTCATAACAATCGCCGTAACACCCTCTTTGGGCTCATAAACATCATACGCTTCTCTGCAGGCTTCCTCTGCGATTTTCTGTATATTCATATCAATATTGAGCACTACGTTATATCCGTCGACTCTATCAATCGTAGTCGGAGGAGAGTACGGAAGAGCTCCGCTGCTGTAATTGTCCACCTCGACGTACGTATATCCTTCTTGTCCGGAAAGCAAAGTATTATAGTAGGCTTCAATTCCGTATTGTCCGACCAGCGTTGTGTCGCTATAGTCGGCGAACCCGATAATCTGCGACGCAAGATCGCCGTATACATAGTATCTTTTCGGCACAGGATCAATTTTGACTCCGCCTAACTTATTATCAGACAGATATTTTTTAAAAAGATCAATGTCTTCCTTGGATATTTTTTTTGCCAGTTGAATATAGGTTGCATCCGTTTTCAACAAAGACTCATACACAAATGTATAATCGATATGCAGATATAAAGCCATTTGCTGCGCAACCGCTTCTGTCGTGACTTTGGAATTCTTGGGAATTACATCCTTGGGCGTTATGCCCACCGTATACTCATAAGTCGTGCTTGCAAGAATATTTCCGTTTGCATCCAATATGTCTCCACGAAGCGGAATATCCTTTATTCTTCTCCAATGCATCTTTGAGGCAGCTTGAGAATACTCGAGATACTTATTGATTTGGAGATCGTAAAGTTGCGTGACAAGATACCCGGCAAATAATGTTGACAGCAAGCCGACAAAAATAATCCACCCTCTTTTCCTGATGGAATAGATAGAGTGTTTATCTTCACCATTATTGAGTCCCTGCTTGCCGATCTTACCGGCAAGTGAGACTTTTGCATCACCGGAAGTCTTTGATTCCCCGGAAGGTCTTTCCTTCAAAACTCAAAACCTCCTTTCACGAATCAATTGCGTAATATTTTGCCAGATCCTCCTTGGCTTGTGCAAGCACTTCCGGGGAAACTCCCACTGAATTATATGAAATGCTTGTTATTAACTTATCCGTTTTGGGCAATTCCACTGTCACCAATTGTTGAAATCCCGGTTCCTGCATTTCGAGTCTCTCGGTTGCTTCCGAGCGAATTTGTTCAAGGTCAGCTCCGGAAATGAGGAACTCTCTGAGTTGCGCGCTTTCTTGATTCAACGCACTGATTCTTTTTTGAGCCGCGTTATTTTGAAAATTCAGACTGGTAATCTGAGCTTGTCTAAAAAGAACAGCACCAAACATCACCGCGACGATTGTTATTCCCGCCAAGACCGCAATTGTTTCTTTTAGCCTTTTTCTGGATATACTACGCTCTTTGCGCTTGTAATTTTCCAGAATCATTTGTCTTCTCTGACTTTCATAATTCGGGTCTTTTTTGCCCTTTTTTTCGCTTGTTCCGTTACGCTTCGCTTCTTTTCCGGGAATCGGCATTATAACAGCCGGATGAGCTCCGCCTCTTAATGCATATGCGGTAGCACGCGAAGATGAATAATCGTCTTCTCCGAAGTATCTTGATTCAATAATGTCCCAATCAGTTAATACCGCTGAATCCATTGTTCCCCGTTCCTTTCAAAAACGCGCAGCTTGGCGCTTTTGGATCTCTTGTTCTCATTTATCTCTTTTGTGTCCGCTGTAATCGGTTTCCCTGTTATCATTTTCCCGAGCGGCTTTTTCCCGCAAATACAGACCGGAAATTCTCTCGGGCATGTGCACGGCGATTCAAGGCTCTTAAAGGCTTCTTTCACTAAACGATCTTCCAGTGAATGAAACGAAATGACCGCAAATCGACCTCCTTCGTTTAATCTTTGAGGAATGAACTCCACAAGCTTCCGCACCGCAGATAATTCGCTGTTCACTTCAATCCTTATTGCCTGAAAAGTCCTCCTGGCCGGATGTTGATCTTCTTTTTTTGCCTTTGACGGCATTGCTCTTGCAATAATTTCCGCTAATTTGACGGTTGATGTAATTTCGGCGATTTTTCTGTTTTCGACTATTCTTCCGGCAATACGTTTCGAAAATTTCTCTTCTCCGTAATCCCTGATAATTCTTGCCAAGTCTGCTTCGTCATATTCATTGACCACTACCCTTGCGGACAATTTCTGCTGAGGATCCATTCTCATATCCAGAGGCCCGTCGCTGATATACGAAAAGCCTCTCTGTGCAGTATCAAGCTGATGCGAGGACACCCCCAAGTCCGCTAAAACACCGTCCAGTTTTGATATATCAAGGTCCTCAAGTACTTGGTCAATATTCGAAAAATCCGACTTCACCAGAATCCATTTCCCCGGGAACCCGCCTTTTTCCATTCTTGCTCGGCACGCATCCAAAGCGGAGTCATCTTTGTCGACAGAAATCAAGGTTCCATGTTCGCCCAGATGTTCCAGAATTCCGAGGCTGTGCCCGCCGCCGCCTGCCGTGCAGTCCAGGTATATTCCCGCGCTTTCGATGTTCAGTGCATCTATACACTGCTTAAAAAGCACCGGCTGATGAGAAAAATTAAAGTCCCGTGACATTGTATTGCGTCAAATCAAGCTCCATTACAGTGCTCAATTCTTCTTTCTTTTTATCGTAGAATTGCTTTCCGCAGATATCGAGCTTGTCACCGATATTGATTATGCTGATCTCGTCTCCCGGATTAACGCCAATATGCTCCCATAACTCCGACGACACGGATATTCTTCCCTGCGAATCGATTTCACAATTCAGTGCTTCTCCGACGATCAGACGCGTTACGCGGCGCACTCTCGGATCCATGCTGTTTAAGCTCTCAAACTGTTCACGGATATTCTGAAATCTGGATTCTGTGTAGACGGACAAATAGCCGCTGTCAAGGCTGAGTGTGACAACAACACTCCGTCCAAGACTCTCTCTGAGTTTGGATGGAATGAAAACTCTTCCCTTTACATCAATTTTGTTAGTAAAGCGAGCCATTAGTTATCCCCGTTTTCCCCTAAGTTTTCCCCACTGTTCACCACAACAGTATATATTTGCACCACATTTCTCCACTTGATTGCATTTTAACCTTTTGAAAGCACAAGATCAAGCGTTTCAGCGTTTTTTCACGAAAATGAAATATGAATTTGTCTGTAAACATAAAAACCCCCGGAAAAATAATTTTCCGGGGGTTTTTGGCAATCCTTATATCATGTCAAACCTATTTTCGTTCCGCACTTCGCTCCATCGAAATGTTCAAAATAATACCAAAGGATATAAAGTTAACCAAAAGCGCCGTTCCACCAAGGCTGATAAACGGAAGGGGAATTCCGGTAATCGGAAGAAGACCGACACACATGCCCATATTTTCGATGAAGTGAAACGCAAAAGCCCCTGTCAACCCGACAACCAAGTATGAATAAGACTTTTGCGACGCCTTTGAGGCTACATAAAGGCATCGTGCAATTAGGAAAAACGAAAGGATAACGACTGCGGTGGTGCCGATTATGCCCATATGTTCCGAGATCGCCGTATATATGAAATCAGATTCTTTTACAGGAACTTTTACAATATCACCGGTCTTATTTCCGATCAGACCGCCGGATGCGATCGCCGCCTTTGCCTGAAGCAGATTATACTCTGCCTCAGGGTCAGATCCTGCGAAGATAAAGGACAATATTCTTGATTTCTGAAGCGGTCCGAAAACAAAATACCACAGGAGCGGAATTACTCCGACGATAACAACCGATGCTGCCAGAAACAAGTAACGATATTTCACACCATAAATGTATATCATGCACACAAGTGAAAAGACGATAACCATCATCGTTCCGAAGTCCGGTTGCTTATAAATCAATAAAAGTGGCAGAGAGTATACGAGTCCGATGGAGAGGAAGCCCTTGATAATTGTTATTTCTTTGTCACGAACGGCCTCAAGAATATATGCCGTTACCATAACTAATCCGATTTTGGCAAGTTCAGAAGGTTGAAAAGAGCCGATTACAGGAAGATTCAATCGCGAATCAATTCCCCACTCCTTAAGTTCGGTGTACCCGTCCAAAGGAACAATAATCAACAAGAAAAGTGCTATTGCATAAGTTGCCCAGCCGATTGCTTTCATGAAATGTGTATCAATCAGGCAGATGAAAAGCGCAATACACAAACCCAATACAGCAGCACCCGCCTGTCGGTAGATGTTACTGGGATAGTCTTTAAATCCTTCGGAAAGGACAATATTAAGCACATACAATCCGATTAACGTTAAAAGTAAAATCGGAACGACAAGGAAATAGTCCACGGAACGAAAATAGTTATTCCGAAGTTGGATTATTCCTGATTTACCGGTGCTCATTATTATTCGCCTTTGCTAACTTCTTCTGAATCAGATGATTCGGATGTATCCGAATCATCCAAGCTCAAGGTTTCTGCATTCTCAACTGTTTCCGATTCATCCGCATCTTGCGTTACCGCCGCCTTAACCGGCAATATTCCTCTTTTCCAGCCTAAGTAGCGGCTTACTGCGATAAGAAGAAGTCCGCAAGCAACCATCAGCACAGACAACACCTGCGAGGTGCGCAGACCGGTTTGACCGATGTATAGGGAATCTGTTCTGAGTCCTTCGATAAAATACCGAATTATACCATACAATATAAAATAAGATGCAGTTGTCGTAAACGCATTCTTGCTCTTATTTCGTATGAGCAGAAGAACAAAAAACAGGCAAATCGATGCGATTGACTCGTAGAGGAATGTAGGATGTACAGGTTGATCAGGATTAAGCGCCGGCCAATATTGACGCAGATAATTGGATGTGGTTTCACTGATCATGCCCCAGGGAAGATCCGTGTTTGTTCCGAAAGCCTCCTGATTAAAAAAGTTTCCCCATCTTCCGATTGCCTGTCCGACAGGAATATAGACAATGCAAAAATCGAATACGACATTCGCGGGTATTTTTTTTATCTTAGCCAGAATCCAACCGGCAAAGATGGCTGCAAGAACTCCTCCGATTACGGCAAGACCGCCGTCTTTAACTCGCAGGATTGAACCCAGGTCATTTTTGTAGTTGTCCCATTCACTAAAAACATAGTAAAGTCTGGCGCCAATAAGCGCTGCCGGGAAGCAAACGAGTACAAAGTCAATTACATGATCCGACGTGAATTGATGCTTCTTTGCCTGCCACATCCCAAGACAAGCACACGTTGCCACCGCAAGCGCAAGAATCACTCCATACCAATAAACTGTCAAGGACCCGATCGTAAAGGCAACGCTGTTAATTGAAATATCTTTAATCCCAAGTCCCGGGAAGCTAACCTTGGTAATAACAAGAGCTATCGCGTTCAGCATATTTTTCTCCTCAAGATGATCATAAAATAATACTTGTTCCTTTGAACGTGTTTATAATACCACACCGGGGATGAGTTTCGAATAGTCTGAATCAATCTCGGCATGAATACGGACTGATTCTATCTTGTCATTTTCGACCTGCAATCGAAGCGCTTCCAAGCTTGAAAACTTTCGCTCTTCTCTGATTTTTTTAACGGGAAAAATTCTGACACTTTTCCCGTACAAGTCTAAATCGACATTGTGCATGTTCGTTTCAATCATTGGGTGCACATCCGGCTCATCAACCGTAGGCCGGATTCCGATATTGGATACCGACGGAATCAATCGCGATTCATAAAGCAGAAATGAAGCATATACTCCGTACTGCGGAACAATTTTTCCCAAAGGAATCCCTATATTGGCAGTCGGAAATCCCAGCGATCTTCCTATCCTCCGCCCCGCAAGAACAGAACCTTCATAGGATACCGGTCTTCCTAACAAAAGACATGCCGTTTCCATATCACCTTCCAGAATACAAGACCGAATCCACGAGCTGGAAATGACTTTGTCTCCTTGCTTCTCCGGCGAAACCAAAACAACTTGCACGCTGTTTTTCTTAGCCCATCCGGAGATAAGACGCACGTCGCCTTTTCTGCCCGCGCCAAACCGGTAATCCTCTCCGACAACAATGATTTTTGCTTTAAGTAGCTTAAGTACATACTCATCCAAAAATGTCTCTGCTCTCATCGAAGCCAGGCCTTTCGAAAAAGGGAAAACTGCAATTTCATCAACCCCCGCACGATGGATCAATTCGCACCGCTCCGATAAGGTCGTGATCAAACCACTACCCGCACTTGCGAACACTTTCGATTTGGGTGTTTGTGAAAAGGTATGTGCCATTGCTTGAAGGCCATATCTTGCGGAAATTTCACGAATAACCGAAAACAGTTTCAGGTGACCCCGATGCACGCCGTCAAAATATCCGAGTGCGACCGCTCTCCCCTCCGTAGCAGATAACGGAAACTCATCAGGGACACGGATGTCTCCGTCAATATCTTCTTTGAATACCCAGGTTCTCATCATGTATCCAACATCCTTTCGATTCTTAGAACTCCATTATCTGTGGCATTATCCGGATATACAACTGCTATCAGGCGATCCTCGAGCATAGCACGATATCTTGTTGTGTCCTCTTCCCCATTAACTTTTTCAGTCGCAACCCTGCCGGTAAAATTGGTGAGCGGCAATTTTCTGCCGAGTCTGATTTGACTGGCTTCGTCTTGATTGACGGTAAGAACGGGCAGACTTTTTACGCACTCGATATCCGGAAGCAAGATCTTAACGATTTCTCCCGCTTTGAAGGCCTCCTCAAGTTCAGACGGACTGTGCGCCATCGATAGATCGAAAGCGCCGCATTGAGTCCTGCGAAGGCTCTTTGCGTATGCGCCAAAACCGGTCTTCTCACCAAGCTCGTGACAAAGTGTCCTTATGTACGTTCCTTTGGAACAGTGAACCGAAAAGTCGACCTCCAGTTGCTCTTTAACAGAAATGCTGTGGATAATACACGAAAAAATTTCGATGTTTCTCGGCTTAAGTTCGATTTCAATCCCTTTTCGAGCATAGTCATATGCCGGTCGTCCCGCAATTTTGATTGCAGAATACGCGGGTGGTATTTGTGAGCGTTTGCCTACAAGCCCGTCAAATAGGTTGCGCAATTCATGAAAATCGTTTGCGAGCATCATCTGTATTTCCGCTTCAGACGGTTTACGTCCGCCGAAAAGCGTTCCGTCTTTATCCTGTGTATCAGAAAATTGTCCGAAACTCACAGTACACCGGTACACTTTGTCGTACTTTTCCATATATCGGATGACACGAGTGGCGTTTCCTACGCATACGGGAAGAACCCCGGTTGCAAAAGGATCAAGGGTGCCACAATGTCCGACTTTCTTGACTCCGGTTAATTTACGGATCAACGACACTACTCTGAAAGATGTAATTCCTTCAGGTTTGTCAACGATAATTACTCCGGACAAGAACAATGGCTTATTCACTGTCATTTGTCCTGAAAAAAGGTTCCGGCCATATCCAGAATACGTTTGCATACTTCGTAAGATGACAAATTTCTCATCGAAAATCCAGCTGCCCTGTGATGACCTCCGCCGCCGAAAAGTTCGGCAAAAGCCGCGCAATCAAATGGTTCACGACTTCGGATGTTCACTCTGATATCCCCATCGTCGGATTCCCGGATGACAAAGGAAGCCACTACTCCTTCTATATCGCGCAAGCTGGATACAAGTCCGTCAGCAGCTCCGTCTGAAGCATTCGTATCACGAAGCATATCCTGGGTAACTATAGTTAAAGCCAGCTTACCGCCAAAGAACATTTTGGTACTTGCCAACGCTTTGGAAATCAACTTCATTCTTTCAACACTGGTCGCGTCAAAAAGATTATAGGCATTCACAAAAACGTTAGCACCGTTCTCCAGAAGATCGGCCGCCGCGCGAAGAGTATCCGGCGTCGTATTTTGATATGAAAATCTTCCGGTATCGGATTGGATCCCCACCATAAGACAATTTGCGATGAACGGATCCATTAAAATTTCCAGGGTATCTTCTTCAATTTGATGAATTACATGAAGAACCAGTTCTGCCGTTGATGCAGAGTGAGGTACTACATATCTTGTGCCGACAGACTCTCCGCTCGAAACATGATGATCGATGACGGCAGTTATCTCTGCCCGCGAAAACAGTGTCCCGGCATTTCCCATTCTTCCGGATTCCGAGCAATCTACGGCAACCGCAACACCTTGGTTAGCATGATACTCTTCAAGCTTATCAGCATTATAAATCTCGCACATATCCGGGAGAATCCCGAGGAAAAGGAGTCTGTCCGGAATTGGCTCATCCAGATAAATTTTGGAAGGGATCCCAAGTTTTCTTAGCGTCGCAACCAAAGCGGCCGCTGACCCTATACAGTCTCCATCCAAACGGATGTGCGGAAAAACCTGGATCTCTTTATTTTTGCCTCTGAAGCTAAGGAGCAGTTCTACGATAGCGTAAACGCTTTCACTCACGCGCTTTGTCCTCCTTGACCGTTTGATCAATCAGCTTCATAAGACGCATCCCTTTTTCGATTGAATCATCAATAATAAAGTGCATTTCCGGTGCAACACGAAGACTGATTCTTCGTGATACTTCTCTTCTTATAAATCCGGACGCACTGGCAATAGCGTCACGAAAATCCTGCTTTTCTTTCTCATCGGCGATAACCGACAAGTATACCGTTGCATGGGAAAGATCATGTGACATTCTGACTTCCAGAACCGAGGTCATCAGCGGAATTCTGGGATCCTTCACATCGTTCCTCAAAATGTCGGAGATAATGTTACGCATTTCATCTCCTACGCGGGATGCCCGATCAATTTTCATTAAAAGTACCCTATAGTCATTGATGTTGAGATACTACTTGCGCTTTATTTCCCTCATCTCAAACGCCTCAATGATATCCCCTTCCTTGATGTCGTTATAATTCTCGACAGAGAGACCGCATTCGTACCCGGCCTGCACTTCTTTTGCATCGTCCTTAAATCGCTTGAGGGATGCAAGTTTTCCTTCATGAACCACAATTCCGTTACGCACAACACGAACTTCAGACGATCTTGGAATCTTCCCGTCGGTAACATATGCTCCTCCGATGGTTCCCACATTCGATACTTTGAAAATCTGACGGATCTCAATATGGCCGAGAACCGCTTCTTCAAATATCGGCTTCAGCATGCCCTTTATAGCCGCCTGGATGTCTTCAATCGCGTTATATATAACTCGGTAAAGTTTTATGTCCACACCGATTTCCTTGGCTTTTTCGGCAATCGCAACGCTGGGACGAATGTTAAACCCGATGATCACGGCATTGGATACCTCGGCAAGAATAAGATCAGTTTCTGTTACTGCTCCGACTGCGCCATGAATGACCTTAACATGGATTTCGTCAGTAGAAAGCTTTTCGAGCGATTGAAGAACCGCTTCGACAGAACCTTGAACATCCGCTTTGATGATCAAATTCAGATCCTTGACTTCGCCTGCAGCCAGAGACTCAGAAAGAGTTTCAAGTGTCATTCTCGATGACTTGCGAAGCTGATCTTCTCTTTGCTTAACTCTTCGTTTCTCAACGAGCTGTCTTGCAACCTTCTCGTCGGTAACGGCATAGAAAATGTCACCGGCATCCGGTACTTCGGGAAGTCCGAGAACCTCAACGGGAATCGACGGCCCCGCCTTCTTAACTGAAGCACCCTTGTCATCAGTCATTGCACGCACTCGACCCACGATTGATCCGGTGACCAGTGTGTCTCCGCTACGAAGCGTTCCGCGTTGAACAAGAACCGTCGCAACCGGTCCCCTGCTCTTATCCAGTTTTGCTTCAATAACAGTTCCTTTCGCTTGCTTGTTCGGGTCCGCCTTGAGGTCCATCACGTCAGCGGTTAATAAAACCATTTCAAGCAGTTCGTCAATTCCTTCGCCGGTGTGTGCGGAAACGGGAACGACTATTGTGGTGCCTCCCCATTCTTCCGGGAGTACGCCATGCAAAGAAAGCTCCTGCTTAACTTTATCCGGATTTGCTCCGGGACGATCCATTTTATTGATTGCAACAATGATTTCCGTGTTTGCGGCTTTTGCATGGTTGATTGCTTCAATAGTCTGCGGCATAACACCATCATCCGCTGCGACCACCAGTATTGCGATATCTGTGACCTGTGCGCCTCTGGCACGCATTGTTGTAAATGCTTCATGGCCCGGGGTGTCGAGAAAAGTTATGAATCTGCCCTTCAACTTGACGGTGTACGCGCCGATATGTTGTGTGATTCCGCCTGCTTCCCCCTTAACAACCGATGCGGATCTGATTTTATCAAGCAGTGAAGTCTTTCCATGGTCGACATGACCCATTACTACAACGACCGGAGGTCTTGTCTGGAGGAGTTCATCCGTGTCTTCGGTATCATCGAAAAGGATATCCTCTTCCTTCACCTCAACCCGAAGTTCGGTAGTAATACCAAATTCTTCCGCTATCAAAGTTGCGGTCTCAAAATCGATTTCCTGATTAATTGTCGCAAGCATCCCCAGCTTCATCAATTTTTTTATGACTTCAGCCGACCTCTTCTGTATGCCCTCTGAAAAGTCCTTAATTGTAATGAATTCAGGAAGCGTAACATGAGTTAAAACCGCTTTCTGCACGGCTTGAGCCGCGGTGGAAGGTCTTCGGCGCGAGCCACCTCTTCTTCCCTTCGGCGATGCCTGATAAATCGCATCCAATGCCGCATCGTCCGAAAGGATTGCAGTTGCACCCATCCCGCTAAATACCGATGTCACAGCATTCTTGTTGCCCAATCGCTTATCAGTTTGAGTTGTTCCCGGTTTTCCGGCATCCTTCTTCGTATCTTTCGATGAATCTTTGCGGCTTTTTTCAAATGCATCACGAGCCGCAAAATTGGCCTTTTCTTTACTAATTTCGACAGGCAGATCGGAGGACTTTGGTTTTGAGGGTCCTTTTGAACCCCCTTGTCCTCTGGGTGCGTAATTATCATCGTCATCGGGCTTAGCAAATCCGCCCGGTCTGGAACCGCCAAATCCGCCGCTCCGGCTTGCACCGGGCGCCGAAAAACCTCCGGGTCTGCTTTGTCCTTGATATCCGCCCGGTCTGGACGGCCCGGCATATCCGCCCGGTCTGTCACCGCCGGGTCTCGGTCCCGAAAATCCGCCCGGTCTGTCACCGCCGGGTCTCGGTCCCGTATATCCGCCCGGTCTGTCGCCGCCGGGTCTCGGTCCCGTATATCCGCCCGGCCTGTCGCCGCCGGGTCTCGGTCCTGAAAATCCGCCCGGCCTGTCACTGCTTCGAGGACCACCATAATTGCCGCCGGGTCCGCCGGAACGATCTTGATTATATGGTCCGGATCCTTGCGGTCTTCCGGAATACCCACCCTGCCCCTGAGGACCGGAATTATACGCTCCTTCGCGACCCGTGGGTCGAATAAACGTGGATCTTGATGTAGTTTCTGTAACGGAAGGCGCGGAGCCTCCATTACGGACCGGAGGTGCAGTTGTGACCGGAGGCGTCGGTCGCTTCTGTTCTTCTTCAACACTTGCGGAAACAGCCGGTTTTTTTACTTCCGGCTCGATGGATTCTTGCTTTTCGATAACGGGAGCGTCCGAAATAGCCACCGAAGCCGCGACCTGAGTCGTGACAGGCTGAACTTCAACTTGAACCGGCGTCTGCGCGGGAGGTGTCGGCACGTTGACAGCAACAGGTGCATTGGGGACCTGCTCCGTAATTACGTCTGCGGTCTCCGTCACTTCATCTTTGGGAGGACGTACCTTCTTGTTTACTCTTCCGACCCGCAGCGTCTTCGTACCTGAAATACCGCTCACAATGATTCCGGCACCGGATATGTCCTGGGAATTATCCCGGTTACCGTCACCCTTTTCAGGCATTATTCCGGTTTTGTCTTTACTATCTGTCATGAACGCCTCCTAAAATTTCTATTGCATCTTTCATGATTACTTCTTCTTGATTCGGTTCCTTCTTATATTCACTCAGCATAACTTTTAACCGTTCCGAAAAACCCTTATCGATGATCGCAACCACAGCTCTCTCCGGTTTTCCGATATGATGTCCGATATTGTTTTTTGTCGAAAATCTCAGTGTTTCCAGGTGATTGATTTCTGTGAGCTCTCTTACTTTCGAAGATGTTTTATCCGATGAGTCTTCCGACACGATCACCAGAAAAACGTTGCCCTTTCGAACGGAGTCCTCGACAGCCTGTGATCCGGAGACTACTTTACCTGCTCTGGCAGCCAGTCCGAGGAACGTCAAAATACTTCGCTCCGTGACGGCTTTCGATAAAGTGACACCGGTTCTTTGCCCGGGATTTTTTAGATCCAATACTATGTTCCTCCTCAAAATTATCTCTGCCTGAATGCTGTCTATTTCTGATCCGTCTTTTCCGAACCCTCCGATTCGGAAATGACAACATCATTTTTCAACTTGTCAATAATGTCGGTGTCGACGGGTTTGTGCAACCCTTTGTCAAATCGGTGTGTCTTTCTCGCGTCTTCGATACACGCTTCATTCTTACAAACGTAAGCGCCTCTTCCGGGCTTTTTTCCGGTGGGATCCGCAACAATTTCCCCATCGGGCATAAGAACGATTCTCAGAAGGTCTGACTTGTTTTTTCTTGCCTTGCAAGAAACGCACATTCTTTGCGGTGTCTTCTTCACCGATCTCCTCCGTAAATATCTTTATATATCATTTACTCTCATCGTACCCGATTCGTCCCTTAAGCGTCTTCTTTGACTCTCTTCTTAGTGGCTTTCCCCGGTGCCGGCTCTTGATTCGACGTCTCTGCAGTTTCTGCAACCGGAACTTCTTCGGAGCTTTGCAGATCATCCGCAATGATCTCCTCAGGCGCACTTCCTGCCTCTGTTGTTTCATCCTGATCGCTTGTTTCCACCGCGACGGTAAACTTCGACATAAATTCTTCCTGAAGGATTTCTCTGTATTGAGACTCGCTCTTAATGTCGATTTTCCATCCAGTCAGCCGGGCTGCCAGACGTACATTTTGCCCGGATCTGCCGATTGCCAGTGAATACTGATGATCCGGTACGACAACTTTCGCGCTCAGTTCTTTGGTTCCGTCGGACCGGGTTGTGATTTCGGTATCGACTCGAACTACTTTTGCGGGGAGTAATGCATTGCTGATAAAAATCGCCGGATCCGGATTCCACTCGATGACATCCACCTTCTCCTGTCCTAATTCATCCATAACAGCCTGAACCCGGGCTCCTCTTTGACCAACGCAAGCACCCAGCGGATCAACGTCTTCATCTCTTGTTAACACAGCGATTTTTGAACGGGAACCTGCTTCACGTGCAATGGAGACAATTTCGACTACCCCATTGGCTATTTCCGGCACTTCCTGCTCGAAAAGCTTCCGAACAAGGTTGGGATGACTTCTGGAAATATAGATCACCGGTCTTCCGTTATGTTCCTCAACCTTTAGAATCAAGAAACGCATATGCTGATTGAAGTTGTATTTCTCGTCCTTAACCTGCTCCTGTCGAGTAAGAGTCGCCTCTGCGCGTCCGATATCCACAAAAACAAATTTACTGTCTTTTCGCTGAATGATACCCGATGCAAGTTCTCCGATACGGTCAGAAAACTCATCCTGTATTCTGGCATGCTCCGCACTTCTGAGTTTCTGATTGATAGCGCTTTTCGCTGCATTCGCAGCAAGCCTTCCGAGAGACTCAACCGGAATGGTCATCTCAACGGTATCTCCCTCTTCAAGCTCAGGATCAATCTCTTTGGCTTCTTCGAGGGAGATTTGTGTCTTGGGGTTATCAACGACTTCCGAAACCTCGCGCACTTCGTAAACGTACATTTCGCCGGTTTCACGATCAATCTCGGCAAAAACATTATCGTTTTGCCGGGCATCTGAAAATTCGCGTTTAAATGCGGCAACTATCGCTTCCTCGATCGCCTCAAACAGTACTTCCTCTTCTATTCCTCTCTCCTTGGCAAGAAGTTTGATCGCCTCAATCATTTTTTCGTTCATTCTTAGGGTCTCCTTCCAATATCATGCGTTTTGATCATAATTCTCAGTATCATTTCTCAGGCGAACTGTTCGCCATCACCAGTTAAAAATGAATGACTCTTTTTGCCAAGGAAATGTCCGTTAACAGAACGGTAATCTCCTCGTTATCCACGGAAAAAACAATTTCGTTATCAGCAGCTTCAATTATTAATCCCTCGAATCGCTTTCCCAAATCACCCGGACGATACAGCGTAACATCAACTTTCTCACCGCAATACCGTGCATAATCCTCAATCGTCTTCAACGGTCGTGTCAATCCGGGAGAGGACACCTCAAAGTAATCCGGTATCACTTTGAGTTGACTATCAAATATCGGGTCCATTGCTTTGCTTACTTGCTCACAATCCTCAATAAATATTCCGCCGCGCCGGTCGATGAACAGCCGGAGAAAATATGCAGAGCCTTCTTTCTTATACTCGGCATCCACAAGTTCAAATCCCATCTGATTAACAACCGGCAACGCCAGATCAAACGCTATTTGAGCTATCCGGGAACGCCCAGTCATAAGAACCTCCGGGAAATTGTTTTCTTAAAAACAAAGAGCGGGGATCACCCACTCTCCTGAAAAACTTCCACTACGCGATAATTCTAACACGGTTACATTATATATGCAATAAGATGGGCGTGCTAATCTTTGTATTGATTAGTAAAAAAAATTAATTCATAAAAAACGAGCGAAGTAACTTAAAATAAATTATTTACTATTCAAATAATCCGTTCAATCGGGTAGAATAAGATTAGTCCAAAGAAACGCTTGGATATTTTAAAACAAAGGGAGATGATGCCAATGATAAGAGTAATTGCCGGTGCAAAAGGCACCGGGAAGACCGCCCAGCTGGTTGATGACATCAATGAGCAGGCAACTCGGGAAAACAACAACATTGTGTGTATCGAAAGAGGAAATCGCCTGGACCGTTTGCTGAAGTATCAAATACGATTGGTTGACATCGATGAATACCACTGCAATAGTTTTGATCAATTGATCAGCTTTATTTGCGGGATCTATGCCAAGGATTATGATTTAACTCATATATTTATCGACAGCATTTTCAAAGTAGCCCAGTCAGAAGATATGGAAGCACTTTCTGACTTTCTCGAGAAACTGGAGTCGTTCCTCTCCGATAAGAAAATAGATGTAACAATTATTTGCAGCAGTAACACCGAGGCTCTGGACGAGAGAGTCGCCAAGTTCTGCTGATTTATTTTTTCACCTTTTTTGAGGATGCGACGCAAGGCGGATCCTGAGGATGCAACGCAAGACGGATCCTGAGGATGCGACGAACGACGGATCCCGAGGATGCGACGCAAGGCGGATCCTGAGGATGCGACGCAAGGCGCATCCTCTTTCATTTTAAAGACAAAAATGGTATAAATTAATCAATAGTTTTTGAAATACTGTCTGTATGGAGGACTTCAACATGTGGAAAGAATTCAAAGCGTTCATTTTGAAGGGTAATGTTATTGATCTGGCTGTTGCTGTTGTCATTGGTGCCGCTTTCGGCAAAATTGTTACTTCTCTTGTTGATAATATCATTATGCCCTGTGTAGGACTTCTGACTTCCGGAGTTGATTTTGCGGATATGAAGATCATACTGAAGGAAGCCACCACCAGTGCAGCGGGAGAAGAAATTCCGGCAGTTGCCATCGGGTACGGAATTTTAATCAATACGGTTCTTCAATTCCTGATCGTTGCTTTTGTTATTTTCCTGATTGTCAAGATGATCAGTAAAGCTCGCGCAAAGGCAGATGCCATCGCAAAGAAAGAAAAGGCCGTCGAAGCTGTTAAGATTGCTGAAGATATCGTATTGCTTACCGAGATTCGCGATCTTTTAAAGGCAGATGCGACCGGCAAGAAATAGTTTTTTCGCTGTTTCATTTCTTTTTCTTGTTGATTTTCAACCTAAAGTACGAGGCGGAGCCGCCTTACGTTGAACTTGTGCCCAAATCGTGATACGGTTAGAAAAAAACGGAGGTTCAGTATGAGGCATAATCTATCCATTCTCGTCGAGAACCATTCCGGTGTACTGGCACGCGTGGCCAATTTATTTGCCCGTCGCGGATTCAACATCGAAAGTCTGGCTGTCGGCACGACCCATAACCCGGAAATATCCAGAATTACCATCACCGTGATCGCGCACGATGAAGAGATCAACCAAATTGTTAAGCAACTCCACAAACTTCCGATTGTCCTCAAGGTGAAGCGTCTGGAAAGAGATGCCCATATTACAAGAGAACTGGCCTTCATCAAGGTAACCTGTGATGATAAAACCCGAACCTCCGTCCTTCAGATTGTTGATATTTTCAGAGGACACATTGTGGACGTTTCTCCGACCACTGCGACCATTGAAATTTCAGGAGCCAGTGACAAGATTGAGGCACTCAAAGAACTGATTGCGCCGTTCGGAATCCTGGAGATGGTTCGCACCGGTCTGATTGCCGTCGAACGCGGAGATCGTATACTTTCGTTGGATTCTGAATAGAAATCCAAAGCAAATCCTGTCATCCAAATCATTATGATTTGAATAGTATGCCAAATACAAAGGAGGCCTTCTCATGAAAAAAGTTTATAAGGATTCGGAGTGCCAGACGCACGCATTGGATAATAAGACAATCGCGATTGTCGGCTATGGAAGTCAGGGCCATGCTCACGCCCTTAATCTCAAAGACAGCGGTTACAACGTTATAGTTGCTCTCTACGAAGGTTCCAAATCATGGGCTATCGCAGAGAAGGCCGGATTTAAAGTTATGACTACAGCGGAAGCTACAAAGGCAGCTGACGTGATCATGATTTTGATTAATGATGAAAAGCAGCGTGCAATGTTTGAGAAGGATATTATGCCGAATCTTTCCGAAGGAAAGGCACTGGCTTTTGCCCATGGATTCAACATTCACTTCCAATGTATCGTTCCGCCTGCAAATATCGATGTTTTTATGATCGCTCCCAAGGGTCCGGGACATACAGTACGTTCAGAGTATCTGACTAACCGTGGTGTTCCGTGTCTGTTTGCTGTCTATCAGGATTATACCGGAAAGTGTCGTGATATCGCTTTTGCATATGGACAGGGAATCGGCGGAGGTCGTGCCGGCCTTCTTGAAACAACATTCAGAGAAGAAACCGAAACCGATCTTTTTGGTGAGCAGGCTGTTCTGTGCGGCGGCGTTTCCGAATTGATGAAGGTTGGTTTCGAAGTTCTTTGCGAAGCCGGATATGACCCGGAGAATGCCTATTATGAGTGCATGCACGAGATGAAGTTGATTGTGGATATGATCTTCCAAGGCGGTTTGTCACGTATGCGCTACTCAATCTCCGATACGGCAGAATACGGTGATTATTGCATCGGCAAGCGTATTATAACGGCAGAGACCAAAAAAGAAATGAAGAAAGTTCTTGCAGAGATCCAGGACGGAACATTCGCCAAGAACTGGATACTTGAAAACCAGTGCGGTCGCATGAATTTTAACGCTCGTCGCAGACTCGAAGCCGATCATCCGATTGAGAAAGTCGGTAAAGAACTTAGAGCGCTGATGAGTTGGAACACAGTCACAAACGACTAATCAAAGAAGCATTTGCCATCAAATTTGAAGAAGGTGCGGAGTATACTCCGCACCTTCTTTTTTACGCATTACATTGGTTAATGCAATCAGGCTTTCCAAAGACCATGTACATTGCAGTATTCATATACGTCATATACCGAATTTTCTGCAACTGAGAAAATCGCCTTTGGTTCCGCTCCGGGTTGAAGGAATTCTACAAACACGCCGGTGTCCGAAACCAAGACGATGAACTCAATGTAATGCTCCGGAAGCATCGGATGAGCTACGCTCCCAACGGTAACCGTAACTATCCCGGCGCTTTCGGTAACCACAGGAACATGCTTCTCTCTTGATGCAGTATCGTTTTCTCCGGCAACCAGTAACATCATAGGCTGGCCGCAACACACCAGTTCTCCGCCGCCCTCATGAAGTAATGTCACGATATTTCCACAAATAGGGCACTTGTAAATTATCAAATTTCTTGCCATACCGGGCCTCCCTTTCACTTTGGATCAAACTCTCAATAATTCAATGACTGAACTTCAAAAAAAGCCTTGGGGTGATTGCATACCGGACATAGGGTCGGCGCGCATTTTGCAATATGAAGATGACCGCAATTGCTGCATTTCCAAACCACAACACCGTCACGCTCAAATACTTCGCCGTCCTCAAGACGCTTTGCCAACATACGATACCGCTCTTCATGAGCTTTTTCGATTTTAGCGACTCCTTCAAAAAGCGCCGCGATTTGGTTGAAACCCTCTTCTCTTGCTTCCTCAGCAAACTGCTTATACATTTCTGTCCATTCATAATTCTCTCCGGCAGCCGCATCGAGAAGATTTGTTTTGGTGTCGGCTACTTCGCCGCCATGGAGAGCCTTATACCATAGTTTTGCGTGCTCTCTTTCGTTTCCGCTTGTCTCGGCAAAAATGCTTGAAATCTGAACATAGCCTTCTTTTTTCGCCTTAGATGAGTAGTAGCTGTACTTGTTTGTCGCCATGGATTCACCCGCAAAGGCGGCATTCAGATTTTTCTCGGTTTTCGATCCTTTCAACTCCATAAAAATTCTCCTTCATTTGATTATTTTATATTGGCTTATTACATACATTGGGGACATAAACCTGTCGCTTGAACCTCAAAATCAACAATTTGAAATTGATTCATTGATTCCGGCATGTTGCATCCATCCAGAGAGAAATCGGCAATATCACCGCACTTCGTGCAAATGAAATGACCGTGACGATCCGCAAATGCATCTAACCGCACTTCTCCCTCTGAAGCCCTTATTAAACGAACCAGACCGGCTTCAGCCAGTGTATCTATCGTGTTATAAATTGTGGTCTTGGATAAAGAGGGGTTCTCTGTTTTAAGACTTTGATACACCGTGTCCACCGTCGGATGAATCCGATTTTCGAGCAAAAAACGATAAACACCGATTCGTTGCGGCGTCAGTCTGATGTTCTTTTGGGAAAAACGGAAAATGATGTCCTCTACGATGTCCGAAACTTCGGTATTCATTGGTTCTCCTTTCTTGTAATGCTTACATTATTATAATGTTTACGCATGTCACTGTCAAATAATCATTCACTTTTGTCTTTCTCTTACAAATAATGGTCGCATTCAGTGAAAGGAATAAAGCTCATTTCTTTTTCTTGTTTTTCTTTTTGTTCTTCTTCCCCTCTTTGCTTTTTTCTTTTTTCTTTTCTTTTTTGCTCAGCTCTTCATCCGTCTTAATAAATTCCGGGCGTTGGATTGATTTTTTGGGGTCTTTTAACATCGGAGTTTTCTTGGTTGTGATTCTGGAAATCTTAACCGGCTTTTCGTCAGGATTTTTCAATGTGTCGGCATGACCGGATATTGGAATAGTCGTAAGCGATTCGAAAAATCGAACCACCATGCGCACGCCGTCAACGCGTAGTTGGTAGTAAACCCATCTCCCTGATTTTCTGGCACTTACCAATCCGCTGTCGCTCAAAAGATTCATGTGGTGTGATAATGTCGGTTGAGTGATTGAAAAATGTGCCAGTATATCTCGAGCACACATCTCGCCGTTTTCAGAAAGGATTTTCATGATTTGAATTCTGGTGTAATCGGAAATTACATGAATCAGCTCCAAAGGGTTTGAAGATTCCTCTTCTTTATGTTTTGATTCACTCTTTATGTTCATTTTGCCTCCGGTTATGTACTCACGCGATCAATTGATCCTTGAGTGCTTCCTCAAATTCAGCAAGACTGGCGCAGGCTATTACCTCTGTATTCTCTTCCAACAAAATTTCATCTTCTCCGCGCACAAGCATTGTAATCGGAACTCCCATCTTGCGCAGAAGAACCAATTGAAATTCTTTACTGTTTTTGGATGAAAGATACTTATCCAACATTCGCAGAACCTGCTTTGCGTCTTCAAGATATATTCCGGAAAGTCGCATCAAATGGTCAACGACATACATCGCAAAAACATCATCAAATCGCAGTTCCAGCTTCTTTGGAAATACAGAAGAAAATGCTGCAACAGTGAGTTTAGATACCATTTGCAACTTAATAAAGTCCTGTAAAGGGATTTGAAAACTTTTCACGTTCGGCGAGAATATTTCCTTTAGCTGATCCGCAGAAAGCTCACCCTTCAATTCCTGAATTTTCCCGACACGAGCAAGAATCCTTTCTTTCGGGAAATAAGTTGCCTGCCCGGTTTGTGTCGCTTTATGAATGAACCATGATTCAGGAATCAGGTTCATTCGTTTCCATCTGTATAGTGTACCGTATGAGATTCTGGCGGCTCTAAGCAAATCATGCTTTGAAATCAATTCTTCGTCCGGCATATATTCACCTCATAAAATCAAGCTGTAAACCGGGAGATCCCAAGTCTACAGCTTGATTGTAAGGTAACAATGTTACAGAGTCGGAACGATTATATGTTAGATTTCTTGCCGCTTGGCGTCATTATAATACGTTATCTTGAAAAGTCTGAAGCGCATCAAGTATATCATCGCCGCTGGTGGCATATACCAAGCCGCCCAAGAGCTCCTCGATGTTGTCCCATCCGAAAAGGAAAATGGATGTAACAAATGCCGCAGCAAGAATCAAAATGATAATCAGAAGCCAAATTAATATTGCTCTTGCAAGGCTCTTGCGGTTCTTATTCTTACCGCCGAAAGCATAAATAAACAAAGCAATTAATCCAACTACCGGTATGGCTGTGAGCAACAGAAAGCCCATCGTTCCTATTGTTGATAAAGGCTTATATTCCTTGGGAACGATTACTTTCTCCGGCGCCTTGGATGCTTTCACTCCGGTATCTACGACAATCGGACTGGCCGCCACCACAGGTGCCGCAGCCTGTACAGGTTCGGACACTATCGGTGCGTAAACAACAGAATCAGGCAGAACAGACTTTGTTTCTGTAATGACTGCCTCTTCTGCTGATGGGACAACTACAGATTCAACGTCTGCTTCGGCAGAAACCGCTTCGGCAGTTTGGACGACGACAGATTCAACATTTGCTTCGACAGCATCCGCTTCGGCTTCAACCTTAGCAGCACTATCATTAACAAGTTCAGTTGTTTGTGCGGCCGTTGCTATCGGCTCCATCAAATTCCACCCGCACTCCGGGCAAAATGATGCCTGACCTGCAACATCTGCTTTACAATTCGGACAAATCATTGATATCCCTCCTTCGCGACAGATCAAAATTCATTTTTTTCAATTATATCATATTCATCGTATTTTATAAAATAAATTATCACGTGTCCGGGCTGATATTAAAAATAACTGATTAATTGCAAACAGATCGTCCGCAAATGCACAAAGGGGCTGTCTGAAAACAATGTGCATTCAATTTATGGACTGCGGTAAATACGGGTGTGTATAAAACCACTCGAAGACATCCGGTAATTGCGTGTCTTCCTGAGTTGAGACTCCGGTGATCTACTGGTACAAAAAAGCTGCCTCATTCGACTCTGTTACAAGTCTTTGAGACAGCTCTTTGTCTGGTGGGTAGTATTGGACTCGAACCAACGACCCCTTGCATGTCAAGCAAGTACTCTAACCAGCTGAGCTAACCACCCAAACGCCTAATGATTATACTGAATTAATACTTGGATGTCCATAGTTATGAAATGGATAAAAGACTTTTTTATATGATTATTGCATTTGCTCCAAAATCACATGGTCAGGCAGATGCCATTGGACATTTTGCAATCATAAACTGCCCCGGTAATAGCGTATATCTTGACTTTCCGGATTGAGATTTCGCTTTATTCAAAAGAGCTCCCTTGTCCGAATAACGAAATGCCGTCATGTTTGTATTCTTAAATTCAGTTTCAATTTTGAACTGACGGGGCTGATCTGATAGATTTGCGATTATCAGGACAGTCTGTTCATCATTTGCAAAAGCGAATGAAATCAAGCCTTCCAGTAAAGAGTCATATTCCTCGGAAGAAGGTTTGGCTTCAGACTCGGATGACAGGGACGGCATGATTTTTACGGAGGCTTTAGTCCCGTCGACATTATCGGAAATAACTCCGAAAACGTTGAGTAAGGTGCGCATATTTCCCGAAACGATTGATCGTTCTGCCTGACTCAAATTCGGTGAAGATAATAACTGCTCAGAATCAATATCAAACGGAGCATCACTGACCGGCAAATCAACGCAGATCATCGTGGAATGCTCACCGAGGTCGGCAAGAAGAAATCCAACATAGTAGCTTGCCGGAATCGATTTGAGATCAGCTTTGGAAGTCATATCCTTTGTTCTCTGAGCTCTCAACACAAAACCGGATGATCCTATCCACTCCCCCGTTGACTCCTGCGGTTTTGAAGTTATTCTGGGGATCCAATCGAAAAAATCAAGATATCCATTAGCAAGAATCTCTTCAATGGTTAGCAGTTCAGCACTATTCTGATATGTCACGAGTTGATCAATATGTACTGATCCGGAATGATAATCCGCCGACGAAAGCATCGATCCGCCTTCGTACATCATCCCGTCAAGAAAGATAACCTTATCCTTGATGTCCATGTAATAGACAGACGATTGTATTATGCCTATTACATAATCAACATATGCACCTCTTTGAAGATCGGTTTCATAAAGACCTTCCCGGTCACATATTTCAACAATAATCCGATCAAACTGCCTGCTCCACGGCACGGCTGTTCCATTATCGATTCTCATTCTTCCGTAAGGATCCGAAATGCTCCCGCACATGTATGACATCAGTTGGTCGATCTGCTGCTGACATGCATAGGAATCAACCAGAAGCCAAGGGTTAGCCTTTGCTTTATGAACCATCTGAAGGGATCCTTCCAGGGAAACACAACCCACGGTACTCGCAAATCCTTTCTCATTGAGATATGTACCCTCATTGCCTATAGTGGAGAGATAAGAATCGAATTGAGCATCCTTTTTCCCGATTGGAAGATTCGACAGTTTCAAATATGAAGGGTTTGCTGTTGCGATTACCTTGGTATACTCATCGGGAATGCTCGCTTGGGAATAACGGTCTTCACCCAGAAATACTTTGTCAACAGATATCTCACCTTTACCCAAAAAACCGATATTCAGGCGCATTTCTCCGAAATCATTCTTCGTAGCATCTGAAGGCAGGACAAACGGAAACGAATAGTGTCTCCATCCGGGACCTACATCCGTAAATGTTTTTCCGATTGATTCAAAATTTCCGGAAATCCAAACGAGAACTTCACCGTTTTCGGAACCGTTTTGCTTAAGCCAGACATCCACGCGATAGAATTTCTTTGCAAAAAAAGTTTTTGATCCATCTGTCGATATCACTTGCGAGATATAGTGCGCATTATCCTCGGTTGAATTGCTCCCGGCGGTGATTTTCAGCGACGATTTACCACCGGATGCCGGTGCATCCGAAGAAATGAATACGGAAGTGTTTTCACCGAATATCTGCCAGCTTCCATCATTCGATTCGAGTGTCTCGGCTGAAGCAGGCGGGAAAGCAGATTCGCTGTATGTCAGAAAACACATGTCACCGGCGCGAAGTTCAACATCGGATAATGTCTCACTGAACTGAACTCGCGTCAAAAGGGATGTGGTGTATAAAGAAGTGCCCTGAGATAAAGCAATTTTTCCGTTATCTGCCGATGCGATCGCGGATACTGAATTGAGCGTCTGAAGCGAGAGTTCTTTCCAGGCGGATGATTTTTCTATATAGATATAAGCTCTCCCGGTGTCGTCAAGCAGAATGATTTCACCGGTTTGAGCTACAAATACATCTGCGGCAACCGGTGTGCTTCCTGTTTGCAGCTGCGTCATGTTTCCCTTAAAAGAATACTTTCCTGTCGCATTATTGTAGGTTCCGATCGCGATATAACCCGAGCTTCCTACCAAGACAAATTTTCCCGCTCCGTATGCAGAACAGGTCCAGTCAAACACGCTGTCAGATTCCGGGATCTCTTCGTCATCCAATCGACGGAAAACAACTCCGTTTGAGGAAGTGATGATCTCGCCGTCTTCACCGGCAAATAACATTGCCTGACCATTGCTGACTGCAGTATACAGATCAGAGTCAGAAATCGGTTTAATTATGGATGCTCCGCCGTCAGAATAGGCGAGCAACGTTCCATTATCTCCAGCGGCAACAATAATTCTTTCCAATGAGGCTATCGCATGAGATACCGAATCAGGTTTTTCACCAACAGAAAAGGCATTGAAATTTATGCCGTCTGTTGAGGTTGCGATTGTCCAGTCTTCAAACACCGCGCAGAATCTGCCGTCAGCGTACGAAGTTGCTGAAATCGGCGAATGAATTCCGAGATCAACGATACTTGGGGAACTTGAAGTAATGTCCGAAATAAAGCGGCCGTCCTCACAAAAAGCAATCGATATATTACTGGACGACTCAATAAAAGAAATTCCGGATATATCCGTCATCTCCATCATGGGTGTCCACAGACCTAACTGGCTTGCCTGAAAATCCAGCACATCCGCTTCAAGCTTCTGCACCATTTTCCCCTGCTCGTCCAATGACATAATCCTGATCGCCCCACCATTAAAATAGCCATCCGGGAAACTCAATCCTTCAGAGTCTTCACTTAAAAGATAAGCAAAATCGTTCGATCCCTCAAATACGGTAAACATATGATCATATCGATTACTTTCGAAAGAGGCGTTGCGAATAATGTTGGCTGTCGGAATATTCGATAAATTTAGACCAAGTCCATAAACAGGAGAGTCGGAAATGCTTAATCCGACTCGAACTCTGTCCAGACGCGCATTCGTTCCGAAAAAACCAAAATACAAAATTGATCCCACACCGATCAGCAAAAAAGTCGCAAGCACCAGGAGCGATACGACAAACGGGCGTTTATGGATTCTTCCCTTCAGGAGGTGCCGCATTTCGTTTCCTCTCGATTTTGAGCATTTTTCCACCTGTATACCAAATACATCATAGCGGCAACAGCGAAGAAAATAAAGGTATACTCAATATATTCCAACGCGATCACCGCTTCCTCACTATCCGCAAGGAGATCCACTGCGACTGTGCCGAAAAAATTGAAAACGGCATGCGTCAGAATGCTTACATATATACTTTGAGAAAAATAATAAACCGAGGATAAAATCATTCCGCAAATGAAAGCATATCCAATCTGTATCGGTTGTCCATGCATTAATCCAAAGATCAGTCCGGAGAGAATGATCGCCGGTACTTTTCCCATTGTGCACAGAAATTCCTGCATAATTATTCCGCGAAACAATACTTCCTCAATCACAGGATAAATCAATGAAACTGCGACTCCGAATAATACTTTCTCACGAACGAGCGTAATATCTTCATCCGAAACCATATCCATATATTCTGACAAGCTGTCCTTAATGGCAGGAATACTGTCGGACAATCTTACCAGCAGATAAAAATAGATACCGGCAACCCCGAGCATGCCTAATGCGATGACAGTTCCTGACACTCCTGTAGTAACTGAAATTTTTTGGCGAAACATTTCCTTTTTCTCAAGACCCTTGGAAAAGTATAACCACAAAAACAGGCAAGGTATCATGATTATCCCGACCGCAACCGATATGCTCCCTATGTAGGGGTTAACATCGGTCGAATGATAGATAAGGACAAAACCGGTTGCGACGATCAATTGAACCGCGAAATATAGTGCCGCCCCGAAGAGCGGCACCAAAAAAGTCCTCAATCTGATCGGAAAATGTCTATCCAACAGAAGCCCCTCGCTTGTTAGTTGATGAATGAAATCTTCTCATGAAAATAATAAACGCCTTGTGCAACTCATTAGTATCCCGAATTGAATAAAATAACTGATCACCATTAACAGAAAATTCTGTTCTCATGATAACAAGCTCAGGTTCCGGATGATTACCGTCATCCGGCTCGTAATTATACATGACTGCATACTCCCTGCCTTCGATCACAAAAGAATCAATCACAGACAAATAATATTCCTTGCCGTTAACCGCATCGCGAATAACGGCAAGGGCATCATCCGATTTATTCATCTTTACAGGGCTGTTAGCTTTCTTTTCCGACTTATTCTTCTTCGTCAGCTTCGTCTTCATCTTCGATCTCGGCTTCCTCGCAAAGTCGATCATATTCAGCGTAAATCTCGTCCGCTTCCTCGTCATCAAGACTCATAAGACCTTCTTCACCGTCATCCAATTGAACAACCTTAGTAATGACCAGTTCCGGTTCTTCTTCATCTACCGTTAACAATACGCAATAAGCCTGGTTATTGAATTCAAAGTCATCCACAACCGCAAACTGATATTCCTCACCGGATTCAGCATCGACCATTGTTATAATAGCCTGATCTTCACACCCGCAACCCTCTTCGTTAATATTAGCTTCGCAGCCCTCATGGCCGCAGTTACAATCCTTTTCCTTATGTGTCATAATCATACCTCCTCGTTTCGCCGAAATAATACCGGCGAAAAATGAACTTGATTAATTATAGCATGAATTATCTTTCAGTACGATGAATCTCAAGATACTCTCTGAGAATAATCTGTGCCGCCAGTTGATCAACAATCTTTTTTCTGTCTTGCCCGGACACTCCCATTTCATTCATATGCCGGGACGCAATAACCGTAGTGTAACGTTCGTCGCGAAAGACAGGCGAAATGCCGGTCTTCTGAGCAAGCATTTCACCGAAAGCATCTGCCTTCTGTTTTGAACTGCTGGTACCGCCATCCGTTCTGAGCGGGCTGCCGATAACAATTTCATCGACGTCCTTGTCAGTCACAATTTGAGCAATTCTGTCAATGGCATACCCGACATCAATTCCGTTCCATGAGACTGTCTCAAAACCATTCGCAATCATCCGAAGCGGGTCGCTCAAAGCAATCCCGATTCTTTTGGTTCCGAAGTCAATTGCCATTATTCTACTCATCGATCGGCATCTTCTCCAAGTTACTTGAGGTGTTCACAATACTGTCTCACAATAACTTCGAGCAACTCGTCCCGCTCAATTCTTCTGATGATTCCTCTGGCGCCCTTATAATTCGTTATGTATGTCGGATCTCCTGACATGAAGTACCCGACCAACTGATTGATCGGATTATACCCTTTCTCCTCAAGAGCCGACAGCACAAAAGACATCAGTTCCCGAACATCTTCGGTCTTATCCATGCTGAACGAAAATCTTGCTGTCTCTGAATCAACCATATAGTTACCTCCGGATTGCTCCATATCGCAATACTACTACTAATTAATTGTAACATGTTTCGAATAAAAAGAATCAGCGTCCGGGTAATTTAATCAAAAATGTTTAGACTTCGCATTTCTTTGGTAGTAAAAAGGAGCGATTTAGCCGACAGCCTTGGGCGGAGATCAAAACATCATCTCTCCAACAAAAACGTCTTCACGAGCACCGATAATTTTCACCATATATTCCGCTCCGGCAACTGCTTCATGCCCCGGCGGCAGCATCACTCGATAATAATCCTTCGAATACCCCGAGATACTTCCATCCTCCGAAACGCTCTCAAACAGCACACTTGCCGTTTTCCCGATTTTACTCAACGCAATCGTATCAAACATTTCTCCTGAAAGACGAAGGAATTCCCTGCTTCTATCCGCTATGACAACCGGATCTACGGGTTGCCGCATCTCAGCCGCCCGTGTTCCTTTTCGCGGAGAAAACGGAAAAACATGAATCTTGGAAAAACGCATTGCTTCACAGAAAGCAAGGCTTTCCCTATGCTCGGCTGAGGTCTCTCCCGGAAAACCGACAATTATGTCCGTTGTCAAGGATAACTCTTCAAAACGGTCTCTTAACTTATGTGCAACTTCGGCATAACGAGCCGTGTCATATCTTCTCCCCATTCTTTTCAGAACGCTGTCTGATCCGCTCTGCAGCGAAATGTGGAAGTGAGGACAAAGCTTTTTCATCTCAGAAAGTTTTCTGATAAACAGGTCATCCAGTGAGTTCGGCTCGATGGAACCGAGTCGGATTCGCGAAATGGAATCAATTTCATCCAAATCATTAAGCAGTCTGAAAAGCGCATCAGGGTAGTCATTCCGGTCTTTTCCGTAGGAGCATATATGAATCCCCGTAAGAACAATTTCCCTGAACCCTGCTGAACCAAGACGAACAGCCTCTTCAATAATTTCTTCATGCCTTCTGCTAACTACTCTCCCTCGCGCGTAAGGAATCACACAGTAGCTGCAGAAATTGTCGCACCCATCCTCTATTTTAATAAAGGCGCGTGTCCCTTCTCTGGAAACCACCGGTCCGAATTCCTCGTATCGGTTTTCTTCTGATGCAGTTATCGGTGCGGCATAAGAGTTTTCGATTCCGCCGCGCATGGAATTAAGTTTTTGAATTGCTTTGAAGACAATATCCGAGCGATTCTTCGTTCCTGAAAAAACATCAGCGTCACTTGACTCTCCGCTCATCTGAATCTGACATCCCATTGCAGCAATAATTGCGTTGGGGGATACTTTCTTGGCCCGGCGGATCATTTGTCTGGATTTTCGATCCGCTTCTCCGGTAACTGTGCAGGTGTTTATCACGCATATATCACACTCAGAAGGATTCTGAGTCGTGACAAATCCGGCTTTTTCGAAGAGTTTACGGACTCCGTCTGTTTCGTAACTGTTTACTTTACAACCCAGCGTCTGGAAAAAAACTTTACCCACAATCGGGCAAGATCCGGAATCATCTCCGAATATGGATGGTTCGTGATTCAATTTTCTTTACTCCTTATGTGCAAACTATTATAATTGACATGGTTCAATCGTGTGTTACACTGTAGATTCTACGGGCACTTAATTGGATTATGTTATCCGACTCGGGAGGATTTATATATGGTTCGTTTTACAGTTCATTTCAAATCCATTACTGATGTGAAGGATTTTGTTCATACGGTTAATTCATTTTCCTATGACGTAGATCTTTCTTCCGGAAGATATGTCGTTGATGCAAAGTCAATCATGGGAATTTTCAGTCTTGAATTGCAAAGTCCGATTAGCATTGAAATACACAGCGATTCTTGTGATGATCTTGTTGCGGCCCTCAAACCCTATCGCGTCGAAGAATAAACTACGATTTTCTTTTACGTCCCTTTTCATTTCTTTGTTTTCGAGAGGACCTTAACCGGCCCTCTTTTTTAATGCTTTGCCGTATTCTCTTTTCACCGTCCGGAGTCTCCACCTCAAAATCAATTCTGCGAAGAACAGGGTCCGCTGCGAGTACTTTCACACGAACTTGCTGACCGATCCGAAATACCTTACCGCTCGTGTGACCTCTGGCCTCCAGTTTGCTTTCGTCATATTCATAAAAATCATTCATCGACTGAAAGGCAGCCATTCCCTCAACCGTGTTCTCAAGGCGAACGAAAATTCCGGCGTGAAACATTCCGGAAATCATGCCATCAAATGACTCTCCGATGTGCGAAGCCATGTACTCCGCTATCTTCTGATCGGTCGTTGCTCTTTCCGCTTCAACGGAATTTCTTTCCATATCTGAACTATGATCGGCAATGCCGGTTGTTTTTGCCGCAAAATAGGCTCTTTTTTGCTCGTGATGAAGATAGCTTTTGATAATTCGATGAATATAAAGGTCGGGGTATCTTCTGATCGGAGATGTAAAGTGGCAGTAATGGTTTGAATTGAGGCCGAAATGGCCGGCATTATCAGGGGAATATCTGGCTTTTGCCAAGGAACGAAGCAAGAGCTGTGAGAGTGCCGGGGCATATGTTTCTTTTTCAATCTGCTTCATTAAAGCGGCAAGATACTCGGGTGTCACTTTCCCGCGCAAAGAAGATTTCGCTCCGAATGATCTGGCAACGCGTATGAATTCGGCAATTTTCAGGTCGTCAGGCTCCTCGTGAATCCGATAAATGAAAGGGTACTTCATCATTTCAAAGCGCTCCGCGACAAATTCATTGCAGACAATCATAAACTCTTCGATGATACCGTTTGCCTCATTGATCGGATATTCATATATTTCGATAGGCTTTCCCTTATCATCCAGTGTAACGTGTGTTTCAGGAAAATTGAAATTAAGTGATCCTCTCCGATCCCGCTTTTCGGAAAGAATGTCTTTAAGTTCTTTCATCGCGAAAAACATTTCGCGGAACTCTTCATACCGTTCATTTGACTCATTCTGATAAACAAAATCGTATATTTCCTTATATGATGTGCGCGCATTGCTCTGAATAACGCTCTCAAAAATCTCGCCTTCCTGAACTTCACCATGATAATCGATCATCATTGAGGCTGTAAGCGTAAAGCGTGGTACCTGAGGGTTCAGACTGCACAGACCGTTTGACAGGCGCGGCGGCAGCATCGGTACAACACGATCCACCAAGTATACACTCGTGCCTCTTTTTTCAGCTTCTTGATCTATTAAAGAAAGATCTGTGACATAATGCGACACATCGGCAATATGCACGAGCAATTTAAATCCTTTTCCGGGAATTTTCTCGATCGAAATCGCATCATCAAGGTCTTTTGCATCCTCTCCGTCGATAGTTATCGTTCGCATGGAACGAAGATCTCTTCGTCCGTCAGAAAGCGCTTTTTCAATGTCCTCTTGAGATGGATGAATCGGAAACGTCTCTGACTGTTCCAGAACAGCCGCCGGGAAAGCTTCCGGAATCCCGTATTGCCGAAGAATGGAAAGAATTGCGATATCACTGATACCCGGATCCCCTAGCACCTCAATAATATTGCCCTCATAATTGGCAGCGGCATCCGACGGATTCAAAATTTCACAGACAACTTTCATTCCCAAAGGCGCACCATTCATATGATTCGGCCTGATCCGGATTTTTCCGTACTGATTAAACGAATAGCCCGGATCAGGATCTACATAATTATCCGGTTCCCCTTCACGAAGAATTCCGACACACCGATTCTTCTCGGCCATCGGTCCTCTGGGCGGCAACTCATTCACCGGGCCCGGTATATCTCGTATCGGTCCGGTCCTCGAATCCTTTTGAAATCGATTTTGAGATGCGACGGGTTTTCTCACGGTGTTTCGGAGTTTTCCAAAGCGAGACTTCTTATTCCTTTTGCTCATATATCCACCTGTTAATATGCAATTAAGCGTTTTTTATAATTATACATTTGTAAGGCAAAAAAAACGACCGGATAAACCGGTCGCGATGAATAATGTTTGGTCAGGATGTAAAGGTTCAAACTCCTCTTGAAAGAATCAGATACAGAATAATGGTCAGAATAGCGAAAGCAATCGCAAGAAAGGCCGTTATCTTCTTCAGTTTGCTCTCAAAGGTTCTTCCTTTTTCTTTGCTGAAAAAGGTGTCTGCACCTCCGCCGATGACTCCAAGGCCTTTGTCATTTCCTTCCTGGAATATCACTAAGCCGACCAGTGCAACACACACCAGTATATCGATGATAGCGATGATGATCGCGACTGTACCCATTGTCATGATGTGCCTCCGATGCAAATACAAATAATTTCCGTAAATCCGCTCAATTTTACCATAGGGTTTTTCGGAACGCAAGCACCCTATTTTTATTATCCTGCACTTTTCTCTGTGTTACGGACGGTTGACCGGATTGGGGATACATTGCCGCCGTTACAGTTACAGTTCTTTCTCTATTTCTTTACCCGGATGACCTTAAGAAGCTCGCTGGCCGTAAAAGGTATCAGCGCCAGTATTATCATGGGCAACCAGGCAATTAGCGGAAGACTTGTGTTATCAAATATTGCGTTCACCTTCGGGATATAAATAACAGAAAAGAGCATTATTCCGGAAAAGATTACCGCCAGATTCATCGCTTTATTCGTAAACAGGCCCAGACGAAAGACACTGACGCGCTCTGAACGGCAACTGTAAGCACGAAACAGCTCAGCCATGATTAGCGTGGCAAAAGCCATTGTTCTGGCTCCGGCAAGCCTTAAATCGCCTGTTGGCTCATCTACAAACAGAACGTTAAGACCAATGAGGAACGAGGAAAACACCGCGGCAAAAATCGCCAAACTTTGTACCAGAATGCTGACACGCATCTTTCCGTTAATAATTGATTCCGTCTTTCTCCTCGGGGGCTGTTGCATGGTATCCGGTTCACCCTTTTCTCGGCCGAGAGCAAGAGCGGGAAAACTATCGGTGACCAGGTTCAGCCATAGAAGTTGGATTGCGGTAAGGGGTGTTATCGTGGTAAGTATCGCGCCTGTATCATTGAAAAGAGCAACCGGGATCAATGAAATGATGAAAATAACAAGAATTTCTCCGACGTTGCAAGACAGCAGGAACCCGACAAACTTGCGGATATTGCTGTATATGATTCTTCCTTCCTCAATTGCGTGAACAATTGTCGCAAAATTATCGTCCGTTAAAATCATGTCAGAGGAGTTCTTGGCAACTTCCGTTCCTGTAATCCCCATTGCAACACCGATATCAGCGGTTTTTAGCGCCATTGCATCATTAACACCATCTCCGGTCATAGACGCGATATGTCCGTTCTTCTTGAGTGCAGAGACAATCCGGACTTTATGGTCCGGTGATACTCTGGCATACACTCCGGTTGTTTCACAAATCTTCTCAAGCTCCTCATCCGAAATCTTGTCAAGATCTGCGCCGGACATGCTTGACGCATTGTCGTCTATCATTCCAAGATCTTTGGCAATGGCAACAGCAGTATCTTTATAATCTCCGGTGATCATTACAGCACGAATACCGGCTTCTTTGCATACTTTTATTGCCTCTTTCGCCTCGGGTCTTGCGGGATCAATCATACCTGCCAGGCCTAGAAATACGAGTTTTTCTTCATGTAATAACTCTGCGGTAATGTTTTCATCCGCAGCTCCATGCGCGCGGTATGCAAATGCAAGAACACGCAGAGCGTTCGATGCCATGGAATGGTTGATCTTCAAAATATCTTCTTTCTGAGCGGGAGTGATCGGAACAGCGTTTTCTCCGTCATAAATCGAGACACATCGTGAAAGAAGTATATCCGGTGCCCCCTTAGTAAACGAGATCACCTGCTCAGGAATGATTCCTGCGTGATAAGTTGACATCATTTTTCTGTCTGAATCAAAGGGGAGCTCGGTGATTCGAGGGTATCTCGAGTGAATTTCTTCTCTTAAAAAGCCACCCTTAGCCGCAAGAGCGATCAATGAACCTTCTGTCGGGTCACCGATGCAGGAATAGCGCCCGTCCTCTTTAACGGCGGTTATAGCGTCATTACAAAGGACACAGGAAAGCAACAGCAACTGCATTTTCTTATCGGCAGATACCTGAATTCCGGTTTCGGTTGTGATGACGCCCTCGGGAGAATATCCGGTTCCGGAAACATCAAAGGCTCTGTATCCGTCATATAGCTTCGTAACTGTCATTTCGTTCTGTGTCAACGTTCCTGTCTTATCCGAACAAATGACATCGACACAACCCAATGTCTCAACTGCCAGCAGTTTGCGGACAATTGCATTGCGACCGGCCATTCTGGTCATTCCGATGGATAATACAATTGTGACCACGGCGGCCAATCCTTCGGGGATCGCGGCCACAGCCAGACTAACCGCAATCATCAGACTTTCTTCCCAAGGAGAGTGCTGAATAAAAACGTCAACGGCAAACACGATCAAGCATACTGCGATGCAAATTGTCCCCAGTATTTTCCCGAGGCTGTTTAAGCTTCTCTGAAGAGGAGTAATCGTATCGTCTATCGTCTTCAAACGCGTTGCAATTTTGCCGAGCTCAGAACGTGAACCGGTATCCGTAACTACGCCTAAAGCACGTCCATATGTTACAGCGGTTCCCATATAAAACATGTTAGCTCTGTCTCCGATACCGGAATCCTGAGATAAGACTGCTTCCGCATCCTTTTCGACCGGAACAGATTCACCGGTAAGGGATGACTCATCCACTTTAATTGAGTTCTGCCAAAGAACCCGAATGTCCGCTGCAATCAGGTCGCCGGCTTCCAAAAAAACGATATCCCCCGGAACCAGCTGATCAGACGGAATCATTTTCTTTTCGAGATCTCTTAAAACCTTGGTCTGCGGAGAGCTCATCCGCTTCAACGCCGCGATTGCCTGATCCGCCTTACCCTCTTGATATACGCCGAGAATTGCATTGATAATAACGATTGCCATAATGACGATGACGTCAATCCATCCGTCAAATCCGCCTTCTTTTAAGGCCATAAATGCCGAAAGAACCGCCGCACTGACAAGAATGATAACCATTGCATCCGCAAACTGGCTCAGAAAGCGTTTCCACAGAGGAACTTTCTCCTCTTCTCCCAATGAATTGAGTCCATATTGAATCAATCTCTTTTCCGCCTCGGTTTGAGAGAGACCTGTCGTGGAGTCTGATTTTAAACTGCTTAAGACCGACTCCTTACTGACCATGTATGCTTGATCCATCCGAAAGACACCTCCGCCGAAAAATTTATATCAGAGCTATTATATCTTATTTTTGCAATCACTATCCGGAAAACTTCCGGAATGCAAAAAACCTGCTTATCAAGCAGGTCTTCTGGTGCCCAGAGTCGGAATCGAACCAACGACACGAGGATTTTCAGTCCACTGCTCTACCGACTGAGCTATCTGGGCAAATACTAACCGGTTCTTTCGAACCGGTTAATTTTGGCGACGCAGAAGGGGCTCGAACCCTCGACCTCCAGCGTGACAGGCTGGCATTCTAACCAACTGAACTACTGCGCCATTTTGGTGGGAACAACAGGGCTCGAACCTGTGACCCTCTGCTTGTAAGGCAGATGCTCTCCCAGCTGAGCTATGCTCCCGTACTCACCAACTGGATCGCTCGTTTGGAGCGCAATTGGAAGTATACTGGATTGACAACTCCTTGTCAATCATAGATTTTAAAGGAAGACACCGATCAAAATCAATCCTTGAATGAGGTTGAGTATGTCTTTCAATCGAGGGAAATCTATACGCCGAATAATAATCTTGCGTTCATAGTTGTCGCGATCGCAAGATCCTCTGCAGACATTTCCCTCATTGCCGCCATCTTATCGAGAACATGCCGGACCAGCGCAGGTTCGTTTCTTTTACCGCGATGAGGTTCGGGGGTCAGGTAGGGACAGTCAGTTTCGATTAACAAGCGTTCCAAAGGACTTTCAGCTATGATATCTGCGGATTTCCGGTTATTTTTAAATGTGATCGGTCCGTCAAATCCAAGATAGAAACCCATTGAAATCAGTTGCTGTGATGTTTCCAGGCTGCCTGAAAAACAATGGCAAACACCGGGTACTTTTCTAAGTTTACCGCTTATGAAAAAATCTTTCAGGATATTCATCATGTCCCCCGAAGCTTCCCGCTCATGCAAAATGATGGGTATATCCATTTGGAAGGCAAGATTCAGTTGCCTTATAAAAACTTCCTTCTGAACCTCGCGCGGCGAAAAATCATAATGATAATCCAGTCCGATTTCTCCGAGCGCAACGACACGGTTAGCGGAGCGATTTTCAAGCCACGCAGTAAGTTGTTCGTGCATAATGTCATCATAATCCGCCGCATGGTGAGGGTGAACGCCCACTGAGCACCACAATGATACTTCTTCCGAAGACCTTTCGGCGATGATTTCGATTGATTTTGCACTGTCTTCAATATTGGATCCGGCAAGAAGCATTCGGGTTACGCCCGCAGCCTTTGCCCGCTGCAGAACTTCGGAGATATCCTCCGAAAAACGCTCGTCGTTCAAATGCGCATGGGTATCGAAAAGCTCCATCAGGAAACCTCGGCGCCCGGTCCGGCTTCACCCTGTACACCGATCAGACGATATCCCTCCGGCGTGACTGCAGACAAAATCATACCATGTGATTCTATTCCACGGATCTTCTTCGGCGCCAGATTGGCAATGAATACGACCGATTTGCCCACAAGATCTTCCGGTGCATAATACTCCGCAATACCGGAAAGAACCTGCCGTTTTCCGGCTCCGTCATCCAAAACAAACAGCAACAACTTGTCGGATTTGGCAACTTTTTCACACGAAAGAACCTTCGCAACGCGAATATCCAGCTTTGAAAAATCATCGTAGTTTATCTCTTCTTTGAAGGGCACAACTTCAGAAACTTCCGCAACCGGCTCCGAAGAACAAGGCGCTACCACCTTCTTACGGCTTGACTCGAAAATCAAGGCCAGTTCCGCGAGTTCTTTTTCAATATCCAGTCGCGGGAAAAGCACTTCACCCTTCTGAACTTCGACGTCAGGCCTTAGAACATCGGCCTGTCCGGCCTTTTCCCAAAGAGTGTCGTCCGGCAATACTCCGATCTGTCTCCATATTTCGGGCATCGTGTCCGGCATCACGGGAGACAGCAGTACGCTGACAATTCGAATCGTGTCAAGAAGTTTGTAAAGGACTGTGGCAAGCCTTGGACGAAGGCTCTCGTCTTTTGCAAGAATCCACGGCGCGTTCTCGTCGATGTATTTGTTTGCACGTGAAATGACCTTAAATATTTCCGCAATCGCGGCAGCTATATGAAGACTCTCGATATTTTCCTCCACAAACCCATGCAAGGAGGTGGCCATCCCGGTCAACTCGTTGTCGCAATCCATAAAACTTCGCTCGATCGGCAATCGACCATCAAAGTATTTGATCGCCATAGCAACGGTTCGCTGAACCAGATTTCCGAGATCATTGGCAAGGTCACTATTTATTCGGGCAAGCATCATTTCATTCGTATACGGGCAATCCGCTCCAAAAGGCATCTCACGCAGCAGATGATATCTTAATGCATCCACACCGTATCGATCCGCCAGTATGAAGGGGTCAATAACGTTTCCGGTGGATTTTCCCATCTTCGCTCCGCTGAATGTGATCCAACCGTGTCCATAGATCTTCTTTGGTAATGGCAGATCGAGCGCCATCAGCATTGCCGGCCAAATGATCGAATGGAAACGTACAATTTCCTTTGCCATTACATGTATGTCCGCCGGCCAGTATTTATCAAAATCCGAATACGTGTCGTTCATATATCCAAGCGCGGTTATATAATTAGACAACGCATCAATCCAGACATATACAACATGTTTATCGTCAAAAGATACCGGCACGCCCCACGAAAAGGTGGTTCTTGAGACACAAAGATCCTCAAGGCCTGGCTTAATAAAGTTGTTAATCATTTCGTTAACGCGGCTCCTGGGTTCAAGAAATCCACGTTCTTCGTCAGTTAAAAGTTTTTCGAGGCGCTCGGAAAATTCAGAAAGCTTGAAAAAGTAGGCCTCTTCACTGGCTTCGGCAACATCCCGACCGCAGTCCGGGCACTTCCCGCTGACCAGTTGGCTTTCCGTCCAGAATGACTCGCAGGGCGTGCAGTATTGACCCTTATATTCGCCTTTGTATATATATCCGCGATCGAAAAGCTCCTTGAATATTCGCTGGACGGACTGTACATGACAATCGTCCGTTGTCCGGATAAACCGGTCATAGGTGATTCCGATTGTCGACCACAGCCGTTTGAAATTTTCGACGTAAACGTCGACATATTCTTTCGGTGATACGCCTGCCTCCAGTGCCTCTTTTTCGTTTTTCTGACCATGCTCGTCGGTGCCGGTCAGGAACATCACATCGAACCCGCGCATCCGCTTGTATCTGGCAACGACATCACACGCTAGTGTGGTATAACAGTGCCCGATATGTGGATTTCCGGATGGATAGTAGATTGGCGTCGTGATGTAAAACGGCTGTTTCGGAAGCATAAGAGTCCCCCCTCGAAGATTGACTTACATAATCGCTAATTATAACTGGAGAAATGCGGATTTACAAATCCACGCTCGGATCCTAGCCTTGTTCGTGTATCGAGATCCACACCTGGCAGTTTTCCTTAGAACCAGATAGGCTTGGCAGTTAAAGGGTTCTTGCGTGTATTTACTGCTGTTGCCTGGCATTTGTGCTTTCTTCTGTATGCGTATAGTTTACATTTTTATACTCAACAAAAATCGGCACAGTGCACTGCTGTACTGACAACCCCTATCGCTGTGAAATAGTACCTTGTTAGTCGGTCGGCGTGCCGAAAGTGCGTTGGCCATGGCTCGTTTGGTCAGTTCCGAATTTGGTTTCCGGCTTAATGAATAACCCACAATCTCACGGTTGAATAGATCAATAACGACCGCTAGATACGTCCATCCGGCTACTGTCCGGATATAGGTTATGTCACCACACCAGGCCTGATTTGGCGCGATTACGTTGAACTCACGGTCCAGTGTATTCTCGGTATATCGTGTTTCAACGTTCTCTTTCGGGTAGGGGCGCTGCTTGTATTTGGTAATCGAATAGATTCCGTTTTCCCGCATCAGCCGCCTAATTCGGCCCTTGTTGCATAAAATCGACCGCTTGGCCAGTTCCGTTTGTATCCTGGTTGGGCCATAGGTTCGATGACTGGCTTCATGAATCTCCCGGATGATCGGAATCAGCATCTCGTCTTCCTTTTCCCGGCTACTCTTAACTCTTCCCTTCCATCTGTAATACCCGCTCTCAAACACTTGTAGGGCTTTGCACATCCTTATCACTGGAAACTCCAAGCGGTATGTTTCGATGAATTCATATTTCATCACAGTGGTTGCATAAAGATGCGCAGGGATTTTTTTAAGATATCTACCTCCTCCTCCAGATTCCGGATGCGTTTATCGCGTTCCTTGAGCTGTTTATTGACTTCCTTGTCATGGTGATCGGTAACTCTCTTAATCCCTTTGCTCTGTTCGTAGCTGGGTAAATGGTTCTTTCTTCGATAATCTCGAACCCAGCGGCAGACGGTGTTTGTGTCGATTCCCATTTCCTCTGCGACACCGGTTGCCGAACTGCCGCTTTCTAGAATATGTTTCACCGTACGGTCTCGAAATTCTTGGGTATACTTACTGTTGTTGCTTGGCATTTTTGTCTCCTCCTGTATGCGTATAGTTTACATTTTTATACTCAACAAAAGTCGACGCAGTCCATTGCATCGGTTGCGGTCTTAATCAAACCATCCGTCGTATAGGCAAAACTCATGGTTGATTCGGCGGTCGAACGCAAAATTAACCGATCCAAAGAATCGTATGTATAGGTTAATTGTTAAAAAAAGAGTAAAGATTTCTCTTTACTCTCTTCTGAACGTGTTCTCATATTTTCGGTCGTAACCCTTGTCATTCATACTTGAAAAACATTAATTTTACTGAACATTTAACTCTTTGTTCTTCATTGTCGGAAGCTAAACATCATTATGTGTCGATCGCCATACACCATTTGCGCTGAATAAATGCACCATCGTTTGATATCCGCCTGTACTCTTCCGGCGACATATTCATTTCGATTCCGGCGCGTGATTTCCACCCCTTGTGTCCAGTTCAGCTTACCACTACCAAAGGCTCTACTTGTATTCATACTGTTGCATACCAGAAATCATTTATTGACATACGTTCCAGATAAATAGCATCTGATGACGCATGCCATACTTGGGGAAATGCCTTTTCTAATATAACCAAATCCAGGGGGTCAGGCCATGCCTATCCAATGGGTTAAAAATAAAGTATGATTGAATCTGAATAACTTCCTGTAAACTCATTCAAAACTTGAGCTTTCTCTTCTATATCTTTATACACTTCTTCATTCAACCAAAGTACAAAGGCATCAATACCATATTCGCAATACTTCTTTTGACCATTAACGATTTTCCAGTATTGATGATTATTATTTATATCAAACAGCCATTTGAAAAACTCTTCTTGCTTTTGAAGAATATCGATTTCTTGAATATCCGGTATATAAATACTGGTGCCACAATCATCGGTTTCTTCATACTTAGCTTGCACAATCATATTATTTATTCTCTCTTTCTTAATCTGTTATTTGAATATGATTTGTTTTGCCAATATGAAAATGTAAAGTATTACTGGCAGCACCTGGTCTTGAAGGATGAATTTCTGGCCCGTGTGCCGGTACACCGTACTCATTTGCCCAACCGAGAAGGGTATTGGCATCATCTAAGGTAACTCCCCCTTTGGCCTTTGCTTCTTTAGCTAGATCTATTAAGGTCTGCTGATCTTGAGTATATCGTTTATCATTACTACCAGCACCCGCTGCATCATCTGAAGCTCCTGCCATATCATCCGCGGCATTGGCGGCATCATCGGATGCCCCGGCCGCATCGTCTGAAGCACTACCCGCGTTTGACCCGCTTCCGCTATTCCCTAATCCGCCTCCTCGGTAGAAGTTCGTAGAGGCACCCCAAAAGGATAACACCGCTGAAAGTCCGTCCAATATAGCGCGAGCCCAATCTCCGCGTTGCAAATCCTGAATGAAATCCCAGGTACTCTTCAATCCCATTGTACCAAAAATGCTGCGAAGCAGGCAGGATGCCAACAGATATTGCGTTGCCAGAAATCCAAGTCCGCCGAACAGGGCACCAACCGAAAACCCGAACATGAAGTCATAGACAAAAGAAACCCAGAAATTTGTATCCATCGGATCGCCGTTCAACAAACGCATAATTCCGCTCGGAATCGAGTTCATTGCCGCTCCGAGGATCCCTGAGATCGCCATCGCTGCTTCCATTTCCGTCAGGGTATAGTACCCGCTCGGATCCCGATTCATCACCGGATTGGCATTGGCATACAAATACTTGTGAAGCGAGACCGGATCGAAAATCGAGCCGGCGTAGGCATCCATCGAGGTGAAGGTGCCCGTGGCTGGCTTCATGTAGCGGGCGCGCAGGTAATAGAAGCCGGTGTTGGCGTCGAATTGCTCACCGGTGTAGAGGAAATCGTTTTCAGTGGTGCCGGTTCTAAAGAGGAGGTTACCGAAAGCGTCGTAGAGGTAGGTATCCGTCACTTGGCCATCGGAGTCCGAGAGGGCGCGGACGGAGCCTTGGCCGTCGTAGAGATAGAAGCGCTTTTCGCCCGGGCGTGAGAGGCTGATGAGCTCGGCGCCGCGCGTATAGTAGGTAATGAGGGCGCCGGTGTGGTCGAGTTCGGCCAATTACCCATTATACAAGGATTGAGTAGAGAGTATTACTGCCATCTACTCAAGTTATAACAAGTCACTCCAAAAATCAACATGTCTGAAATTTGCATGTGTAAGCTCATTGTATTGCCTAAATCCAAACTCAATTTCCAAATATGAAACTAAATTTGTTCCATAATAAATAATATCTGATTGCATTATAGAAAATACAGGAATAACGATTTCCTTTGGAATAAATGGCATGTATCTGTGTGCATATACGGGGATCATTTTGGGGGCTTTATTATAATGCTCTAACAATATATTGCGTGCATCTCTTATGTCAGTTGGTTTTTCGCCCCAATCCTCACACCAAAAATCACTATTCTCTATATCAAATATCAATCCTTTAATTGGCATGTTCAGTACATCCTTAATTCGTTGAACATTCTCATTATGTATGTCACGCCAATTACAAAAACCTTTTGATACAGGCAATCCAACAAAAAATAAACGTTTAAGCTCAACTGGAAAAGAGATATTATATAACTTCTCCGTCTCCTCTATCTCAAATAATGACATTGCTCTATCAAACAAAACACCTTTTGTTATTAATTTTGAAACAATCTCTTGATACTGATCCATTTTCATGCCACCTTAATCAATTTCTGTAAATGTATGATAATGGTCATTTGTATACCAAACTGACCCATCATCACCAATGACTATTCGTTCTGTTCCTCTACTTTGTCCTTTTACAAAAGAATAACATCATATTCTTTGTAATTTACACCGTCTGGCAATTTTTGTCCGCCATTTACAGGCTGATTATTATATGCTTTGCCGCCTTTATATCCTTGTAATTGTGCTCCATTTCTGCTGTTTACCTGATTTGCAACATCTCTAGCGTGGTCCGGAATATTAACCTTCCCCCACCCTTTGTCGCGTTCGCATTCGCTAAATATGACAATCTTGCCTCGGAAGAGGCCGTTATCGCGATGCTTTTGAAGGCAACTTTAGCCTAAGTGTAAATGGGGGGCTTCATTTCGATTCCGGTGCCTGATTTCCACCCCCCTGTGTCCAGTTTCAGTTTACCACTGCCAATGGCCCTACTTGTATTCATACAGTTGCATACCAAAAATCATTTATTGACATACGTTCCGGATTAATAGAATCCGAAGAAGCATGCCATACTTGGGGAAATGCCTTTTCAAATATTTCCAAATCCAGGATCCAGGCTTTAGCATCAAAATCTATTTCCATTACAACATGAACATCCTTAATAGATTTGTAATTTATATTACTTCTTTCGAAAAACGTGTCAAGAAACAGTATTGGAACACCAACTCCTATTAAACCAAACATGTAATCATCTTTAAAAACTCTTACCCATTGTTCTCCCGATTCAAAGTCACAATCGAACCATATTGCAGTGTTTTTCTTTTCCCATCGCTTAATTAATTGAATCAATTGACCCTTTGACCAATTACGCTGATACTTCACAGATATCAGAATCTCATCTGTTAAATTTCTCATCTTCTTGCTCCTCATGATGTTGGATTTCCTGGACAAGAATGAACGAAGCCTGTTTTTGTTCTGTACACATTAATAATACTCGTTGGCTCTCCATTTCCTCAACACCAATTACTCCATCAATAACAGGAACTTTTGCTTTATTTCCAACCCATAGATTATTTGCATCAGCATATGATGCTGCATCTAAAGTAGCCTTTCCTGCGTCTACTCCGTAAAGAAACTGGCTTTTCCCTGACGTTGTTGAACCAGTTAGATGGGCTTTCATACCATTTGCGTCTAAAGTATATTGTCCATTTGTTAGCTGTCCTTTACCATTGGTATATACTTTAGGCGTTCCCCCCGTCGCATCATTCGCAACACCCCCACCCTTTGTCGCATTCGCGTTTGCCAAAGAGGTGTTATCATTATTTATACCATAGATCCTTATTGCCTGCGTAATACTATCCACTGCACCGAAAAAACACAGGATGGAAGCGCCCGTAAAAATCCATCCCCAGACATCGTCACCCGCTTGGAATCGGTCGATTGCACCAGCCATACTATTTATTCCCAGACACATTAGGATGAAAGACAACACGATTCTGGATGCTACTGTTCCTATCAGCCCCAGCCCCACCAGTCCTCCGGTCATTAACGCGCCTTGGAAAAAGCCCATAAACAGTATACCGATACGTGTGGATGTTGCACTACGATCACCGCCGTGAAAATCATAATACAGTAGATTCAGTGCCCCCGAAATCTCACCGCTTATGGCCATGGTGAGTTCCATTTCCAGTAGCGTAAATTCCCCGCTCGGATCCCGGTTCATGACCGGATTGGCATTGGCGTAGAGATACTTATGCAGCGAGACCGGATCGAAAATCGTTCCGGCATACGGATCCATTGAGGTGAAGGTACCCGTTGATGGGTTCATGTAACGGGCGCGCAGGTAATAGAAGCCGGTGTTGGCATCAAATTGCTCGCCGGTGTAGAGGAAGTCGTTTTCGGTGGTGCCGGTTCTAAAGAGGAGGTTTCCGAAAGCGTCGTAGAGGTAGGTATCCGTCACCTGGCCATCGGTATCGGCGAGGACATGTGTGGAGCCTTGGCCGTCGTAGAGGTAGAAGCGCTTTTCGCCGGGGCGCGAGAGGCTGATGAGCTCTGCACCGCGCGTGTAGTAGGTGATGAGGGCACCAGTGTGGTCGAGTTCGGCCAGAACCTGCGAGAGAACGCCGCCGGTGTCGACCAGATAGTAGGTTAAGACGCCGTCGGTGATTTTCGCGGTGCGGGTGCCGGCCCAGTCGTAGAGGTAGCTTTCCGTGATTGTCGCGGTGCCGGTGGTGACGGTTGCCGTGGCGAGGCGACCGAGATCGTTATACGCGTACTCGGCGGAGCGATCCGGGTCACTCATGGAGATGATGGAGCCGTTGGCGTCGTAAGTGTAGGTCGTATCGTTTTCGCTCGTCAGTTGATTGAGTGCGTTATAGGTATAGGCGGTCGTGCCCGTAAGGTCGGTCTTCGTGAGGCGGTTGCCGACGGCGTCGTAGGTGTAATCGATTGTGAGGTTCAGCGCGCCGTCCTGAATGGTTTCCCGGGTCAGGCGGTTGGATTATTGCGCCATTTTCTCCGTAAATCTTCCATGTCTCGTTCCGACCCTGTTGAATAAGAGAGGCTAATTTCATCATAGGATTGGGGCCATTTATCAACCAAGTTCGTGTACCCCTCCAGAAGCGAGATGTAGCCGTCTCTTACAAACAACACAAATCCGACTGCCCTGTCAACACCACCTACACTTCCGAAAACGTCACCAAAAGCAAAGGAATCCCTGTCGATAAAAAAAACCTCACTGTGGGGAACGGAATATCTCGTAAAGAAGCCGACAGGATCACGATCAATAGATTCAATCTTTGCGGTTTGATATTGTCTGCGAAGCTTTTCGAGAAGCTCATCGTCTCCGGATAGTAACATGCCCATGAGTTGCTGCTCAAATTCCTCATACTTCATAGCGGATGCCCTCCTTAGGGGATAAATGCCGTTGAAATTCTTGCAAATCCATCAATTACTTCGCCTCTAACAGTTATTTCAAAGCCATTGACATTTACAATAATATCGTCAATATGTCCAACAATATTATGCTGTACGACATAATCTTGAGCTGCTTGTTGCAACGCCCGAAAAGCAGATTCTTCATTTCCTCCAAACGAATCAAGAAATTGATCCAGTTTATGATCGTGAGCCAGATTGTGAAATATATGATTTAGTTTATTCGGATCAATGGGGTCTTGCGGCGGTTGCACATTGCTACTTGATCCGCCACTTGAAGATTGGCTTGAATTCGAGTTATTCCCCGTCACATCATTAATGAAATCCGCAATCTTATCTCCAACCTGATTATACAGGTCCCTGATGAAATCGCGCAACGAGTCAACCGGAATATCCCCGGCCGCAATCCTCATACACAAATCAACGAACATCGGATTATTGCCCACAAATATCGCAACCATTGTACCGACGGAGATTAATGTCGTAATGAGTTCTGTACCTATCGCAATTACTGTACTGTTATATTCTGCTTCCTGCTTTGCGAGAATTGAGCGACAAACTTCGCCCGCCATAAAAGCTTCTGCCATATACCCGCTTGGATCCCGGTTCATCACCGGATTGGCGTTGGCGTACAAATACTTATGCAGGGAGACCGGATCGAAAATCGTGCCGGCGTAGGCATCCGGTGATGTGAATGTGCCCGTAGACGGGTTCATGTAGCGGGCGCGCAGGTAGTAGAAGCCGGTGCTTATATCGTACTGCTCGCCGGTGTAGAGGAAGTCGTTTGCGGTGGTGCCGGTTTTCGAG
>CAZCTO010000009.1:4747-84226 GCA_964501725.1 uncultured Oscillospiraceae bacterium | reverse complement strand
CAAAGGTGATCAAGCTTGAGCGTAACTACCGTTCGACGCAGTCTATTCTTCATGCCGCAAACAGTGTAATAGCTCACAACCGGAAGCGTACCAAGAAGGAACTTCGCACAGAACTCGGACTCGGGGAGAAACTGGTGCATTTTTGTGCCGATCACCACGGTGCTGAGGCGTATTTTGTTGCGGATCAGATTCATCAATTAACCGCGAGCGGGAAATTTCGCTTTGGAGATATCGCGGTTCTATATCGAATGAACGCGTTGTCCAGAACCGTCGAATCGGCGCTGCGCGAGCAGGGCATTCCGTATCGGGTCCTTGGAGGTCAACGTTTTTATGAGCGTAAAGAAATCAAGGACATCATTGCCTATCTGCGGCTGATTGTATCTGGATCCGACGAGTATGCGTTTGTAAGGACCGTTAATGTTCCCAAGCGTGGCATCGGCGACTCCACTATTGAGAAAGTTCGCTCCATAGCTCTTGAAACCAACACGGATTGCCTGACTGTCTGTGATCATGCAACTCAATATCCGGAGCTTTCCAGAGCTGCCGGAAGGCTCATGGAGTTCGCAGCGATGATATCCGGTTTTCATCAGGTTCTGCTGGAAAACAAAATGAGTTTTTCCGAATTCATCGAGTATGTTCAGGATCAATCCGGTCTGGTTCAGGAAATTCTGGATAACCGCGAGAAAAAGGGAGAGGCCGTTGACCGTGTCGAGAATCTGCGCGAACTCCTTTCCGAGGCGGTCGAATTTGAGGCCAGAAGAAGAAATCCCGCGCAGACTGCTTATTCCGCAGATGCGGACGCCGTTATGGATGACGATCCTTTTGCCGGTAAGGATACGGTGTTTGATAAAGATCTGTCCGGGATACTGCAGGCATACCTTGAGAATGCCGCTCTGTATTCCGAGGGAGATGACGACGAACCATCAGAAGATTATGTCCGCCTTCTGACTATCCATAGCGCCAAGGGACTTGAATTCGGCGCAGTTTTTTTGGTGGGCGTGGAAGAGGGAATATTCCCCGGGATACGTTCAATGGACAGTACAGATGATATTGAAGAAGAAAGACGGCTCATGTATGTCGCGATTACACGCGCCAAAAGAAAATTTGTACTGATCACCTCGCGAAGCCGAATCCTTTTCGGGCAGACACAGGAACTCCTGCCATCGCGCTTTATCCGTGAAATTGACACGGCATATTTGGATTCCATCGGAACAAGAAGGCGTATGACAGAAGCAGAAGGATACTCGCTCGGGACCCCGGATCGGTCTTACGGAAAACCCTCAAGCCAGGGAGGGCCGCAGTCCGCAAGAGAGCGTCCGTTTCTCGGTGCCGCGCCTTCCGGATTTTCCGGCACAAGACCCGCATCGACTTCTTCCTCTGATTCGGCAGGAGCGCTTACACCTGATGAAATCTCCAAGGGTATGTCCGTCATACATCCGCGATTCGGTAAAGGAACCGTTCTTTCCATCGAAAAGGTTGCCGGTGATGCGTTGGTTTGTGTGGAATTTGAGAACCGATCGACCAAGAATATGCTCCTTAAGCAGGCAAAATTGTCAAAGGCATAGTTTACAATATTTTCTGATTAGACCGGTTAAATGATATAATCATCTCATGACCGGAGGAGAATATGGCACGAATCGAAGATGAAAACAATCTTTTCAATGAATATTGCAAAACACTTCCGTCGGATCAGGATAAATCGGATCCGATAGATAACCCTCGCGACCGCGAACTTCTGACCATGCTCCGTGATGAGAGGGAGAGTCGCTTGTCACCGTACGCTTTTCGAAGCAAGAACAGCCGCGGGCGCCGGTTTGACGAAGAGCCTTGCATTATAAGGTCTCCTTATGAGCGTGATACAGGACGTATCATTTATTCACAAGCATTTCGAAGACTCAGGCATAAGACACAAGTTTTTTTCAATCCGCAGAACGATCATATTTGCTCACGGATTGAGCATGTTATATATGTGAATTATATCGCGACGACGATCGGCAGGGCGCTAAATCTGAACCTGGACCTGATTCAGGCTATTTCGCTCGGTCATGATATCGGACACGCTCCCTTCGGACATTCCGGCGAGAGAGTTCTCGACTCCTGTGTAAAGAAATATAATCCCGGGCTTTTTTTTCAACATGAAATCCAGAGCCTGAGAGTGGCGGATGTATTGGCGGGCCGCTCTCAAGGCCGAAGCAGCGGACTGAATCTTACCTTCGAGGTTCGTGACGGAATCGTATCCCATTGCGGCGAGACGTATAATGAATTCAGACTGTCTCCCGACAGCGGGAAAACGATGGAAAGTATTCTCAGTGTTCGAAAATCCGACGGAATTATGCCGTCAACCCTTGAGGGCTGCGTTGTCAGAATTGCCGATAAGATCGCCTATGTCGGCAGAGATATTGAGGATGCCGCAAGGGCGGGAATACTCGAGTTCGAGGACATTCCTCCCGCAATTACCTCGAGGCTCGGAAACAGTAATGCAAAAATCATCAACACCCTCGTGGCTGATATAATCCACAACAGCCTTAATAAGAACATGATCGTGCTTTCTGATGAAGCCGGCGAAGCCATGAAGGAGCTTCTTTCCGAAAATGTTGATCGCATATACCGTTCCGATAAAATTAAAACATACGAGAAAAGCGTCAAAAATACCGTAGAAGCCCTTTTTGACGCAATGATGTCGGCAATGTCCGATCCCGAGCGTGCGGTCCGTTCCAATAACAACGTATTCTCGGTATTAGCTGAGTTTGCGCTTGAATATCCGGCAGGCACAGCCTGTGACGCGCAAATTGTCATCGATTATATTTCGGGAATGACTGATTCTTTTGCTACGAGATGCTACGAGCAAATCTATTGGGTATGAGGTGCGTATGAACGATAATAACGCTGATCAAATGATATCGACGACGAAGTATTCGTTTTTTGCTATGATTGATCGTATGCAATATATAAATCGGTGGGGGCTCATGCGGAATAATCGCACAGAGAACATCAAAGAACACAGCTTGGATGTGGCGATGGTTGCGCATGCCCTGGCCACGATTCGGAACACCATTGTTCCGGGCGAACGCCCGAATGTTGATCCGCTTTTGGTCATGGGAATTGCACTTTTTCATGATGCGTCGGAAATAATTACCGGCGATTTGCCTACGCCGATCAAATATCATAACCCTGAAATAATGAATGCATACAAGATTGTCGAGGAGCAGGCCTCAGAGACACTTCTCAATTTGCTTCCCGAAGAGATGCGCGGTGAATACAGGCGGTTATTCTGCCCGGATCTTTCAAATGAAGCGGAGAAAGAGGCTCGTATACTGGTAAAAGCAGCGGATCGTATCTGTGCACTTATCAAATGCATTTCGGAAGAGGAATCCGGCAATCGCGAGTTCGTGTCCGCTAAGAAAACTATTCTTGAAACCATTAATGTTATTGAGCTGCCGGAGGTTAAATATTTCATGAATCATTTCATACCTTCATATGGCATGACGCTCGATCAGATAAGCGAGTGATGACAGTGAGTATAACCGGAAACATGAGAAAACCATATCTTTTTATTGCAATCCTTACTGTTATGGTAGGATTATTGGCCGTTATCATTACAGGAATTATTATTTACTATCCCGCCGGAAAAGTAACCGTATCCGAAGAAGAGAAAAATATTATTGTAAGAACCTCGGGACTTCTTCAAGTTGAGTATTCCAATAAAGTTTGGGAAACAGAAATATCGGAAGGTCAGCTGACTGTTTCCGATTATGTTCGGACGTGTCTAACCGGATCAAAATACCTTTTACAGAACAAGAGTGACGACTCTTTTGCGATGGATTTGGCCTATATTGCATATGGCAACTACGATCACGCCCCGGAATTGTTTGCTTCGCTAAAGGGGAAATCGAGAAACTATGTTATCGAAAAATGTCTTGCGGATATCAATTCGAATTACGCACCGTCGATGGGATTCTCTGACGAAACGGGCACACAAGTGCTTGAGGTCATGATGGAAAGCCCTCTTCAGGATGATGACGGATATGTTTTCGGACTCCGGAAGATATCCGGATCCATCAAAATGGAGGGATTCGAAGCGAGAACCGACTTTTTTGTGGATAACAATCTTCGTCCCGGACATATGAGTGTTCAGGCCACAATTCTGGGCACACAGAATTTCGCCATGGTTTGGGATTCGCGCGATGAACTGCCCGGCGCACATGACGTTAAGGTGCTGATGCGTACATCGGACGGAAGAGGAATTGTAGTTACCGGCGGGCAAGTGACTATTCCCGATTTTATTCCATTGAATAACGATGATGTCGTTCAAGGATTAATTCCCGAAAGACAGATAATGACCTGGTATGCTCTGGATGCAAAAGATGAAAACGCATATATTAACCTTATGAACATGTCCGGTGATGTCGCGGTTAGTTTGTTTGATATGAACGGCGGACTCATCGGGAAAAACGATGAGCATAATTATCCGTACGAGGTACTTCGAGGATATAAGCAACAGATCACCGCTACTGAGTTAATGTCCAAAACATCTCCTGAGGAAATGAATACATTCTATGTCAAGGTCGAGCGCAGCCTTGAGGCGGACCCCTCCGGGGTTGATTTGTCCTATTTGCTTGTAGTATCAAAGGAAGCCGCGATCAATCCGGACGGCGATGTGGTTGCCGTGATGGATGACATTGATACAGACGTTTCTTCTCTTGCTCAGTGGCCTAAAGCAGGGGAGGAGGAGCTCCTCGTTCTTTGTAAGGATATGAACGGAAACGAAGTTAAATATCCGATAAGCAACCTGGATTTTCTCCCGCTCAATGGAGTATTGACTTCCCTTTCTTTCACAGTGCCCGGTCAAAGCAGCCCCCTTAACATTTACCCGGTTTTTGACACGGGTATCTATGATTTTGCATTTGTTTCTAAAACGGATTTATCTGCACTTATGGTCGAGTGTTCGGCTTCGGAGGGCTATGCCGCAAAAGTAATGGTGGTCCGCGACGGGCAGGAAGGGTTATCTTTTGCGAAATCGCTCGAAGAATCCATTTCGATAAAGCCTTCAAGAAACGTTATCACGGTCCGATTAATTGACTTTGACGGCGGTGAGCATGACTACAGGCTTTTCCTTCTGTCGGGTGAAGATACGAATGGATATGACGATGAAGTACTATCCCAGTTTCCGGACAGCTATCAAAGCGGGATTTGGCTACTCCACAATTTGCAACCGAATTATAAGTTTGTTGCGTATAAGACCGGAATCGAATGGGCTGATCTGCTTGAGAATCAGAGTAAAAAAGACAAAAGCCTTGCGAATGAAGGTTCTCATCCGCAATGGGTGGAGTCGGGCAGTCCGGTTTACGACGGAAAATCTTGGAAAGCAGCCAAAGACGTGGTTATCAAGTACTTTGTTGATCCACGTAATTTCTTGACACCAATCAACGTTTTCCAATTTGAAAAATTGTCGTTTGATTCTTCGATACATACACTTGAAGGAATAAAGGAAATGGTTAAGAATTCGTTTTTGGATACGTCCGACCCGAATTACGTCCAATTTCTTTACGATGCCGGCGCTGAGGCGGGCATTTCGCCGTATTTCCTTACAAGCAGAATTATTCAGGAGATGGGTCGCGAGGGTAAGTCTAAGCTTGCCACAGGCTCGCTTGAGGGGTATGAAGGTTACTTCAATTATTACAACATTGGTTCCACTCCGAATCCTTCCGTAGAGAACGGCGCGATCATTAACGGAGCGCGATACGCCCAATGGGGCAGATTGCCTGATGAGAAGGAAATTACGGCAGAGGAACTGGCACTGCTGCTTCCATGGACAAGCGAAGAACTCGCTATTCGCGGCGGAGCACTATGGATCGCGTCGAGCTACGTTGATATCGGACAGGATACTTTGTATTTTCAGAAATTTGACGTAATCGATAATGAAGACGGAGTTTATATGCACCAGTATGCTCAGAACATTTCCATGGCCTACTCGGAAGGAATCCGGTATTATAAGGCCTATCAATCGCAGGATATGTTGGACTCGTCGTTCGTTTTTATTATTCCGATCTACGATAACATGCCGGATATATTCGGCGCTTTACCGTGACAGATTGAAGGTTTACGGGACAAGTGTGTATAATGATTTATAGAAATCGGACAGAAGAGATGAAAGGTGGGAGATAGTGCAAACGAGTCGAATCAAAATTCTGGTTCCTTGCATCGCGTTAATATCGGCAATCGCATTTTCCATTCTTCTTTGTCTGAATGTTAATGCCGCGTCCGGAGTGACCGTGGATCTTTATGCAAACAAAGAACCGGTCGAGCCGGGGGAGACAATCACAGTTCAGGTCACACTCAGCAATTTTCCGAACCTGACACGATTCGGACCGATTGAAGTTTATTTTGATGATTTGAGCGTATCTTATATCGGTATGGTGAGGGGCTCCGAAATGCCGTCAACCTTTTCGATTAATAATTCGGCATCCACGGGCGTAATTGCCATCACCGGTATTGATGAGACCGTTGAGAATCAGGTTGTGGCGAATCAAACCGCTCCGACTGCTGATGAAAGCGGAAATCCGCTGAATCCCCCAGAAGACCCATCCATGTTTCACACCGATCGCGTGGTGCTGTGTGAGTTACAGTTCGAGGTGCTTGATTCCGCCAAAGGCGAAGCCCGTTTCTGGATCAGTAATGTTGCCGGTTTTCGAAACAGCGCGCTCGAACAGGTGAGTGCGACAATCGGTTCACTCGCATCGGTTCCGGTGGATGTGCAAGTATCTTCTGATGCATCACTCTCGTCTCTATCCATTAACGGGGCAACGCTGGAACCGGCATTTTCACCCTCGCTTTTTTCTTATCAGGCATCGGTTGCCCGGAATGTCACGGACATTGTCATCATGGCTTCTCCGTATCATATTTCTTCACAGGTGTTTATTTCCGGCCAAAGCGGACTCAAAATCGGTGTGAACGAGATAAAGATCACCGTGCTTGCTCAGGATATGGTTACTTCGGAAGTTTATACGATTGCCGTTACCCGTATGGCGAGCTATGTGCCGCCCGGCGCAACCATCACTTCCCCTGAGGGGAAGACATATTCATTTGCGGAACTTCCGGACGATCTGCCTCTTCCGAGCAACTTTTTTCAAGGGGCAATCCTCTTAGACGGTGTTGAAGTTCCGGCTTTTCAAATGGCGGGTCTGAAGGACGTGCTCCTTTACCTGAAGGATGGGGTCAACCCGGCGGGTCTTTATGTGTATTCTCCGGAAACGGGGTCAGTTTTCTATTTTGATGCGAACAATGCATTTTTCCGTTCATCTCAACTGCTTACCGTGATCAGTCTTCCGGAAAATGAAAGTCCTCCGGATGGATTTGTTGCCGGCGAAGTGTCTTTTCGCGGCAAAAAGATCAGCGGTTTCGTATCCGAGAATGGCAGATCCAGTCTTTTGTATATGAAAAATGATGCGGAGGAAGCCGATTTTTATTACGTGGACGAACGTAATAACGATGTCTATCCCTATATAGCCTCAGAAAAAATAAATTCTCCGCTCTTTTTAATGCTTTTCCTTGTGTTCCTCTTCCTTTCTATTGCCGAGGCCGCAATGATCGTCATTATTTTCCGGCTGAGAAGGCGTAAGCCACGTGCGCAAACCCCAAATTTACGGAGAGTATAGGCATGAGATTAACCTCATTTATCAAGGCCGACAATACGTTGACGACCGCTGAGAAGAAGCAAAGAGAAGTATTCATGTATTTATTATTCGGCGGACTGACTACCATAGTCAATCTGATCACTTATTATTTGCTTGGAATTGCGTTTTCCGACCACTCCATTATAGTAAATCTTTTCTCTTACCCTGTGGATATAATGATGTTGATAAACCAAACAATTGCCTGGGTCGTTGCCGTTATGTTTGCTTTTTTGACAAACCGGGCATGGGTGTTTTGCTCAAAGGGGCCTTTCTTCAGAGAAATGTTCGCCTTTTTTTCCGCAAGAATCGTAACCCTGATTCTGTTTGAACTCCTGATGTTTGCGTTTATGATTTTTATACTTGAAAACGGCTTCAACATCTCGAAAAACAACATATTTTTGTCGGTTGCCGGACTTGATTTCAAGTGGGAGTTCTTTGTAAAAATACTCAATTCCGTTTTCGTTGTCGTATCCAATTATTTTTTCAGCAAATGGTTTATTTTTACCAAAAAAGCAAGTGTGCAGGCTACGGATAACGACGGTGATTCGGATAATGATGATGAGTGACTCAACTGTTCCGCCATTTCTATTCACTGCGCAAAAGTTTGGGATTCGTCTCGGCTTGGAACGAATGATTTCTCTTCTGAACCTGCTTGGTCATCCGGAGGCAGGTATTCGCGCGATTCACGTTGCCGGAACAAACGGAAAGGGGTCTGTCGTTGCGTATATATCGGCGATGCTTGCATCACAAGGATATAAAGTCGGTGTGTATACATCCCCTTATTTAGAGCGTTTTTCCGAGCGTATCCGAATATTGGACGGTGAAAAGTCACTTTTGCAACTAAAAAAGGATGAGTCACACGGTGAGATCGGGCAGAAAGATCTTTTCGACCTGTCCGAAAAAGTCCGTTTGGCCGTCATGCAAATGACCGCGGACGGGCAAGAGCACCCGACAGAATTTGAGCTTGTTACCGCAGTTGCCTTTCTTTATTTCCATCAGAAAAAGTGCGACTATGTTGTTTTAGAGACAGGATTGGGCGGAAGGCTCGATTCAACGAATATTATCCCCGATCCGGTTTGCTCGGTCATAACGGCAATCGGTTTCGATCATACGGATCGCCTCGGCTCCGCAGCGGCTCAAATCGCCTGCGAAAAAGCCGGAATCATCAAACCGGGGTGTCCGGTATATCTAATGTCCCCATCGGATACAGACCTGAGTTCCGAAGATGCTTCTGCTGTTTTAACGGTATTTGCCGACAAATGTACTGAAGTCAATGCACCGCTGACAATTGTGTCTTCAAGCGATATTCTGTCGCGAATTCCGGATTCTTCCGGTCAAGAAATTAACTTGTGCTTTTTCAATGAGTCTTTGAATATCGCCCTGGTCGGGCGCCATCAGGCGCTGAATGCGGCGTTGGCTGTGCGTGCCGTTATGCCTTTATTGTCAGCAAGAGCGATCCGCGAAGGCCTTTTTAGTGCTGTCTGGAAAGGCCGAAATGAAAAGGTCAGAGAAAAACCGCTTGTGATTTTAGACGGCGCACATAACCCTCAGGGCATGAAATCATTTTGCGATGCGATGAACGAAACCTATGCTGAAACATTCAGAATAAATCCGCCCAGACTGATTCTCGGAGTGATGAAGGATAAGGAATACGGGCAAATGCTTCGCATTCTATTTTCAATGCTCTCTTTTGATCTGCGGGAGATTATTTGTGTGACCGTTAATCAGGAAAGAACACTTAAAGCGGACGCGCTTGCCGAAGCAGCAAAAATTGCGCTTATGGACGCGAAGGAATTTTACAATATTACTTCCAATATGTATAATACTCAAGTCAAGATCAGTGAATGTGATGATGTTATTCGGTGTTGCACCGAGCAACTGTCTAAATCGCTTTCGGACGGGGCTCCTATCCTTTGTATCGGTTCCCTGTATCTGATCGGTCAGATTCGGAAAGTTTTTATAACGAATCATGAAGGAGATAGTAATGGACTGGAATGAGGCCGCTTCGGCGATTCTTCCACTCGAAAGAAAAAGTTTGTCCCGTTTTCTTCTTTCAGCCGAAGAAGAAGATGAAGTGATGAACCAGTATAATAAATCGCTTAGCAATGCGAATGCAGATAGCGCGGACGTTGCCGCAATTTCACTTCGGAAGCTTTTGACCCGTTTCCCTGATTGGGGAGAAGCCGCGCTTCTATATGGAATCTGTCTTGCAAAGGACGGCAAGTTAAGCAGAGCGCAAGCAAGTTTTGATCATGCGCTGTCAGTAGGTCTTCGATCACAGGAAATGACGTACCTTGCACAAGTTTGCCTGCGGGACGCCGGCGAGCAGCGGCAAGCGAGAAGTCATAAAGAAGTCGAACCGACTCCCGCAAAGGCTTTGATTTCTTCAGTCCTGCCCAGGACAAGTCCTCTTATTCAGGAGGAGGGGCAGATTCGTCCCCGTAATCATATGCAGGCTCCGATTTTGATGAAAGCACCGCGCCATCCGACCCGCGCCAAACTTGCATCGGATCGGGAGAGACGGGAACTTCTGATGCAGTCAACCTCCTCAAATGGTGAACTTCCGGATGATGAAATCGATATATCCATCCCGAAGACTCCCGCAGAAAAGCTTCGGATTGCGCTTTTTTGCTTAGGTGCCGTGATCGTTCTGGTTGCCGGATACTTTCTTGTAACAAAGTGGATTATTCCGGAAGTAATGAAAATCAGATCCTCCTTGGAGGACAGAAATCGACTGGAGTATTTGTCCGGTGCACTGTATGAGAACAAGGAAGATCCCGAAATATCGAACATAATTCAGCAATATGAGTCCGTTTTTCCAATACAGAGTGAGTCCGTTTCGACGGAGCAGAGTGAGTCTGACGAGACGGAGCAGGAAGAGTCTTCTGCGGCGACACAGAGCGAGTCTTCTGTGACGTCTGAAGTGACCAACAGCCAGGATACGACCACCAGTACCACTTAGATAGCACGGAGGGAAGCATGAAGTATATCAGTACCAGAGGATGGCCGAAATCTTTTGAATCTGCGGAAGTCATCAAGATGGGAATAGCACCGGATGGGGGCTTATTTGTTCCGGAAAGCATACCGCAACTGTCTGCGGAAGATTTTTCAGAATTGAAGAACATGCCTTTTTCAGCTGTTTCGGCAAGTGTTTTGTCGAGGTTTCTGACTGATTTTTCGATTCAGGAGCTCACCGAATACTGCGAAATTGCGTATTCCGAAGAATCATTCGGAGAAGATCCGATTCCTCTGCTTCAGCTCAATAAATACAATCCGCGTGAGTTCATTCTCGAGCTGTGGCATGGGCCAACCAGTGCATTTAAGGATGTAGCGCTGCAACTTTTACCCTATCTGATGACTGCGGCCGTCAGAAAAACCGGCGAGGATAAGAAGATCTTAATTTTGACGGCCACTTCAGGAGATACAGGAAAGGCAGCACTGGAGGGATTTAAGGATGTCCCGGGCACGGAAGTGATCGTTTTCTATCCTTCTGACGGTGTTTCAGAGGCACAGAAATTACAGATGACAACCGCGGAGGGAAGTAATGTACATGTTGTTGCGGTAAAAGGTTGCTTCGATGACACCCAGAATGGAGTGAAGGCAATTTTTGCGGATGATGCGCTTCGCGATGAACTCTCAAGCCGGAATATCATGCTGTCTTCTGCAAACTCGATTAACTGGGGACGGTTGGTTCCGCAAATAGCCTATTATATATATGCGTATCTGACGCTGCTTCGGAGAGAACAGATTGAACCCAACGAGAAAATCAATATCGTTGTACCGACAGGCAATTTCGGGAATATCCTGGCTGCGTGGTATGCCAAAAAAATGGGGGTACCGATCCATAAGTTGATCTGTGCATCCAATCGCAACAAGGTGCTTTCGGATTTTTTCCGCACAGGTACTTACGACCGGAAAAGAGAGTTTTTTAAAACAAACTCTCCTTCAATGGATATTCTTATTTCATCTAATCTTGAGCGACTTCTCTTTGAAGTGTCCGGGAAGGACAGCAGCCGTCTTCTGGAGTGGATGAATGATTTGTCTTCAAAAGGAATCTACACGGTGGATCAGATGACGCTGAAGGCCCTGCAGGGCGCTTTTGTGGGTGGATTCGCCGATGAAGTGGGCATAGCAAAGACGATCCGCGAAATCTATGATCGTTGCGATCATGTGATCGACACACATACGGCAGTGGGATTCAATGTTTACGGCAGGTATTTCCAGCGGTCGGGCGACGATACCAAAACGGTATTTGTCTCAACAGCCAGTCCTTTCAAATTTGCTCCGTCAGTGATGGACGCACTTCTCGGGAGCGGTTACAGTAAAGGTCGCTCACAGGAAGTTCTTCTTCAGGAGATGAGTGAAGAAAGCGGGCTCCCGGTACCCTCCGGGCTTGCCGATCTGGGCAAGAAGACGATACTTCACCATACATTGATTGAGAAACAGGATATGACTGCAGAGGTCTATAGGCAATTAGGTTGATATGTTGATCTCTTTTACCTGAACAGAATGACCCGACGCAAGATATAACGTAATTTGTTTTGCTTAAAGAGCATGAATTTTTCAAGCCTTGAGCTGTATTCACACATCTTGAGAATTGCCTCTTCGGTTGGTATATCTTGTGCGTAAAGCATCCGGATGACCGTTTCAAAAACGGGGCGCGTCGGTTCAATATTATTATATGAATCAATTCTACGGGAGAAACTGGATATAGTATCACAGTCAATCAGCGTATAACCCAGATATGCCAATTGCCGGATTATTTTCGAGTAACATACCTTCGTTCGTTTTTCCGGATCCGGGTATTGACGCGTTAACCATTTAAAGTATAGTTTTGCTCCTGACATGAGAAGAATAAAGCGGATTATGGCACATACTAAAACTGCTCCTGCAATGAATATCATCACTTTGATAACAATAGCCAAAATTTCAATCTGAATTACATAACGCGGGCTCTGTTGCATGTCCGAATCTTCCGCGCCGGGAACCACTGTGGGGATTGGCGTAGGAACCGGAGTAACCGTTGCAACGGCATAATCAATTACAGCGTCCTCTTCAAAATTCCAACTGACCGGATCGAAGGTAACCCATCCGATTCCCTTGAAATAAATCTCGGTCCAGGCATGAGCGGTTGCATTGGTAGCGACATATGTTGCTTCAGATCCGCCCAAGTCTGCTCTGTTGAGCGAAAAACCAAGTACGTAGCGGGAAGGTAACCCTGCGCACCGGGCTAGTATAGTCATTGAACTTGCATAATAGACGCAATAACCCTCACGGGTATTAAGACAATGATCTACAAAATCGACACCTTCCGGCGGTTGGCCCGGCGTAAGTGTATACGTATAGTTATTCGCAATCCAGCTTTCGATGGCATGTGCTTTCTCATAGGGTGTTTCATAACCTTCGGTAATTTTTTCGGCTGTATTTCTGACATTATCCGGGAGACTTTCGGGAAGCTGGAGATATGTTCGGGCTATTTTGTCATAGCCCGAGTCGGGATTATCTTTTACGGCTTGCTGCAGTAAAAGCATATTCTCGTCAAAATTTTCTGCCGAACGGTCATAAAATTCGGTGGTAAACCTGTAATGCATATTTGAAACATAATTATTATTAAGGAAAATTTCGCCTTGCGGATTGAAATTGATATCATAGATATCCATGTAATAGATGTCCGAGAAATCTTTCATTTTCCCGGTATGGAACAGAATATTTCCAAATAGCGTTGAATTCACTTTGAAAGTACCGTCGACTGTCATCTCTTTATACAGACTGGAAGCTCGAATTTTACCGGAAGGCTGATCGAGTACGAATGCATCGCTCCGGTACCCGTCAAATAAGGAGCTGGTATATCTATACTTTGTCTTTTTATCCGAATCAATCCATTTTTCACCGTCATAGTTATCATACACCGCGCCGAGAAGGCGGGAAGGCGTATTTGTTTTCACGGTAAGGACGAGCGTGTTGTCAATTTCCACATTTCCGCCCAGTCTTCCTTCCAACTGTGAAAAACCGCTCGGTGACATGTTGAACCCTTCCTGATTTATTTTCGAAATTTCTCCGAATCCCAATAAAACCGAGAAATCATCAATCGTACGAACCAATACCTTCGATTGCAAATCTCCATCCTCTTTGGGTGCCAACAGAAATGTAACCCCGAAAATCAGCGGTAATAGAACAATTGCGAAAACAGGATGATAAATCTCGGCATTACTATTCGTCTCTTTAAGATTACGGTCAGCATGAATGCCCCTCATTTTTGCAAGTGAAATGAAGAACACGTATAGCAGCATGAAAAGAACCTGCCAGAAAAATAATGACTCCCGGAAGATCAGAAATAAGGTGAGCGCGAGCACTGAGGGGGGCAGAATAATAAACAGGAACAATTTTCGGAAAAAGAGGAAAATCAAAGCAGCATAAGGGATTGTAAGGCAAAACGGCAACAGAAGTGACACGCTTGATGTCGAATAATCATAAGGAGTCGCTAATCCGGAAGCAAACCACTGCGACAAATAGTTCAGGTAATCCAATATCTTATCGAGTTGTCCGAAAGCAAGTATCAATATCGTCAAGATGACGCTGATTCCGGTCAGAATCAGAAAAGATAACCCGATCTTGCGGGTAAATAAGACAACAAAGAGGGTTGATAGAACCAAATACAGAAGATAGGCTGAAAAATGTATCTGCGGCACAATTTCCGGGATGAAGGCAGCAAGAAGAGAAGTGCCGAGAAGAACGGTACAGATTGCATCGGATATCAAACCGGCAGTCTTAAGTTTAAACCACTTCATGTTGCCCTCAAATCATCGCAGCAGCAATGCTTTCGGAAGCATTGCCGCCGTCTTTGATATAAATCGTATTGATCATGTTATCATCTTCCGTTCCGCCGACAATCACTCTTGTCACGGATATATTTCCGGCCATCACTTTTTTGATTTGAGTATTCAATTCAGGAGTGAAATTGCGGGTTATGATAAAAAGTTCCCTTGCATTTGAAGAAGAGACAAGCATCCGGTCGAAAACGTCCCAAAACTTATCATTTGTCTTGAATTCAAGAAGTGCGAGCATCCGTCTTAACTCGTCGAACGTTTCCCGTTTATTACAGTAATAAGTTTTCTCAGGGGAATTGCTGCTGATCACTCGAACTTCACGGTTGCGTAAAATGGTATGTAAGGTGATTGAAGCGGCGCACTCGCAAACTGTGTCCGCATAACGAAGCAGATCTTCACCGGAAAGATTCTGTGCGGATGAATCCATCAATATCGTAATTTTCTCGCGGTCGGGTTGCTCATATTGCTTAACGAAAAGCGCGGACTGTTGCGCCGATTTCTTCCAATTAATGCGTTTAACTGCATCCCCGGCACGGTAAAGTCTGGCGCCGGATACGCTGTCTCCTTGATCGGCAGGTTTATAATCCAGTTCACCAAACGATTTTGAGTCAGTAAGCATGGCTGAAACCGATTCCGGAATTTCGGCTCTGGGCAGCACGAGGAGCGGCTTCATAGAATACCAGGAAAGGCTGCGCATATCGAACCGGAACGGAACCAGACCGAAAATGTCATTGATTTGAATTTTCGTCATCCCGACCATGTAATAACCCCGGTATGGCAGATGGACGGGGAACTGGAATTTTTTACCGGAAAATGGCTCAAGGTTCAAAACCAGTTCATGCCTGTCCTGCGGAGAAACAACCTCCACAGTGACAGCCAGAAGCGATAGAGGAATGATGCTTTCATTCAACAACTCGAGATTCAGTTCAGTGGTTTCTCCCTTTTCGCAAACTTCGCTGGTAAGCGTCTGCGAATACTTGAATGAGTAAATAGTGAATACGTTAAGGAGAAGTACGGCGGCAATCGTCAAAATGCCGGCAATCATAATGAAAAAAAACACACGGTAGCCCGAATAAAGCCCGCAAAACAAGCATACGATTAACGTTGCGTAGAAGGCGACTCTGATCGGTTTCATGATACTCCGTGAACCTTAATCGAGCGGACAATGTCTCTGAGAATGGTTTCGGCAGTGTCTTTGCTCTGATGCTGTTGCTGATTTAAAACCAATCTGTGCGCAAGTACGGGAACAATCATCTGCTGAACATCATCGGGCATCGTGTAATTTCTGCCGTTCAGCATAGCTTCTGCCATCGCTGCGTTCATGAGCGCCAGCGAACCGCGAGGACTGACTCCGAGAGCAATCTTCTCGTGTTTTCGAGTTGCCTCGGATATAGCAACGATGTAGTCAATTACAGGTTGCGCGCATATCATTTTAGAGTGAAGATCGCGAAGATGCATAATGTCATCACCACTTGCCACCGGTTTAAGCGTCGCCAGCGGATTTGCACCTTTTCTGTTCGCAAGAATGGACATTTCGTCATCCTTGGAGGGGTAGCCAATGGAAATTTTCATCATAAATCGATCCAGCTGAGACTCCGGGAGAGGGTACGTTCCGATGTGTCCGGCCGGATTTTGCGTCGCGAGTACAAAAAAAGGCTGCGGGACAGCGTAGGGCTCACCGTCGATCGTAACCTGCCCTTCCTGCATTACTTCAAGAAGACTGGATTGTGTTTTGGGGCTTGTCCGGTTGATCTCGTCAGCAAGTACGATTTGTGCCATCACCGCGCCAAAATTGACTTCACGCTCGCCGGTTTTCATATTGATACTGGTATAGCCGGTTACGTCCGTGGGGAGAATGTCAGGAGTAAACTGTATCCTGCGAAAACTACAGTCCAGCGACAGCGCAAGAGCAGATACAAGCGTTGTTTTACCGAGGCCGGGAACATCTTCAATGAGGATATGCCCGCCGCATATCATAGCAGAAAGAACCATATCAATTGTGCGAATCTTTCCGATAAAAGCCTTGCGGATATTATTGCGTATTTTCTCGATCAGAACCAGGTAATCGTTGGCCTCACTCATAAAATGACCTTTCTGCCACCTCGAAAATCCTCCAAGAGGCTATAAGATATATGATCAATGTTATCACATAATGGATTGGCAGAAAAGTTGCGTTATATTTCTTAAAGGAATCAGCGCTCGTGAATTTCTTCAAAACGAAGACCTTTATTGCGTTCGAGCGCCCAGCTGATTGCCCAGTCCGATTCAAATAAAACTACCGGCGCACCATCCCGGTCTGAAACAGACATCGACGTGGATGTGAGCGTCAGCCTGGAAGGATCATTATCGGTTGTCTGAGAATCGAAAACCACCCATCGGGCATGCCGGTAGTTCAGGTTCTGTCTCAATATTTCAACACCGTACTCATTCAGAAGACGGTGCTCGAGTACTTCAAACTGAAGCACACCGACGACGCCCATAACATACGTCTCGGTTCCGATTCCGGGTTGCTTATAGAGCTGAACCGCACCTTCTTCAGAAAGCTGCTCAATTCCCTTAACGAATTGCTTCCGCTTCATGGAGTCTTTGGGCATTACCCGCGCAAAGTGCTCGGGCGGAAAGACCGGAATGCTTTCAAATCGGAAAGAATCGGAAGAGGAGGTGAGGGTATCGCCGATTCTGAAATGGCCCGGGTCAAAAAGGCCGATGATGTCTCCCGCATATGCGTCCTCTACAATGACGCGATCCTGTGCCATAAACTGCTGGGGCTGGGAAAGAGTGATTTTTTTGCCGAGACGGACATGTTTTACCGACATGCCTTTATCGAATTTCCCGGAGCAGATTCGCAGGAAAGCCATTCTGTCACGGTGACTCGGATCCATATTAGCCTGTATCTTAAACACAAATCCGGAAAAATAATCTTCGTGCGGACTGACAAGACCTGCATCCGTGTGATGCGCGGACGGAGGAGGCGCTATCTTCAGAAACTTCTTGAGAAAATACTCCACTCCGAAATTGGTTATGGCCGACCCGAAAAATACCGGAGTCAGCTCGCCGCGGAGCACTTTTTCGGCATCAAAAGGATCGCCTGCCATATCCAGCAACTCGATATCTCCTTTAAGCGTCTGATAATCAGCGCTGCCCAAGACCTTCTCGAGACCTTCATCCTGTGTGTTTGCCTCGATTGTTTCTACTTTTGTGGCGCCGTGATCTTTTGTGGCCGTATTGAAAAGCAGGATTTGCTCGTTTTCGCGAACATAAACACCCTTGAAGTCACCGTCGGTTCCGATCGGCCAGTTAATCGGGGTTGAGCGGATGCCGAGTACTTTTTCGAGCTCATCAAGCAGATCGAAAGGGTTCTTTGCGGCGCGATCCATCTTGTTAATAAACGTGAAAATCGGGATACCGCGTTTGCGACAGACGGTAAATAATTTAATCGTCTGCGCTTCAACACCTTTTGCGCCGTCGAGAAGCATCACGGCAGCGTCGGCGGCGCAAAGTGTGCGGTATGTATCTTCCGAGAAGTCCTGATGGCCGGGGGTGTCAAGGATGTTGAAGCAACAGTTATCATATTCAAACTGCATCACCGAGGAGGTTACCGAAATGCCGCGTTGCTTTTCGATCTCCATCCAGTCGGATGTTGCGTGCCTTGACGCTTTCCTTGCTTTGACGGATCCGGCCATGTGAATAGCTCCTCCGTAAAGCAGAAGTTTTTCGGTCATGGTTGTTTTGCCGGCATCCGGGTGAGATATGATCGCAAAAGTGCGTCTCCGGTCGATTTCATAGATATTCCTGGCATCCATGGAGTGGTCTCCTTGCTTTGAAAGAGCGGAAGTCGGGGGACGTGTAAATCTGCACGTTACTCAGACAAAATATACGCTATAATCAATGTATCGGAAGTTCGGGAGGTTTAATCATCCCCCCCAAACAGCCGATACATTATAACAGCATCGTCACGCGTGTGGCAAGTAAGTGAGGTTATACAATGTCTGAAATAGGAGATATAAGACTGGCTGTTTTGATTGATGCGGATAATGTGTCTGCGAACTTCATCAAGCCGATGATCGAGGAGATAGCTCGGTACGGGAACCCGACAATCAAACGAATATACGGAGATTGGACCCGCCCGCATTTAGGCAGTTGGAAGACCGTTCTTCTGGATTATGCGTTTCAACCGGTTCAGCAGTTCGGATACACCACCGGCAAGAATGCAACCGATTCCGCGATGATTATCGATGCGATGGATATCCTGTACTCCGAGAAAGTGGACGGCTTCTGCATCGTATCCAGTGACAGCGATTTTACACGGTTGGCGACACGTCTTCGTGAGGCCGGTAAGATCGTGTACGGGATCGGGGAGAAGAAGACACCGACGGCATTCATCTCCGCATGCGACCGTTTTATTTATCTCGAAATTCTGGGAGTTCGTCCGGAGGACAAGAAGCCGGCTAAAAAGAGCGGGAATACGTCCAAAGGCGGCACAAAAGAACATAAAGAAGACAAACCGTCCGCTGACAACAGTCGCTCCACCCTGCCGATTGACAACGATACAATTGAACTGATTGTATCTTCGATTTCGGATCTGGCCGATGACAGCGGTTGGGCATTTCTTGGTGCGGTCGGGAGCCTGATTCTTAAGAAGAGGCCTGCGTTTGACTCCAGAAATTACGGTTTTTCAAAACTCTCCCAAATGATTCGCTCAATCGGAATGATTGAGAGTGAAGAGAGAATCAATGAGAAAAATCCTGCGGTAACCTTAGTATATATTCGCAGTAATGAGGAAGAGTAACGATGGCACGAGGCAGTGGAGTTCTCCTTCATATTTCTTCGCTTCCCGGTCCGTTCGGGGTCGGTTGTTTCGGCGAAGAAGCCGAAAAACTAGCTGAAATTCTCAGGAAGGCCGGTGTCAAATACTGGCAGGTTCTTCCTTTTACCGTGCCGGGCAGCGGTTACTCTCCGTATTTGAGCATCTCCGCATTTGCGGGCAATCCTCTGTTGATTGATCCGAGACAACTTCATGACAGCGGACTTCTGACAGACGATGAACTCATCGAGGCACAAGTAGATTCAGATCCACGCAAAACGGACGTTGCCCTGTGCCGGATAAAAAGAGCGCAATTACTCAGGCGTGCTTACTCCAAAATATCGGAAGAGACGATGTCAAAGATCCGTACTTTTGTGGCAACTCGTTCATGGCTGGATGACTTCGCTCTTTTTTTGGTAATCCGGGGCCTGAATAACGGTGCTGACTGGCGGAAGTGGGAGGACAAATTGTTGCGCCTTCATGACGCTTCATCGCTCCGGGTAATCCGTGAGACGCATTGGAACGAGTACTGGTATTACTGCTTTATTCAATATGTTTTTTTCGATCAATGGGAAACTCTCAAAAGAAAAATGAAAAAATACGGTGTGGGCGTCATCGGTGATGTTCCGATCTATGTTGCTCCGGACAGTGCCGATGTCTGGGCTCACCGGGAGCTGTTTCAAATCGATGAAGAACTGAACCTTACTCACGTATCCGGTGTGCCTCCGGATTATTTTTGCGAAGACGGGCAGCTTTGGGGGAATCCCCTCTATGATTGGCCTGCTCACGAGCGAGAAGACTACCGTTGGTGGAGGGAGCGGCTCGAAGAGAAATTCAATCAGTTTGATCTTGTCCGAATAGATCATTTTCGGGGGTTCAGTTCCTACTGGAGTGTACCTTCCGGTGAGAAGACCGCCGTGAACGGTGCGTGGGAGAGAGGCCCCGGAGTGAGGTTTTTTGATCGGGTCGCAAGGGACCTTCGCAATCCTCCGATCATTGCCGAGGATCTCGGTGAAGTCACCGCGGACTTGATGTTTTTCCTTGAATCTACCGGATTTCCCGGAATGCGAGTCATGCAATTTGGTTTTGATACAGAAGAAGATAATTCGCACCGACCGCACAATTATCCGGAGCGAAGTGTCGCTTATACAGGTACTCACGACAATGATACCCTTTTGGGTTGGTTCAAAAGCCTCCCTCAGAGCAGTGTTACGCGTGTTTCGGAGTATTTCGGATTTGAAGCGGATGCGATAAGCAGAGGCAGGATTTCCCCGCAAGAACTCTGTAAAACAATGATTCGCACGTTATGGCAGTCACATGCGGAACTGGTGATTGTTCCGGTGCAGGATCTCCTCGGGATGGATTCGGAAGCCAGAGTGAATATTCCCGGAACCGCTGAAGGAAACTGGTCGGTTCGGCTCACGGAAGAGGAGTTGGCTCGAACGGACACAGAATGGTTGAAAGCGCTTAATCGAATTTACGGAAGATAGCAGGGGGTTTTATGGGCAATTATATTCTTACAATTGATCAAGGGACCACCAGTTCAAGATGTATGATATTTTCGAAAAACGGGCAGTCTTTAGGCTCCGGGCAACAGGAATTTGAGCAATACTATCCGAATCCCGGCTGGGTCGAGCACGACCCCGAGGAAATATTTGCTTCCGTTGTTTCCGCGATCCGAAAGGCTCTGGATAAAAGCGGAGTGGATCCGGCACGGATCGCCGCCATTGGTATTACCAACCAGAGAGAAACGACTGTGATCTGGGATAAGGATACCGGAAAACCAATCCATCCGGCGATTGTATGGCAGTGCCGGCGAACGGCGCCGATTTGCGAGGAATGGAAAGAAAACGGTTGGGAGAAACTTGTTTCAGAGCGCACCGGACTGGTCATTGACGCCTATTTCTCGGCAACCAAAATCAAATGGATCCTCGACGGAATCCCGGGTGCCGCGGAGGACGCACGCGACGGTAAATTGCTTTTCGGAACCATTGATTCCTGGCTCGTTTATAAATTGACCGGCGGCAAGTCGCATGTCACGGATTACTCGAACGCATCGCGCACGATGATTTTCAATACGGAGAAACTTTGCTGGGATCAGGAGCTCTGTAGACTCTTTGATATTCCGATGATCATGCTTCCTCAAGCATTGCCGTCGTGTTCGGATTTCGGAGAATTAGCTGCTGATCTGCCGGGACTTACGGAGCTTGCGGGCATCGGAATCACCGGTGTCGCAGGCGATCAGGCCGCGGCGCTTTTCGGACAGATGTGTATTGAAGAAGGCGATGTGAAGAATACTTACGGGACCGGGTGTTTTACATTGATGAACACAGGCAGCCGGCGTGTCATTTCAGAAAACGGCTTACTGTCTTCTGCAGCTTGGTCATTTCGGGGAAATACCGTTTACGCGCTCGAAGGAAGCGTTTTTCATGCCGGCTCGATTATCTCATGGCTCAAAGATGAGCTATGCATCATTTCCGAGCCCAGGGAATGTGATCAACTTGCCGAGAGCGTAGGAGACAGCGAAGGCGTTTATCTGGTACCCGCTTTTTCGGGTCTGGGAGCGCCATACTGGGACATGTACGCGCGAGGATGCATTGTCGGATTGACTCGCGGAAGCGGTCGTGAACACATTGCTAGGGCGGCTATAGAAAGTATCGCTTTTCAGGTTTACGACCTGATTGAGTTAATGAAGCGCGATTCGGGTTATGATATCCGGTCCATTAAGGTGGACGGAGGTGTGAGTGTCAGCAATCTGCTTCTGCAGATTCAGGCGGATCTGATCGGCGTTCCGGTCGACCGCGCATCCGAAAGAGAGACGACATCCCAGGGTGTGGCATTCATGGCCGGACTTACCGTCGGATTATGGAAAGATATCGACGAAGTGAAAAAGCTTCGCCGGAGCGATCGAATTTTCTTCCCGGGAATGGATCGAAGCAAAATTTCCGATCGAATCAAATGTTGGAGAAAAGCCGTCGAAAGAGCATCCGGCTGGTCTTCACCCGATTCGGATATGAAACCGGAAGGGACGGACCAACAATAAACAATGGATGCATTGCTGGAAGTAGTCATCAAAATTGCCGTAATGGTGTCGCTTGGATTTATTCTGCGCAAGCTGAATATCGTAAGCGAAAATCTGCAAAAGGGACTGACCCGACTACTGCTCACCGCAATATTGCCGTTCAGCATTATTGCTTCATCAGGTTATGAACGCACGGAATCCCTGACACGCAGCCTGCTTATCGCGGCAGGAGCGGCAGTCATCTACTACGCGGTCGCCATCACTTCAATGAGTCTTTTATCGTCACGACTGCCTTTCGGCGATAAAAAGCGTCGAATCTTTATTACGATGACTGTTTTTCAAAACACCGGCTTTGTCGGATTCCCGCTGATGCAAGCGCTCTTCGGGTCGGAAGGACTTCTGCTTGCGGTCGTATTCAACATGGCCTATAACCTGTTTATGTTTTCGTACGGTATAAAGCTCTTAAGCGGAGAAAAATCCAATCTCAAGAAGATTTTCTTTAATACAGTCTCGATTTCGTCTGTCATTGCCATCATCATTTTTATATCACCTTATCGAATCCCGGAAATTTTTGCCGCACCGATATCTGAAATCGGATCTATGACGGTTCCGATCTCGATGATGATCATCGGAGCCGGCCTTGCGCCGATTCCGCTCCGAACGATTTTGAGCGATTGGAGTTCTTATCTGGTTTCATTCATTCGATTGCTGGCTTTACCCGGAATGATGTTCATCGCCATGCTGTTTATACCGATTGATCCCGTCACGAAAGCCGTCATCGTGCTGATGACGGCTTTACCGTGCGGTTCGATGAATGTTATTTTCTCCGAAAAATATGATTGTGAGCCGGAGTTTGCGGCCAAAACCGTTGTGCAGAGCATGCTGCTGATGACGGTTACGCTACCGCTATTGATCTTTTTATGCAGCAGGGTATTTATTTAGGTTCCTGATTTTTCTCCGAAGTTTCTTCCTTCAAATAAACCTCGCATCCGACTTGATCTTCCAGGTCGAAAACCAGCGTGGTCGATCCGCGGTATTTTCGTGTCACAAAAAGCACGTAGAGATCCCCACCGGATCCGAAAATCATCACCAGTGTCAGAAGAAATGACACCGGGTCCCCGAGTATGACCGACGCAACAGCCATAACCGGACACAAAATTATAAGAGGCCCCCACAGACTTTTCCGGAACCGGGACAGGGTGATAATCTCGGTGCAGTGGCAGTAGGGGGTCAATTGCTTGATCCCGAATCGAATGCTTTTCCATTTGTCCTCACATCCCGGAAGAAAAAACAGTGCGTGAATCAATTCGTGGAGGACAATCAGAACAAATAAAGCGGCAAAATAGGCAATAAGAAAAAGCCCGAAGTAAAGCGGATTATCCGTCGAATAAGCAAAAGTCGCAAGCGGTTTAAAATAAGATGCCGCAAAGAAATAAGCTGTCAGATAAATAATTACAAAAGGAATCGGGAAAATCAGAGCCACGATATTGGCTTTCAGAATCGAAATCGAGTGAGTGATTACACGATATTTTTCTCTCGGAAACGTTTCCCGTTGCATGATAATCCCTCCGGCTGCTTTTTGATTATTATAGCAACAACTATTTTGGAAAAGTACCTTGACAGACATAGTATATCGCGATAATATTTATATCAGACGACGAGTTACCCGAAAGGAGGATATACTATGTCAATAACCTCGGACCTGTTACGCGGACATACGGACACTATTATTCTGCGATATCTGCTTCAAAAAGACAGCTATGGATATGAAATCAATAAATTCATCCAGGAAAGCTCGAAGGGGCGGTATGAACTGAAAGAAGCGACACTCTACTCCGCTTTTCGAAGACTGGAGGAGTCCGGATGGATTTCATCATATTGGGGGGACGAGACGACGGGCGCTCGCAGAAGGTATTACAAAATTACCAACGACGGACGGGCAGCCTATCGTAAAAACAAAGAAGACTGGGAAGAAACCAAAGAAATCATTGATGAATTGATCAAGGAGGGATGAACATGAATGAGAGAATCAGAACCCATATTGAGGAATTGTTTGAAAATGCTCCGTCCAATAAGAAAATTATCGAACTGAAAGAGGAACTTCTTTCGAACAGTAACAGCAAGTACGATGATCTTTTGGCAAGCGGTTTTTCGTCGGACGATGCTTACAAGACAGTTATTTCGGGAATCGGCGATGTAACCTCGCTGATCGAGCAATTGAAGTCGGAAAGTCAGGTGGACTCCGCTAAAATTGAAGAGGGACGCAAAAAGAGCGCACTGCTGGTATCGATAGGTGTCGGCATCTTAATTGTCGCACTCGCCGTGGAAGTTTTTTTTGAAGAAATTCTTCACAAGGATGGAATCGGACTTTTCCTTATGCTGTTGATTGCAGCGGTCGGCGTCGGCATTTTGATCTATAACTCCATGACAAAAGTTCAATACAACAAAAAAGATGACAGTTTCGTCGAAGAATTCAGGCAGCGAAATGTTGAGCAAAGTCAGAGCAAAGGTTTGCGGGGTGCTTTATCCGGAATCTTATGGCCGCTTGTTTTTATCACGTATTTCCTGGTCAGCTTTACGACCGGGGCATGGCACATCTCATGGGTTATCTTCTTTGCGGGAGGTTGCCTCGAAGGCATTATCAGTCTCCTTTTTGAGATAAAGAAAGGGGAGAGGAAATGAAAACGCTCAAAATCATACAAATCGTCCTGTTGCTTATCTTATTCGTCGGTCTGGTTACGGTAATGGTTGTGGTCATCTCCGGAAAAATTTCGATTGGAGGTTTTCTCATAAACGGAAAGTCGGTTGAAGTGTTCAATGAAGAATTTGACGCCGGAAATGTAAACAACATCGTCGTGGATGTATCATCGGCCGATGTCAAGGTTTGTTACTCGGATTCGGAGCAATTCAAAGTCGTTTATCAGGGTGCCGAGAAGGAAATCAAGGATCCGGTAATGACGGCGGAAATCAAGTCGGACTCTTTGCTCATAAAGCAGACAAACAAGATCACCTGGTTTCAATGGGGCGTAAATCGCATTGTTACGATCTATGTTCCCGAGAGCTTCAAAGGAAAGTTCGATTATACCTGCAGTTCGGGTGACTTGGCCTTCCTCGATGATTTCAGTTTCTCCGACATCAAATCAAAATCAACCTCGGGTGATATGAGTGCCGGCAATTTGACATGCGGTCAGTTTATGGCAAGTTGCAGTTCGGGGGACATCAATATAGGGACTTTGCAGACCGATGATTTTTCTTTCAAATTGACTTCCGGAGATATATCCGTAGCGGAGCTTCACGGCGCCGGAAAACTGGAATTGACATCCGGTGATATGACAATTCAAGGATTTTACGGACAAGGTTCCTTTGAAACCAGTTCCGGAGATGTGATACTCGAAATATGCGAGGCAACCGGGGATGTTACAATCAAAGTCACGTCGGGAGAAGTTACGGTCGATATCATCGAAGATATTGCGTTCCTATGCGATTTTTCGGTGACCAGCGGAGACATTCAAACTGTTTTTGATTCCGGAACCGGAACCTATTCGAAAAACTTTAACGGATCCATCGGAGAAAACCCGGTGAATACGCTGAAAATAAACACCACATCCGGGGATATACTGGTGAAAGGTTAATAGTAACAACATGCCCCCTCACCATACAAAGACCGGCTGCTTTCCGTTCGGAAACAGCCGGTTTTATTGTGGATTAAAACTTATCGGAATTTTTGAACGGTATTATGAATACCTCTTCGAACGGTTGGCATAATCAGTTTAATGTTTCGCATCACTTTCCTGCTGGGAAGTCGAACCATTGAGCTCCTGCGGGTTTCAAGTTCAAGACGTGTCCGGTCGATCGTATTTTTGTACGCATCTTCGACTCGATCACCGAAAGTCGACGCCGAATAGAACTCTACTGCCTCGCGTGCTTTTACGGACAATTGCTCCGCAATTCGTGTATCGGTAAACAGTTCACTGACAATGCCCGGAAGTTCCGATATATTCTGAAACATCCGGCAGTTTTCGCGATCAATCAATAAGTTCCGGATGCTGTCGTCCTGTCTGGCGATCACCGGTGTTCCTGATGCCATGGCTTCGTAGTATGTCAGACCTTGTGTTTCCGTAACCGAACAGCATAGAAAAACGTCCCCGAGCCGGTAGTACTTTCCGATTTCACTGTACGGAGCTGCTCCCGGAAAGTAGATGTAGTTCTCGATGTCAAGCGATTTTGCCAGCGCACGAAGTTTAGGAAGCGCGGGGCCGTCTCCGACGACCAATAAACGTGCATCGGGGACAAGGCGCACGATCTCGGGCAATACAGAAATTGCGAGGTCAATGCTCTTTTCTTTTGCGACACGTCCGAGGCAAAGGATCAGTTTGTGGGACGGATCGATTCCCAGCTTCTGCTTGAGATCCATAACCACTGCATTGGGGATGTTTTCACGACGGAAGGGTTCCAGATCAATACCGGTCGGTATGACATAGAGCGGCCTTTTAACTCCGTAAGAGAGAAGGGAAGACTCTACTTTGGCGGTTGGAACAATGACCGAATCCGTGAGATTGCAGAACATCCGGCTGTATCTGCGCGCAAATTTCTTGGATGCAATTTTACCGCCGGCAACATAGTGCGTATAATCTTCAAGCATGGTGTGGTAGGTATGTATGATCGGAATATTGAGTGCTGTCGCGGCATTCACACCGACGAAGCCCATGAAAAACTCACTCTGCGTGTGAATAATGTCAATCTTGAGCTTGCGCATCATCCGAATCATCCGAACCGAAAAAGGCATAGTTGCGCGATGCGGTTTAATAAATATAAGCGGAATACTCGGAAACCGGTAAATGGTCGGATCGGCTTTGAGTTTCCGAAGGATAGCCTTGGGCTCGGAAACGGTAAATACATATACTTTATGTCCCATGCTTTTCAGCGATTCGGAGAGTGTAAAGATCGATGAAGCTACGCCGTTGATGTCAGGAAAATAGGTATCGGTGACAATCGCGATATTCATTGTAACTCCTTGCAATAATTCATGTTGCAAACATCAGTATAATACGAAAAGCCAAAATTGTCCTCAATTTGTGTTTTGAATATCAATAACGGTTATCTTTTCATTCTCAAAAGCACTAAGGCAGTAGCGGATAATCCGCTAAAAGTTCTTCAGGTAAAATATGGCCAGTTGAGTCCGGCTCTTCAGAGAGAGTTTATCCAGAAGAAGACTGATGGCATTCCGGACCGTCCCTTCGCTGATAAAAAGCACCTCCGAAATCTCTTTGTTGCTGAGCCCCTCGCCGAGATGTTTCAGAATGTCTATTTCTTTCTCGGTCAGACTCGATACGAGCGGGGACCGGTCTTTCTTTTTTTCCGAAGACATGAGCGGAATCCGGGACACGATATCTTCTCCAAAAACACTCTGCCCGGCAATGACCGCTTTTATCGCCGGCACAATGCTTTCAAACCGGTCCTTGAGCAGATATCCGCGCGCGCCGATTCGTAATGCCTGGATGATATAATCTTCATCCGAGAATGTAGTCAGGAAAAGAACTCTCGCATCCGGGAATTCCTGCAATATCTTTTCGCCTGCTTCCAACCCGGTCATTCTTTTCATCCGGATATCCATAAGGATTACATCGGGTTGATGCGTGCGGTAAAGCATCATCGCTTCGTCACCGTCACTGCCTACGGCCGAGACATGAATCTGCGGATCTGCCTGAAGAATAACCGAAAGAGCCTTAGAGACAATAGCATCATCATCAATCAATACAATATTCATAATTTCTCCTTCGGCAGGGACACAAATACTTCAAATCCGTCAGATACGCGAAAAACGCAATGCCCGTCGAGTGTATCGACGCGCTTCATAATACCGGGAAGACCCATACCATCCGACGGACGGGGATCAAAAGTACGGTTACCTTTTAGAACCGTTCCGTTATCACGAATGATCAGTTGATAAATCGCCGGATGCTCCAGCACGGAAACATGAACCTGTGTTGCGTCTGAGTGACGTGCTACATTGGATAGTGCTTCCTTCGTGATGGAAAGAATTGCATAGCGAATGTTTTTTTCGGGTGATTGATGCATGTTGTAATTCAAAGATACGGGACAGAAACGATATTCTCTGATGATGCCTTGCAGTTCACCATGAAGATCGAATGAATCCTCATGAAGGTTATGTATGCTCGTGCGAACTTGTTCCATGCCGGAAGAGAGCGACTTTTGAAGCGTTTCGAGCTGTTCCTTTATCTCTTTATCTTTAACAGAAGTTTGAATCGCACCGGTTTGGAGCAGGGCGCTGGTGAGCACATGACCGATGCTGTCATGCAGTTCCCGGGCGATTCTGTTGCGCTCGTTCAGTGTCGCAAGATGGATTTCGTAATCCTGTTTTTCGAGCAGCTCATGGTTCGCGGATTCCAAAAGGAGTTTTTTCTCTGCGATTTCATCCCGCAGCGAAAGATACTCGGTAAGTCTTTTCTCGTATTGTGTCGTACGGATTTTGATAATCAGTGCCAATAAAATCAGCAGGAGCAGAATGAACCAGGACGTGCTTTTGTCCCGCTGTATGAATAAAATCAGCGGAATGGCCGCAGCAAAAGAAAAAAGTTCAAACTGTGTCCTTAAGAGCGGATACAAAAAAAGCGGAAGAAAAAAACTGCACTCCGGAAAATACAGCGATGCCAATGCAACCATCAAGAAGAGAAGGAGTCTTATCGGATCCTTATCCAAATAACTTTCGATGCAGGAAAATATCAGTGCAAGAATAATGACGACCACTGCCGTAAGGCTCGTAGAAGATGAGAGGAAAAGTGCTGAGCAAAACAAAAACAGGATTAACTTGTCGAGTATCGCTGCCATTAATTCACCATTATTCCGTTATATTCGACCGTTTGGCTGATATTTTTGCTAACGTTATTTTATCATGCCCGATATGCAAAAATCATATGACATTTGTCATAACAGATCGGGAGGATTGTCACTATCATGCACAAAGCACTAGCGATAAGATGCATATAGGTACAAGAACGCGGCAGGGTGGCCGTAAGGAGGAAATATGGTTGTTAAAGTTTCAAATCTGGTTAAGCGATATGGCGATTTAATCGCACTCGATCATTTTAAGCTGGATGTGCGGGAAGGTGAAGTATTTGGTCTTCTGGGTCCGAACGGTTCCGGAAAAACGACCGCGATCAACTGCATCTTATCATTACTTACCATCGATAAAGGAGAGATCAGTGTTTTCGATAAACCGATGACACCCTCATCCTATGACATCAAAAAGGACATCGGCATCATTATGCAAAATGTCGCCGTGATCAATGAGCTAACCGTATACGAGAATGTAGACTTTTTCTGCGGGCTTTATATCACCGATAAAGAAATCCGCAAGAAGTTGGTTGAGGAAGCGATTGATTTTGTCGGTCTCAATGATTTCAAAAAGTTCTATCCCAAGAAGCTCAGCGGAGGACTTTTGAGAAGACTGAATATTGCTTGCGGAATAGCTCATAAACCGCGTCTCATCATCATGGACGAACCGACCGTAGCCGTCGATCCTCAGAGCCGGAATAACATTCTTGAGGGAATCGAGAGGCTCAACAAAGCCGGAGCAACGGTCATTTATACCTCGCATTATATGGAGGAAGTGGAGCAGATATGCACGCGTATCGGCATCATGGATAAAGGCCGCATCATCGCTCAGGGGACCAAGGATGAACTGAAGAGTATGATTCGGATCGGCGAAATCATTACGATCGAATTTCTTTCCGAAAGTCCCGAAGAGTCACTGAGCTGGGTCAGAGAAATGCAAAATGTTGCTTCCGCGGAAGTCAAGAATCATAGCCTTATCATCAAGACGGAAATCGGTCAGAACGGACTCGGAAGCATTTTGGAAGAGTTGGGAAAAAGAAAAATTCAAACCGGGAAGATTTTCTGCGAACTCCCGACGTTAAATGACGTTTTTCTGGAGATCACCGGCAAAGAATTGCGGGATCAGTAAGGGGGGAAGCATAGTGTTTTGGCATCTGTTTAAGTATCGCCTTTTAGGTACGGTAAGGGACGTGGAAACTATTTTTTGGACACTTGCTTTCCCGCTCATTATGGCCACGTTTTTCGGACTGGTTTTCTCAAATCTAACGGGAGATTATGTCGAGTTTGAAACCGTCCGGATCGGAATCATTGAGTCGGAATCATACGCGAACGATCCGCAATTTCAATCCAGCCTCAAGGAAGCATCCCAGGGCGAGGGGAAAGCGCTTTTTGATGTCTCGGTTTATCAAACCGAAGAAGAAGCTCTTGCAGCGCTCAACAATAAGGATATCTCCGGATATGTTGAAGTTGGAAGCGAACTGGTGATGCATGTTTCCGGGACAGGATTCAATCAATCGCTGATGAAGACTTTTTTGGATTGGTATGCTCAAATGAACTCAGCGGTAAACAACATTGTCAAGGAGAATCCGGCAGCGGGAATAAGAATACAGGATGTGATGACCGAGAAGGTTGTATACACCCGCGAGAAACAAACGGATATGAAAAGACCGGATTCGATGATCACATACTATTATTCCCTGATCGCGATGACATGCCTTTACGGTGCTTTCATGGGGATGAAGGAGGTAAACTTTGTTCAGGCAAACCAATCATCGCAAGGAGCAAGACAAAGCGTGGCGCCTACGCACAAGCTGAAGGTCTTTAGTAGTTCGCTTTGCGCGGTTACGCTGATTCAGTTTGCGTCCATTCTCATACTGATTATATTCCTGGTATTTGTATTCAAGGTTGAATTTGCCAATCAGGTCGGGTATATTCTGCTGGCGTCTTTTGCCGGTTGCAGTCTCGGCGTCGCATTCGGTGCCTTGGTCAGCGCACTGGTTAAAAAAAGAGAAGGTGTGAAGGTAGCCATCATCATCAGTATATCCATGGCATTGTCGTTTTTGTCCGGTATGATGCAAAGTTCGGTAAAGGTTGCCATTGAAACAGCAGTACCGCAGCTGGCTTATTTACTTCCGGGAAACCTGATTTCCAATACGTTTTATGCGCTTTACTACTTAGAAGGCTACAACCGGTATTTTACAAACGTTGCGCTGATGTTTGCGATGACCGGTGTACTTTACCTGATCGTTTTCACGGTCATGAGGAGGCAACAATATGCAAGTATTTAACGCGCTGATGAAAATTATCAAGAAGAACTTTTCTGTCCTTTTCATTTATGTGATTGTTTTCTTATTCTTTGTGTATATGCTCGGAACCAATGCAAGTTCGAATGATCCGACGGGCTATAGTGATATCAAGAGCAAAATCATGATTATCAATAGCGACGTTGGCGGAGGCGTATCAGATGGCCTGGAGGCCTATCTTGGGGAAACCGGTAAAGCGATAAAGCCCGTGAAAACGGAAAACGAAATCCGGAACGCGCTTTTCAATTCATCCGCAGAGTATATCATTTCGATTCCGGAAGGATTTACGGAGGACTTTGTTTCGGGGAAACATAATTTGACTCTCGAGACACGGTCGGTTGCCGGAACTACAGATAAAATCCGCTCAGACATGCTGGTCGAAAAGTATTTGGATATGTTCCGGATCTACGTTGACTCGCTGGAAGTGGACCCGTCCGATGCCGCTCAGATTGAGAAAATCGCCGGAATGGTTAGTTCCGACTTGAAGATTGAGACCGAAGTACAAACGACACAAAAACTTAAAGTAAATCCGTTCGAAAACATTGCCTATTACTTCAAGTTTCTCTCGTACTCCCTGATGTCTGTTCTGATCCTGGGTGTGTCCACGATGATCAGTGTTTTTGCGGCACGGGATTTTAAGAACAGACTGCTTTGCTCACCTAAGCCCGCGTTTGCGGTTAATCTTCAGATGCTTCTCGGAAATCTCTGTTTTGCGGCAGTCGCGTGGTTATTCTTCACCACATGTTGCGTGCTTATGTTTATGGATCAGATATCCGACTTCAGGATGTGGATTTTTATAATAAACACATTTGTCTTTACGCTTGTCGCCCTTTCACTTAGTTTCCTTCTGGGACAACTCATCAAAGGTGACAACGCCAGATCGGCGGTTGCCAACGTTGTCGCTCTCGGATCCTGCTTCCTCGGAGGAGTCTTTGTTCCGCAAATGTTTTTAAGCGATACGGTTAAGCACATTGCCAGCTTTATGCCTTCGTTCTGGTACGTGCTGGTGATTGAGGAAACCAAGGACTTGCATTCATTCGGGTGGAAGGAACTGGAGTCCATTGTCGGATACTTAGGCATTCAGGTCGCGTTTGCCGTCGCATTCCTGCTTATCGCGATGGTTGTTACCCGGCAGAGAAAACGTGCCAGCGTTTAAGGAGTTACAAAACTTGAGCACAAATAAAAAGGCGATCCGCTCCGGCGGGTCGCCTTTTTATTTCGATAAACGTCTTCTACAGGCTCTTTTCGGCAATTCGAGCGAGCAGACTCCGTTCGACCTGCCGCAGAGTCACGTGTCCCGTAATGGAATGATGATTCATTCGCTCAATGACATAAACCAGACCGTTGGATTTGGAATCGACCAATACGTTGTCGATCTGGTTGTCCGAAGGGTCTCCGAGGAAAATGAACTTCGACCGCTCTCCGGCGCGGGTCAACATCAACTTGGCCAGGTGAGGTGTAATTTCCTGCGCTTCGTCGACAATAACAATGGCATCGGAGATGGTGCGCCCCCGCATATACGTGAATGTTTTTATCTCGAAAATCCCGCGCTTCCGGTAATCTTCGATAAATTGCTCGATTTGGGATCCTTCATCGCCGCGCTTGGATCGTTTACCGTTACTGCTTTCTTTATCGATCGTCATCACATTGTCGATGGCATCATAGAAACTGCCCATCCAGGGACGAAGTTTGTCTTCTTCGCTGCCGGGAAGATATCCGATATCGTTTCCGGCAGGGACGGTCGGGCGTACAAAAACAATCTTGCGGTACTCCCGTTGCTCAAGGACTTTTTCGAGCGCGACGGCCGTGGCAAGAATGGTCTTGCCGGACCCTGCTCCGCCGGTAATCGAGACGAAAGGGACTTGCGGATCCATCAGAAGCTCGAAAGCCATCTTCTGTTCGAGATTTTTGGGTGTCAGCCCCCATGCCGCGTGATTGGCGTATTTGAGCGGAACCAGATGAGATCCGTCGAATTTGGCAAGCGCCGTATGAGTGGCATTATCCCGGGATGAAATAACGGCAAATTGATTGGGCATCATTTCGATACTTTTCGGGGGCTTTGATCCGCCGTCGAAAATCTTGTTGATATTTTTGTCGGACATATTCAGGTGACAATACCCGGTAAAAAGCTCGTCGGTTTTAATTTTGTCCGTTTCATAGTCCTGTGAGGATATACCGCACACTTCCGCTTTAATACGCAGGCAAACGTCTTTTGAGACGAGGTAAGTGTCCCTTTCCGGATGCTCCTCTTTGACTTTGATTGCGCAGGCAAGGATTTCGTTGTCATTGATTTGTGATTCAAACATCGGCGCGGCGTTTGCAGCGGCACGTGCACCCGAACGACCGGGAACCGGTCTTGTGGCGGCGTCCGGAAAAGCAACATGAAGTACTACATCGTTTGAGAGACTGATGCCGATACTGACACATTGACGCCCTCTGCCGTCAATTCTGCGGTGTAGTGTCCGGACCGCTTCTCTTGCCTGGTAGCCTAATAAGCCGTCCTTTGACTTCAGATGATCCAGTTCCTCAAGTACCGTGATCGGGATAAATACATGATTGCCCGTGAAATTAAGGAAGCATCCGGGGTCATGAAGCAAAACGTTTGTGTCCAAAATATAGTTCTTCGGACGGGTCTTGTCTTTCAGTAATGATTCAAAGCGTGGATTATCAAAAACAGAGTTGTTGCCCGGAGCATCATTTTTTGCTTTATTGTTCATCGTATCCCTCCGTTTTTCTATTGATATAGAAAAAGCGCCGAATCCGATTCATCGAAAACGACGCAAATAAACAAAGCAGAAATACGGGCGGCTGAATCCTTTATAGAAGTGAAGAACAATCCTCCGGTAATTCGGGCATATCTCCATATATGAAAACCTCTCGACCTTTCGGATGGATTCTATATGGTTCTATTTACAGAATACCGTATTTGGTTTCGCTCAACAAGCAAAATGAATAATCCCTTTGCCATTCTCATCGAAAAATGATTGAATGAAAAAGAACATACTCCGTCTGATATGCAAACGAATGAAGAGAGTTAACCACCCGGAGGCGATGAATCACCATGAAATTAAGCAAACAAATCACTTTAGAACGGCTTCATCAACTCCATGTGGCGCTTAATAGCGCCCCGGAGCAATACGATACGGTGATCATCATCGGTCGGGTTAATTTATATTATTACACAGGAACGATGCAGGACGGATTATTGGTCTTGCGCAGTAACGGTGACTCGTTTTTTTTCGTCAGGAAAAGTGCCGACCGTGCAATCATCGAGTCCCCCTTCACACCGATTTATAAGATTCAATCTTATAGGGATATGCGATTACATCTTCCTGAAAATTTAGGCAGTGTCTATATCGAAACCGAGTCGGTCCCGATCGCCATGCTTGACCGGATTCGCAAGCATTTTTCCATGGATCGGATTCTGCCGCTCGATCGGCTGATCGCGCTGCAGCGTGCGGTAAAATCATCGTATGAGTTGGAATTTATCAGGGAATCCGGCAGACGCCATCAAATGCTGATGGAAAAGACCGTGCCGGCTTTGCTACGGGAAGGAATGAGCGAGACGGATTTTGCCGCAGAGCTTTATGCCGAAATGATTAAGAGCGGACATCACGGAGTATCCAGGTTTTCGATGTTTCAGATGGAGATGATTATCGGACAACTGGGATTTGGAGAGACCTCACTATATCCGACGAATTTTGACGGCCCGGGCGGAATGAAGGGGATGTCCCCTGCCGTTCCGATAATCGGCAATCGCGATCGAATTCTGAAAAAGGGCGACAGTGTTTTTGTGGATGTCGGATTCGGGTACATGGGGTACCACAGCGACAAGACACAGGTCTATTCCTTCGGAAGCGAACCGGACGGGTTCGCGCTTGAAGTGCACCGTGCCTGCATTGGGGTTCTCAACAAAGCCGTTTCACTCATTAGGCCGGACGCACTCCCGTCGGATATCTATCAATCCGCAATGAGCGATCTTCCGGAGGTACTCAGCGACCACTTTATGGGATACGGATCGGACAGAGTCAAATTCCTGGGCCACGGGGTGGGTATGTACATTGATGAACTGCCGATCATTTCGTCAGGTTATTCGGTTCCCCTGCGGGAAAACATGGTGATTGCGCTCGAACCCAAGCGCGGCGTTGACGGAGTCGGAATGATCGGAGTTGAGGAAACATATGTAGTCACTAAGGCCGGTGCCGAATGTATCACCGGCGGACCGCTTCCCATCGTGGTTATTCCTGTGTAATCTGAATTATCTCAGGTTTACTGTAGAAATACCCCTGTTGCTCATCAATCCCGAGCGCTTCGCAAATATCGGCATATTCTTTATTTTCGACGCCTTCAGCGACGGTTGTGATTTTAAATTCTTTGCAAAAAGCAACAATACTTTTTACCAGACCAAAACCCTTGGGGGTGTTGGCTTTCAAAACGAGCGAACGATCAATTTTGATAACGTCGATCGGGAAATCAGCGACGTAGCGGTATGACGAAAAGCCGGTACCGAAATCGTCGATGACAATGATAAATCCATGTCGACTCAAAAGGGAGAGGTGTGCTTGAATATTGAGGACACTCAATAAAACCCGTTCCGTGATTTCGATTTGAATCCGCGAAGGATTCACGCCCGCATCTTTGACTTTTTTTACCAGACTTAGAATACATTTGTCATTGAAGTCGGTTGGAGAGAAATTGATGCTGATATAAAAGTGACGATATTCTTTCATTCTTGCCATGGCAAGTCCCGAGTCAACCATAAATGAAGTCAAATTATGAATCAGTTCGGTTTTCTCAAGAACGGGGACAAATTCATCCGGATTGATTCTGGAACCATCATCGCGAATCCAACGGGCAAGCAGTTCACAGCCGACTGTATTACCGGTTTCGGTGCCATGAATGGTCTGAAATGCGGCTTTTATGTTTTTATTCTCCAGCGATTTCTGAAAACTGCTTGCAATAGTGACGGTGTTCTTATAGTAGATAACCATTTCTTCTGAGTATCTTGCGAGTTGCAAATTATTCTTTGATGCAAAACGTAATGCAACCATTGATTTTCTTGTCCCGTCGAGAGGACTTTCGTTAGTGCTCAGCGCGGCAATGCCAATGCGAATTTCAGTGTACACGGGAACCTCTCCCACGAGAATCATTTTCTCATTGAGCAAATTCAAAGCACCCAAAATTAATTCCGTGCTGGCGTTATCATCTTCGTGAGTAATTTTGATCACAAACTCCAGACCATATAACCGGTAAAGTTCGGCTTCATGGAATGGCAGCAATGCCTCCGAGAGCTGCTTTGAAAATTTGCTGACAATCTTTTGGAAAAATTCGTATCCGAAAAATCCCATGTATTCTTCGTAGTTAGTCACCGTAAGGCTGATTATCGTGGTCGGTTGATCCGGAGGAGTCAGTTCCTGCCGCAAAGCGTCATAATTTTTGAGACCTGTCTGGGGGTCATGCGTAAATAAAAACGCGATTTCATTTGCTCTTTTACGGGAGAGATCGGTTACAAAGCCAATCAGAAAAGCAATTGCCATATAAACTAAGACCCTGACAATCCAATTCTCGGGCGTCTGCATCAATCTTGGCTCAACGGTAATCGGCATAAATGGGCCGACAAGAAGACCGCTGAACAGCGCAATCAAAACACCCAACTTCCAGCCGTAAATGGAGGCGATCAAAGCAATTGGAATATACATCAGATTGGTATAAACCTTAGATGTGCCGCCTGAATAATAGACAATAAATGCGGACAAAACAGATATAGCAAATCCGAGAAAAGCCGGAAGGAGTCGGTGGGTATTTTCTTTAATTCTTAAAGCATCCATAGTTCACTCCGGACATTACTAAAGCGCACCTTGACCATTAATGTATTGATTACTATAATTCCTTACTGATATTCTACATCAAAATAAATAGATGTGCTATCAGCAGATGAAGGTCTGTGGTTCCGGTATGAATCAATTGAGGTATAATATTCGAAAAGCCTGCAAGTTCAACAGAGAAGTTGTGTTGCTTCATGGAGGGATTATGGATCAAAAAGTGATTAACATACCGAACGTTCTCTCAGCATCAAGGTTTTTCCTTTTGCCGCTGCTGTTTGTGTTTTTGCACATGGATATGCGAACCGCATTTATTATCTTATATGTCCTTGTCGGCGCGACCGATTTCTTTGACGGATTGATTGCACGTAAATTCAACATGCTTACCGAGATCGGAAAGAAGTTGGACTCTTTTTCTGATCTGTTTTTCTATCTGGCATCCGCGTGGTTTTTATATCAGTTGGATGCGGAAGTCATCACTTCCGCTCCGAATTTTCAGTTGATTCTCGTATTTCTTGGCCTTCTTGTATCATCTTTTATTATCTCCGGAATTGTCTGCAAAAAGCCGATCATGATGCACACTTTTATCTTGAAGCTCAATGCCGTATTGTTATATGTCGCGGTCATCTTTGCTGATCTTTTCGATATGACTTATTTTGTTACTTTTCTCGCGATTCTTTACATCGCCGGTTTTATCGAGGAGATTGCTATTTTCATCAAATTCGGCGACATCGATCCGGATTCGCAGTCATTTCTCCATCTGCTGAGGGACAAGAAGGATGCCGGGAACGCGGGTCACGTCGCAAGTGTTAACGCAGATGAATCCGGTACGGAGGATACCTGCCCGTAGAAAGCCCCCCCCGTTTTCCCGTTGCAGACACATGGTGCAATATTTCCTCGCGTTACATCTAAAATTATCTTTCTTTTGTTCAAATATTATGATAAAGTTTCTATAATTATTTACAGGAGGAAACCTGATCATGCAACGTGAACATTACTATAAACCATCCGGTAAAGCCAATCCTCTCGGTCTTTTGGTTCTGTTTCTTGCTACAGTGGTTGTCGGAAGCGCGCTCAGTATCCTTTATCTTTACATCATTCAAAATGATCTGGACGTTAGGCTTTGCGTTCTTCTGACAATTCTTCTGGGCGGATTAATGGGCGCACTCGGCGGTCTGATTTGTAAATTTCTGAAAATCCGGAACCTCTCTGTTGCGCTGATTGCTTCTGTAATCGGGATTTTGATTTATACCTACTTCAAATGGGCAGCTTATGTCAGCTATATTTTTGAGGGATCATTCATATCATCCGTCACGGAACTTCTTTTGGATCCCTCTGACTTGCTCAGCAAAATTAAGCTGATTAACGAAGAAGGAACCTGGACATTTGCAAGGGGCGGCGATAATGTGACCGGAATCATTCTTTTAATCTTCTGGATTCTTGAGTTCCTGATCTACTCAGTTATTCAACTGGTCGTTATCTGCAACTGGGCAAATGATCCCTTCATCGAAAAAGACAATAATTGGGCCAAGAAATACAACGCCGTATTTAATTTCCGTGATTTTGATTTGGAAGCTGACCGTGCCGCCATCGAAAAAGATCCGAATCTGATCCTTGCGTACTTCGAGCAACCTGAAAATATCGTCCAAACAACATACTATGAAGGGGAGCTTTTTCACTCCAAAGATTTCTCGGAGAATTATTTCAATGTCCGCAAGATCAAAATTAATCCGACAAAAAACAGCAGGACAGAAACTAAAGAGATCAAATATCTGTCCGTGAGCCTGGATTTTGTTCAAAACTTGTTTGACAAAAGCGGGATGACTATTCCGGGATAAGGCAAGTTTAATGACATAATAATAGAAACGGCAGTATTCGGAGGAATACTGCCGTTTTTTGATTGTCTTCACGGGGTTCAAATCCCCATTCTTTTTAAGCCGAATAAAAAAAAGACGTCCCCCAAACAAGGGGGACGTCTTTTCGGTTTTGGCGGAGAAGGGGAGATTTGAACTCCCGCGCCGGTTACCCGACCTACCGCATTTCGAGTGCGGACCCTTCAGCCACTTGGGTACTTCTCCGTGACTGCCAAAAGAGAAGGCTATTTCGCGCTACTCGATTATAGAGTCACGGAAACAATGAGTCAAGACAGAAATGGCGCCAGATTTATATTGCTCAATGAAAAGAACTGCGATAAGATTAAACTGAATTCATTCAAAAATAGCGTAAGCGAGGCAGTGATGAACGACGAGCTCAAGGATATAATATATAGTGATTTATATCGCTATACTGGAAATAAACGGAGACACACGAGAGTGTATCTGACGTATTTGCAAGAACTGATATCAAGTCCGGAGTACCGCTTTCTAAGCACATTCCGGCGTACGCAATACCACTACTTCAAGTCTCAGGGAGATAAGAAAGATTTCAAGCATTATTGGTCCAAATTGGTTTTTCGTTTTTATAATGCAAGTCTGGACCGTAAGTCTCATAAGTATCATTTTCAGATTCCATATGACACGAAGATCGGCAAGGGATTTTATATTGCTCACTATGGCCGACTGATTATTCATCCGAGATCGGTGATCGGTCATAACGTTAATTGTTCCACCGGTGTGGTCATCGGAACTCAGTTCCGGGGACCGAGAAAAGGCGCACCGACGATCGGTAATTATGTGTGGATCGGCGCAAATGCGCTGATCATCGGCAATATCCGCGTAGGCAATAACGTCCTTATTGCTCCCGGAGCCTATGTGAATTTTGACGTGCCGGATAACTCGATTGTGATCGGGAATCCGGGACTCATCCGAAGGTCTCCCGGTGCCACCCTCGGATATATCAACAACACGATTCTTTTCGATGAATATAATGTCAGATCCGGAGAACCCAGAAGATGATTCCGGATGTTCGGGATTATAAACTGCCCCCGGAGTTTTTTAGGGAAAACCGCAGAAAGCTCCTGGATAAACTACCGGAGCGCTGTTTTGCGGTGCTTTTTGCAGGTCAAACGGTGCCGATGTCTGCTGATTCGCATTATCCCTTTTTGGCGGACAGAAACTTCTTTTATCTTTCGGGGATTAATCAGGAAGACTCGATCCTTGTCATCCAAAAAAACGGCAGCCATATTGTCAGTGCCCTCTTCATTCATACGTGCGATCCGATGAGGGAGCGCTGGACTGGAAAAAGACTCAGCGCAAACGAAGCGATGGAGCGCTCCGGTGTAGATGAAGTTCTTTTTCTGCCGACATCGATGGACTATTTGATTAATCTTGTCAATGAGAAATCATTTTTGCTGGCGACAGACCGGGGTATTCGCCCCGGCCCGGGCACGGATTTTGTGCAAATGGCAGGCAATGTTCGCGGCGAAGATAACCTTATCGCAATTGCGCCGCTTCTGACAGAATTGAGGATGGTCAAAGAAGAGTGCGAAATTGAGATGATCCGCAGGGCGATTGAAGTCACGGACCTGGCGATACGTGACGCTCTGATAATTCTTTATCCCGGTGTATCCGAGCTTGAACTGTTGGCCGCGATGGAGCACGGAATGAGTCGTAAGGGTTGTCTGTTGCCGGCTTTCCCGACGATTGTCGCATCCGGTGACAATGCTTTTTGCTTGCATCATTCAGTCCCGAGCGGTAAGGAAATTTCACGCGGAGAGTTGGTACAGGTTGATATCGGTGCTTCGGTCGGAGGACTTTGCGCGGATATTTCACGCGTCTATCCTGTCGGCGGATCTTTTTCGGAAAAGCAAAAGGCTGTGTATGATGCAGTGAGGATATGTCAAAAGGAGGCTTTTCGAGTGATTTCTCCTGGCATCAAGCTCTCTGAAGTTAATCAAGCGGTTCGGCGTGTCGCACAGATTCAGCTTGAAAAACTGGGGCTCATGATTCCGGGAGAAGAAAAGGATTTGGGCGAATATGTATGGCATAACGCGGCGCACCATCTGGGAATGGATGTGCACGATGTTTGCGTCAGGGAAGCACCGCTATCAAAAAACTGCGTTTTAGCTGTTGAACCGGGACTTTATATTCGGGAGTGGGGCGTCGGATTTCGGATTGAGGACGATGTACTCGTTACGGAGGAAGGCTGTGAAATATTGTCTGATTTTGTTTTTCGAGAGCGTGATGAAATTGAGACGCTTATCGGGAGTGTCAGCGGAAAGTAGGCGTTTCTTTGGATAAAGTCGTATTCTGGATCATCATCGGAAGTGTTTCGGCTGTCCTTCTTACAGCCCTGATAGCGCTTGCTTTGTATGTCGCGTCACTGAAGGCTTTTCACAAGATCTTTGACCGGCCTTTTCCCAGACCCCCTTATGATAAGTCGCCGCTGCAAATTAAGCAGGATACGATTTTCGGACGCGGGAAAAATTGGTTCTATACCAACCGCATGGACTTCATGGATTTGCAGATTACTTCTTACGACGGGCTGAAGCTTGCGGCATACTACCGGCCGGCGGATGATAAGAAGAGCAAAAACCTGGTGGTTCTTATCCATGGCTGGCGAGATCACCCATCTGATATGGGAGCCTATGCTCAGATGTATCTGAACAAGATGGATTGTCATATTTTGATTCCTCATCTGCGAGCCCATGGTATGAGCCAGGGAAAACATATCGGATACGGTTTGTTTGACAGTCAGGATTTGATCATGTGGATAAATTACATAAGAAAGCATCTGGCCGGGCCGCTGAAAATCCTGGTTCACGGTCGCTCGATGGGAGCAGCCACTGCTTTAATGGCCGCGGGAAGCAAGAAATTGCCGGACGGTGTATTAGGGATCGTTGCCGACAGCCCGTACGACTCGCTTGAGAATCAAATTCAGCTGGTTATTCAAACGAGATATCATATTCGGATCAAATTCTTCATGAAGATGATCAGCAGAATCGCGGCTTCAAGGATCGGTTTCCCTGTCAAGCGCGCTTCGGTTCTTGATGTCGCGGGAAGAGTTAAGATTCCTGTCTTGATTTTTCACGGTGCGGAAGACACTTTTGTCCCGGTGCAGATGGGTGAAGATGTTTTTAACCGACTTCAATGCCCCAAAAGAATGGTTGTTGTTGAAGGAGCCAAACATGTGATGGCTTATGATACGGCTCCTGATCAATACACTTCGGAAATCGGAAAATTCATGAAAGTTTGCAAGGTAATTAATCAATAGGCGGATAAGCTAAATATTCAGGCAACTGACATTTGCGGAAAGTTAAGCCGAATCCTCTTGTTTTTTAAGAAGTCTTGGAATATTATCATAACTACAAACGGGGAGCTGGCCCACTAAGCCGGCTGAGAGGATGTCTTTGGGACATCGACCCGAATAACCTGAACCGGATAATGCCGGCGGAGGGATCATAGACGAAGCACGTGAAGGCTTCTCCTTGTTCATCTGTCGGACATAAAGGAGGAGTTTTTTATGTCTGATCACACACTCAAATCATCTGGATCCCGCGAGAAGCTGCTCGCGATCTCTGCAGGCGGAATCTGCATAGCAATTGCATATGTTCTTTCACTTCTTCCTATTTACACTATGCCGCAAGGCGGAACGGTTACGCCCGGTTCCATGCTGCCGATTATCTTTTTCGCGCTGTGTTTCGGACCGGCATGGGGATTTGCAGCAGCTTTTATTTTCAGCCTTTTACAAATGATCGGCGGTTATTTTCTAATGCCGGTGCAAGTGCTTCTCGACTATACGCTGGCTTTTACATCGCTTGGGTTCGCGGGGTTTTTTGCGGCAAAAAAGCCTGTTCGCATTACAGAAACGAACATTTTCCGACGCCTGCGTCTGGTACCGTTTTACAAAATGGTATTAGCCGTCGTCATCAGCATGCTGGGCCGGCTTACTTTTTCGTTTATATCCGGAATTGTTTTTTATGCGGAATACGCAGGAGAGGGTCAGGCAGTGTGGCTTTATTCCCTAGGTTATAACGGAACATATCTGATCCCGGAAGCCGTGATCACAACCATACTTCTTTTCGCGATGAGAGGAATCATTTATGGTTCGAGCAAAAAACCAATGAAATTATCACTTTTTATAAGTAAAATTGTTCGCCGTATCCGGAAAATTTAGGGCGACGGTGTTAATGCTTTTCACGTTGGTTTCTTGAGAAAACCGGATAATTATAAAAAGCAGTACACAGCTCGAAAATCCTTTGCCGCACAGCAACAATTTGTGCTATCATACTAGGAACTATTGGATATCGGAAGTTTTGGGAGGTTTTTTCATGGCGAAAATTTTTGAGGAAGAATCACGTACGTTCAGTGAATATTTGCTGATTCCCAATCTGACAACCGCTGATAATACTCCGGATAAGGTTGATTTATCGACTCCGATTTGCAAGTATCGGAAAGGCAAAGAGAATTCCCCAATATCCATCAACATCCCCGTTGTTTCGGCAATTATGCAGTCAGTATCGGATGCCGGAATGGCCATCGCGCTCGCACGGTGCGGGGGACTTTCATTTATTTTTCAATCTCAGGCGATTGAAAATCAATGCGAAATGGTACGGAAGGCCAAGAAATACAAGGCCGGATTAGTCACTTCCGACTCCAATTTGACACCGGAAAATACGCTTTCGGATGTTTTGGCGCTCGGTGAAAGAATGGGCCACCGCACGGTTGCCATAACCCATGACGGATCCCCGAACGGAGTTCTTCTGGGCCTTGTGACCTCAAGAGACTATCGTGTCAGCCGCATGGACCCGACCACCCGGGTTGCGGAGTTTATGACTCCTTTTGAGCATCTCGTTTATGCCAAAGAAGGGACTACACTTAAAGAAGCCAACGATATCATTTGGGAGCATAAGATTAACCAGTTGCCGATTGTTGACGAGAACAATTGCCTGGTCGGACTCGTTTTTCGTAAAGATTATGAATCGCACAAAGAAAATCCGCTGGAACTTCTGGACGAGCAGAAGAGACTGATCGTCGGAGCCGGGATCAACACGAGAGACTATAAGGACCGCGTTCCGGCACTGGTTGCCGCCGGCGCCGATATTCTGTGTCTGGATTCGTCCGACGGATTTTCGCAGTGGCAGGCCGAGGCTGTTCGCTGGATCAAGGAGAACCACCCGGAAGTTCCGGTCGGTGCCGGAAATGTTGTTGACGCGGAAGGCTTTCGTTTCCTTGCCGAAGCAGGCGCGGATTTTGTTAAGATCGGTATCGGCGGAGGATCCATTTGCATCACCCGCGAGCAAAAGGGTATCGGTTGCGGACAAGCTTCTGCGGTACTTGCGGTTGCGGCCGCACGTAACGAGTATTTTGAAAAGACCGGTATTTACATACCGATTTGTTCGGACGGCGGCATTGTTCACGATTATCATATGACTCTGGCACTTGCGATGGGTGCGGATTTTGTTATGTTAGGCAGATATTTTGCCCGCTTTGACGAGAGCCCGACCCGCAAAATGCTGGTTTCCGGAAATTATGTAAAGGAGTACTGGGGCGAGGGATCGAATCGCGCCAGAAACTGGCAACGCTATGATGACGGCAGTAACGGCGGAAAGATGTCTTTTGAAGAAGGCGTGGATTCATACGTTCCTTATGCCGGTAAGCTGAAGGATAATCTGGAAACATCTATGGCGAAGATTAAATCGACCATGTGTTCCTGCGGTGCATCGAGTATTCCGGAATTACAGGAAAAAGCACGGCTGATTGTGGTATCATCTACTTCTATAGTAGAAGGCGGAGCCCATGATGTCATTCAAAAAGACAGCGACAGGAAGTAAACTGCATGCTTGATGTTGACAAAACGACATAAAGGAATTAATACATATAACATACAACCAACAGGGTTGATAAAGGAGAAAATATGGTTGAATTAGAAAAAAATGCTTTTACCGTCGAAGGTCTCAAGCGTCTGCAGGATGAGCTGGCCGATCGCAAGACCGTTAAATCCGCCGAGATATCGGAGCGTCTTAAGGATGCCAGAGCTCAGGGGGACTTATCCGAGAACTCTGAATATGACGACGCCAAAGAAGCGCAGGCAAAGAATGAAGCCCGTATCATGGAGCTTGAAGACATTCTGAAAAATGCAAGAGTCATTGATGAAGATGAGATCAGCAAGACCAAAGTTACCCTTGGTTCATTCGTGACTCTCCGTGATGAGGAAACAAAGGATGAAGCCCAGTACAACCTGGTAAACGCGAACGAAGGCGACATTTTTATGAATCGAATCTCATCGGAGTCTCCGGTCGGACTGGCGATCCTCGGCAAAAAGAAGGGACAAATCGTCGATGTTCAAACCACATCGGGAACCTTCAAATATAAGATCGTAAAGATCGGAAAACCACTCTGACCTCTGTCGCAACGAATCCCTGAAAGGAAAATGCGATTATATGCAAGATCATAACGACCCTATAGTACCGGGAGAAGAATTATCTCTCCAGGATCTGCAGGAGCAGATGCGCAACCGTTTAGGAAAACTCGAAGAACTGGCCGGAGAAAATCTGGATCCGTTTACCGAAGTTTCTTTTCCGGTTACACATTTTTCGGAAGACATTATTAATCAATTTGATGAGATGGAAGGGAAGCCCGTATCGGTTGCGGGCCGTCTTCTTTCCAGAAGAGGAATGGGGAAGGTCAGTTTTTGCGACTTGCATGACCGCAAAGGCAGAATTCAGATTTTTACGAAGATCGACGAAATAGGTCCCGAGGCATATGCCCGCTGGCAAAAGCTGGATATCGGAGATATCGTCGGTATAAGCGGAGAGGTATTTCGCACGAAGATGGGTGAGATATCGATTCGTACCAAGGAATATAAGCTCCTTGCCAAGGCACTGCGTCCTCTGCCGGACAAGTTCCACGGACTAAGGGACACGGAAATGCGATATCGGCAGCGTTATATTGATTTGATTATGAATCCCGAAGTACGCAGTACTTTCGAAAAGCGTTCGCAGATTATCCGATTTATTCGAAACTATATGGATAAACTTGATTTTATTGAAGTGGAGACGCCCATCCTGAATTCAATACCGGGCGGTGCCGCTGCAAAGCCTTTTGTTACGCATCACAACACCCTAGATATGGATATGTATATGCGTATTGCTCCGGAACTGTACCTGAAACGTTTGATCGTCGGCGGATTTGACCGTGTATATGAGATCGGCCGGCTTTTCAGAAACGAAGGAATGTCGGTTAAGCATAATCCGGAGTTTACCACCATCGAAATGTATCAGGCATATACCGATCTTCGGGGCATGATTGAGCTTGGAGAGAATCTTTTATCAGCGGTTTGCCTTGAAGTTTGCGGAGATACTGAAATCACCTATCAGGGAGTACCGATCAGCATGAAGCCTCCCTTTGCGAAAATGACCATGATCGAAGCGGTTAAAGAATATGCCGGAGTTGATTTTTCGGCCATTTCAACGGATGAGCAGGCCAGAGCCGCTGCCGCCGAAAAAGGAATCGCACCCGATAAATCCCTTCGCAAGGGTGAAATACTGAATATGTTTTTCGAGATTTATTGCGAAGATAAGTTAATTCAACCGACATTCATATGTGAATACCCGATTGAAGTTTCTCCTTTGTGCAAACGGATTCCTCATAACCCCGATTTTACGGATCGGTTTGAGCTTTTTATCGGTGGAAGAGAATATGCAAATGCGTATTCGGAGCTGAACGATCCTATGGATCAGCGCGCCCGTTTTGATGATCAAATCCGGAAAAGAGCCGCAGGAGATGACGAAGCCAATCTTTATGACGAAGATTTCTGTGTGTCTCTCGAATACGGTATGCCGCCGACCGGCGGAATGGGTATCGGCATCGACCGTTTGGTCATGCTGCTCACGGACAGAGCATCAATCCGTGATGTTTTATTGTTTCCGACGATGAAGCCGATCGGCTGATTTTTGGTAATAGAACATAAGGTGAATGACAAAATGAAAAGCACAAATCCCGAAACCGGCATCAGTGATAATGATGCCGGCAACAATTCTCAGAATACAACCCCCATCTCGATGGACCGTAAGGAAGCGATGGCGTATTTCGGCCTTGACGAGACGGCCAATTCTTACGAATTGGATCAAAAGTTCTGGCAGCAGATTAAGAAGTATCGAGTGGATCCCAAAAAGAATCACGATAAGCTTGAAGAGATAAATCAGGTCTATTTCATCGCTTCCGGCAGAAAAAGCGAAGAAAAACAAAAGGAAGTAGCGAGATCAAAGGAAAAGAAAATTTTCGGGAAAACGATCTCCGATTGGAAAGTCCATTTTTATTACAGCTGGTGGAAATATGTTGCCGGTGTAGTCATTGCTGTTATCGTAGTTGCTCTGATTCGTCAGTTTTTTTTCACTCCGAGAAATGACTTCAGAATTGTTTCCCTGGGCCACTTTGAGAAAACAGAGGACTATTTATCAAACCACTTGATAGAAAAATTGGGATATGTTGCCCCGGAAATTGCCAATGTAGATATCATCAGGGACAACTCTGAAACAGCAAGCATGGAAACGATGTACTCTCCGTTGAGCGCCGGGGCTCTTCTTTCAGTTAAAACTGACATTGTTATTACGGATATCTCAACAATGCCGTATTATTTCGACTATCTTGTGCCGATGGATGATTTTTATTCATCCCTGCGCGAAACGCTATCCGAGGAACAGTTGAGTGTTATTATACCTGTATACTATTCCCAAGCTCAGTATTACGACTTGCCGGTTGAAGAAGGGGGCATCGTCGAACCGCCGACTATAATGCCTGAAGATTTCGAGCGACACATTTATGGATTGATGATTCTTGATCCGGACGCGATCGAGTCATTGGGCTATGTGAATCTATGGCGCTTACGCATTCCCTCAATGGTTTTCAGTGTTTCGGTCACCGCAAAAAGTGAAGAGGCATCTCAGGCGGCCATCCGCTCAATTTTGTCAGATGAGACGATCGTTTCCGGTAAAAGATAATATTGAGCTGAAACGCCGGAAAAAGTCATTATTGCCGATTCATTAACCCGGTTTGGTCAAATAATCGTGTCCTCTCCTCCGGCGAGAGATGTCGTATCCCACCGGGGGCTTGATTTTCCAAAATTCGTACACCCGCATATTCTTCTCTGTGCAAAGTCACAACAGCCCGGTTTACCGCGGCAAGCATGCGTTTTACCTGATGCGTTTTGCCTTCGTACAGAATCAATCTGCATGTATTGTCCCCGACGAACTCGAGAGTCGCCGGGGAAAGAACTGTTTTTCTGCCGGGAATATCAAGAAGAACGAGCCCTTTTGCAAAAAGCGCTGCTTCATGACTCCCGAGCGATGGTCCTGAGTAGGTTACGATATACGACTTCGGAACATGCCATTTCGGACCGGAGAGACGATGAGAAAGCTCGCCGTCGTTGGTGATGAGAAGTACACCGGTGGTGTGATAATCGAGGCGGCCGACGGGGGATATTCCTTTCCCGAGAAGCTCCTTCGGAATATATTCCGCAATGGTCGGAAGCCTGGAATCTTCCATCGCCGTGAGACAGCAGTCCGGTTTGTGGAGACAGAGGTATATATATTTAGAAAAAATGAGGGGCTCCCCAAGGACTGTAATGGAGGAGATCTTATCATCAGATACATCCGCTGACGGATCGCTGACGGTATCCCCGCCGATGCATACGACACCTTCGCGAATCAGTTTTTTAATCTGCGATCTCGTACCAAGCCCTGAATTTGCTAAAATTCGATCCATTCTCATGAAGCCATTATAGCAAAATTATAACTGTCTTTTCTCACAAGTGGAAGTTAATGTGCTATAATTTGAATGTAATCAGTTGTACCGCAATGATGCGGACCGTTATAATTGTTGTTTTTTATCTTTTTATCAACCGTCTTAAGGAAGATATTGGACAAATAGCCGAAACCGGTTGTATTTTGCGGCTTGTGAGAGTTATGCGAGGAGAAACGTGGCAGCCAGTATTATAAATATTGAAGAAGGAATGCCCAAGGTAGATGGTGCAATGAAGAAGCTTCGCTTCGAGATCAACACCATGAGAAGAATTGGTATTCACCAGGTCAAAGTTATTCATGGTTACGGTTCGTCCGGTCAAGGCGGAGCGCTCAAATCAGCGACCCATGATTGCCTGCGAACCATGAAAGAAGAAGGAAGAATCAAGGCGTATTGCCCCGGTGAACAGTTCGGACCGTTTGAGAAAACAGGCCGGTCCCTGGTTGAATTGTGCCCTGCTTTCAGGAACGACCCGGATTGGGCCCGTGCCAATGATGGAGTCACTATTGTTGTCCTGAAATAATGTGTTTTTTAATGAAAGCTTTTCAGCCGTCGTCAGGGAACGCCCGAGGACGGCTTTTGCATTACATTTTCATAACTTAGATTTTACACAAGCTAACCTCGGAATAACTCCCTTCGAATTGTGCAAATGTATTATTTACTTAGACTAGCCGGAGGGATAAATAATGAAAAATACCGTCGCGTATTGCCTTTTGTCTTTGTTAATTGTTTTTATTATTCCGGGAAGTGCTGCGTGTACCGAAATAAATGTAACCGCTGCAAAGAGCAATGAACTGATCCAAGGCTCATTGGCACTGACGGGTTCAACATCCATGTCGGATGTAAGCAATGCCCTGGCAGAAGCATATATGAAAAAATTTGGAGACGTTACGGTTTCCGTCGGCGGAAACGGCTCCGGAGAAGGTCCGACATCAGTAAAAGACGGGACGGCACAGATCGGACTGCTATCCAGGGAACTTAAAGACTCGGAGAATCCGGAACTTTTTGATCAATACATTATCGGGTTGGACGGAGTTGCGGTCATCGTTCATCCGGACTCATCGGTAAAAGAACTTACATCAGAACAGTTAACTGATATTTTTTCAGGAAAAATCATAAATTGGAAGGACCTTGGCGGAGCTGACTCACCTATCCAGTGTATCGGTCGCGAAGCGGCATCCGGAACGCGCGGTGCGTTTGAAGAAATTTGCGGTATTACGGACAAATCCGTCTATGCGGAGGAACAGAATTCGACTGGAAATGTTAAGCAGGCGGTTGCGGGAAATCCCAACGCTATCGGTTACGTGTCGGTATCCTCACTGGACAAATCAGTGGCTGCTTTGATGATTGACGGAGTTCCTCCTTCGGACGAGACGGTTGCTTCGGGAGAATATAAGATTCAACGCCCGTTTTTAATGATCACTCAAAAAGGCACAGAAGATGGCCTGGTCGAGGCGTCCCTTGATTTTGTTTTTTCCGAGGAAGGAAGGAAAATAATAGAAGAAGACGGAATAATACCGGTGAGTAAATCATGAAAAGAAAAAGAGAGAATGAAAACGATTACGCGCCTGCAAGTAATCCCGGCACAAAAGACAGACGCAACATCTGGAGGTTAGCGTCGGCGATATCGTCGGTCTTAGCAATTGCAACGTTGTTTCTGCCGAATCTTCTGCTTCTTCTGGGAGAATACTCCGTAAGATTATCTGGTTTTGTAATGCTTTTCGCAAATATACGATTCGATGAATCCAGACTGGTTGTCATTCCGGTCGGAATGAGAATTGTGTTTGTAATTTCTGTCATACTTATACTTTCAGGAATCGCTCTGCTGCTTGTCAGAAAAGAGATATTTGCGGCCGGTGTATTTTTTGCCGCACTTCTTGCGGGAACGGTTGAATCCGTTTTTGTATCTGAGCTTCTGAAGAGTGCGTCTCAAATGAACATCACTCCGGTCGGCGGGTCAATGCAGTACGGATGGATGATGTTTCTTATATTCACGGTTTTGGCATCCGGATTTGCACTGGCCGTTTCCGGGCTGGAAAAATCAGCCGAAACAGTATTTAAGCTTGCTGCGACAATCTCCGTCGGAGCCGTCAGTGTGATTATGTTATATATGCTTATTTCCGGAGTGCCTGCCATTGCGGAAATCGGCATTACCGATTTCATATTCGGTTCAAAATGGCTTCCGACTCTGGAGAAACCGCAGTTTGGAATTCTTTATATGATTCTTTCATCTCTCATCGGCTGTGCCGGTGCCATGATTATCGGTGTACCGATTGGAATGATGACGGCCGTATTTCTTTCAGAAGTTGCACCGCCGAAAATTGCAAAAATACTCCGGGTGAGTGTTGAGCTCCTTGCCGGAATTCCTTCCGTGATTTATGGGTTTTGGGGAATGAAGGTGCTCGTACCCGCGCTTCGTACTTTTTCGGTTCGTCTCGGATATAACTCAACGGGATCCGGACTGGCCGCCGTCATTATAATTCTGGGTATTATGATACTGCCGACCATTATACGAGTCGCCGAGACTTCGCTTAAAAGCGTCCCTGTCGCATATACCGAAGCCGCGCTTGCCCTTGGAAACACGAAAATATCGACGATTTTTTCGGTGCAGATACCCGCAGCCCGATCGGGTATCCTTGCCGGTGTGATTCTGGGCGTAGGAAGAGCAATCGGAGAAACCATGGCGGTTATCATGGTTGCAGGAAACATTGTCCAGTTTCCGAGAATGTTTTCATCCATCCGGCCGATGACGGCGGGTATCGCCTTCGAAATGGGTTATGCGGAGGCGGGGCTTCACCGACAGGCACTATTTGCCATCGGATTGGTGCTCTTTATATTCATCATGCTGGTTAATACAACATTTTCATATATTTCGAGAAAAGGAGTCCGTGCGGATGCTAAGTAGAAAAAATAAGGATCGTCTGCTTGGAAGTGCTGTATGGGTCAGTGCGGTGATTACCGTACTGGTTCTGGTCGGAATCATCGGCTACATTCTGATTAACGGTCTCCCTAAAATCAATCTGCAGTTTCTGACTTCTGAATATTCAGCCGCGAAAAACGGCAGCAAAGGTGTTCTGCCGATGATCATTAACACTGCATATATTGTCTTTCTGAGCCTTCTGCTGGCTGTGCCTGTCTGCATGGGAGCCGCAATTTATCTTACGCAGTATGCAGTTCAGGGCAAATTGGTCAAATTGATTCGGTTTGCAACAGAAGTACTTTCCGGCATACCTTCCATCATATACGGACTCTTCGGATATGCCGTTTTTGTGGTCCTCTTTCAACTGAAACTATCGATTTTATCAGGCAGTCTGACGATGATGATCTGCATTATGCCGATTATTATTCGCACGACAGAAGAATCACTTCTTGCCGTCCCTGTGATGTATCGGGAAGGCGGGTTAGCTCTTGGTGCAGGAAAACTCCGGGTGACCGTTGGCATTGTCCTGCCATGTGCGCTTCCCGGGATACTGACCGGAGTGATTCTGGCAATCGGCAGAATCGTCGGGGAGACAGCTGCGTTGCTTTTCACAGTCGGTGTTTCCGGGAATTATCTTCCGAAAGGAGATAACTTCTTTGATGCGCTTTTTGGACACATTTATCATCAAGGAAATACACTGGCACTTCATCTATACAACTCAGCAATGAACGGAAAAGATCCGCCGGCGGTTCCGTTTGCAACAGCGGCGACGCTTATGATTTTCGTATTTATTTTAAACCGCCTGGCCGGTATTGCGTCCAAGAGAATCATGCGCTTAGGCGGCATCAAATGACAGTTTCAGATAGCGAGGAAGCAAAATGAGTGATGTGAAGATTGAGATGAGTGACCTGAATTTGTTCTATGGTGACTTTCAAGCATTAAGAAACATCAACCTGCAAATTATTCGTAATGAGATTACTGCGTTTATCGGGCCTTCAGGTTGCGGGAAATCAACCTGTATCAAGACCATCAACCGTATGAATGATCTGGTGTTCAATTGCAAAATCAGCGGCAATGTTTTCATTGACGGCGAGGATGTGTACGATAAAAACTGTGATGTGACCTATTTGCGGAAGCGTGCCGGTATGGTTTTTCAGAAGCCGAATCCTTTTCCGATGAGCATATACGATAATGTTGCTTACGGCCCGCGAGTGCATGGTATCAAGAAAAAGACCGCACTGGATGAAATCGTTGAAAAATCGCTCCGTGACGCTGCCGTCTGGGATGAAGTCAAAGATCGGCTCAAGCTTTCGGCCTTGGGAATTTCCGGAGGGCAACAGCAGCGCCTTTGCATCGCAAGAGCACTTGCAGTCGAACCGGACATACTTTTGATGGATGAGCCGACATCTGCTTTGGATCCGATCTCAACACTGAAAATTGAGGACCTGATGTACGATTTAAAAAAGAGGTATACGGTAGTGATCGTTACTCACAACATGCAACAAGCCGTTCGAATTTCCGATAAAACGGCGTTTTTCCTTCTGGGGGAGGTTATGGAGATCGGCAGGACTATTGATATTTTTAATAACCCGAAGCACAAAAAAACAGAGGAGTATGTTACCGGTCGATTTGGCTGAGATAAAGGAGGAAAATCTATGGTCAGAGAAGAGTTTGAAAAAGAAATTATCCATATTCATGATCAAATCATTCGAATGGGAGCGGCAACGCAGGCTGCGATCACGGACGCCGTTGATGCACTGATCGAAATGGACCCGGTGAAGGCGAAAGCAGTTATGGAAAACGACGACATAATTGATCAGATGGAGCGCGATATTGACCGTGCGTGCGTCGAAATGATTATTCGCCAACAACCGGTTGCCGCAGATTTACGGGACGCGGTTTCAACGCTGAAGCTAATCACTGATCTCGAGAGGATCGCAGATCATGCCAGCGACATTTGTGAGAAGGTCCTGATCCTGGAGTCGTTCCACAAAAGCATCGTGATCCCGGCGGATGTAATCCGAATGTCGGACTATTCCAGAGCGATGATCAAATCTGCCCTCGAGGCATATATTACGAAAAAAGAAGACATCGCTGCTTCCGTCGTTTATATGGACGACAAGGTAGATGCTTTGTATGATAAAATTAAATCATATTTGATTAGCCAGATGCGTCAGGATCCGGATAATCTTGAGATCTTTACAGAGATTTTGCTGATATGTAAGTATTTTGAACGCATATCCGATCATGCACAGAATGTTGCCGAATGGGTTATCTTTTTTGTTCGCGGAAGAAGACCGGAGGAACTGTGATTTTGGGAAATGTAATTGTACTTGTTGAAGATGATCCGGTCATTGCGGAGCTGATTGAATATAATCTCCGCAGTGAAGATTATGTTGTAAAAAGTTTTCGAAACGGAAAAAGCATGATCGACGGTCTTAACGAAGGCGATGAGATAAGTCTTTTTATCCTGGATATTATGCTTCCCGGAATGGATGGCTTCGAGATCTGCAAGTGGGTAAGAGCTAATCCTGAGTTCCCGCTGACACCGGTTATTATGTTGACTGCCAGGGGCTCCGAGAGGGACAAAGTTCATGGACTCGAAGTCGGAGCGGATGACTATATCACAAAACCATTCGGCATACGCGAGTTCTTGGCCAGAGTACGCTCTCAGGTCAGAAGATACTGTACTTCACTGGAGATTCAACAGGGCCGTTCCTCAAAACCTGTTTCAGACTCATCAGGCGTCAGGGAGCAGAAACCGGATCCGAAAGTAACGGCACGTGTTCAGATGCAAAAAGAAGATGGCATGTTGCAATACAGCGGTATTACCCTTGATGATGCGCGACATCGAGTCTATTCGGAAAATCGCGAAATTGAAATGACCAATCGAGAGTACGAGCTGCTGAAATTTCTGATGAAGAATCGCGGAATTGCTTTTTCACGCGATGATCTTCTTAACTCAGTATGGGGTTTTGAATACACCGGAGAAACGCGTACGGTTGATGTCCATATACGGCAGCTTAGGAAAAAAATAGAAAAAGATGACGCGCATCCAACCATTATTGAGACAGTTCGCGGGAGAGGCTACCGTTTCAGGGAAGCTTAATCAAATTCATGATAGTTGCGGGGAAATGGCATGATTAGAAGATTTCAGCTATTTGTAATTGTTATTGTTCTGGTTTCCATTTCCATTGTCGGCCTAATCGGTGTGTTCATTATGTCGCAATATGCCGATCTGACAAATGAGCAGTTTTTACGTTCCGCAAACGATCTTTTTGCTAAAGAGATCGGCAGGGGTGTCTCCTATGAAGAGGCCAGCGCAACATGCTTCAAAATATTCGGAAACACCACAGATGACTTCAGGATAACCGTTGTGGCCTCCGGCGGGACAGTCCTTTATGACAGCGTAGAAAATGCATCGGATATGGATAATCATCTCGATCGTGCAGAAATATCCGACGCACTGGAATCAAAATCGGTCGCAGTTCAAAAGCGTTATAGTCGAACGGTCGGAGCGGATATGTTGTATTTCGCGATCTATCATCCTGAAACGGACACAGTGATCCGTTCCTCGATTCAACTGACCGTCTCCCAGCAAAGTATTCTTCGGATGCAATATATCTTTATTGCAATTATGACAGTTACCGTGGTGGTACTGGGCGTGTTCGGTTATTTCTTTTCAAAACGGCTGTCGCGCCCACTTTTGGAGCTGAAAAAGGCTGCGGAAACGGTATCGGACTCCGATTACACGGTTCGGATCAACACAACTTCCAGGGACGATATCGGGGCAGTCTCTGCCGCCTTCAATCGAATGGCGGAAAAATTGGAGATTGAAAAACACACCATCGAAGCAAACAACGAGCGACTGGCTGATCTGCAGAACATGAGATCGGAATTTGTTGCAAATGTAAGTCATGAGCTGAAGACCCCGCTGACATCCATTCGTGGATTTGTCGACACACTTCGCAACACGGAGAATGTGGACCCTGCGGTGCAGAAGCGCTTTTTGGAAATTATCGATATCGAGGCACAAAGACTGCATCAGCTAATCAATGATATTCTTCAGTTATCCGAAATTGAGCGACTTCAACCGGATTCAGAAAAAGAGCATTTTGAACTTTGCGACCTGATTTCCGAAACAGCGAACCTGCTTAAGGAAAAAGCGGAAGAGAGAGAGATAACGATTGTTTTTGATGCGTGCGAACCACTTCCGGTGCTTGCCGACCGTTATCGTATTAAGCAGATTCTTATCAATTTAATTGATAACGCAATTAATTACAATCGCAAGGATGGGATGGTTTGGTTAAGCGCGAAACGAGAACCAAACAGTATGATCGCCATTCATGTTCGTGACAACGGGGAAGGAATTCCGCAGGAGCACCTTCAACGCATTTTTGAGCGATTTTACCGGGTCGATAAAAGCCACTCCAGAGAAGTCGGCGGAACCGGACTCGGACTTTCGATCGTCAAACACATTGCCGCGTTATATGAGGGCAATGCAATCGCTGAAAGTCAGGAAGGCGTCGGTTCATTATTCATTGTCAGGCTTAAGATCGCGGACGATCTGCTATAATGAAATGACTTATCCTAATATAAGGGCGGTGATCAGTTTGGAATACAGATGGCCTGATTTTGTTTCTGAATGTAATAACTGCCATGCATGTGCCCTTTCCGAAACCAGGACAAATGTGGTTATTTACAGGGGTTCTATTGAAGCGCCGCTGATGTTTGTCGGAGAGGGACCGGGGGCGAATGAGGATCAGCAGGGTCAGCCGTTTGTCGGTCAGGCGGGACGTCTTTTGAATCTGCTCTTAGAGGCATATGATTTTTCTCCGAATGATTATCATATTTGCAACATCGTCAAATGCCGGCCTCCGGATAACAGAGTTCCGACCATAGCAGAGGCCAAAACGTGTATGCCGCTTCTGGCAAAGCAGATACGCTTTGCCAAACCGAAGGTGATCGTTCTTCTTGGTAAAACCGCTTACAAATACTTTATGAACACAGATGAAGCAATCGGAAAAGTTCGCGGAACCTTTTTTGATAAGAACGGATATCTGATACTTCCGACTTACCATCCCGCCTTCATTTTGCGGAATAATACAGAGCGGATAACACTTTGGAAAGACATCGGTGTTGTTCGGAGCAAGATGGAAGAACTCGGATTGATTCCACCCATGCAAAAGATACCGGACATGCCTGCCGGCAGGGGATAAGAAGATAACCTTATTCATTTCGGGATTATGCGGAAAGGTTTTTATGCAATCCTCGAAAAAGACTTTTCATTCTTGCTCATCAACTGTATAATTGTTTTAAAAATGTAATCATTACAAATCAGGAGGCGCAGTATGAAAGTATTAATTGTCGGTGGCGTTGCCGGTGGTGCGAGTACAGCCGCCAGACTGAGAAGAATGTCTGAAGATGCACAAATTATTCTTTTCGAAAAGACTTCCTATATTTCGTATGCCAATTGCGGATTACCGTATTATCTCGGCGGAACAATCACCAAAAGGGATAAGCTCGTGGTCACTAAGCCCGAACTTCTTCGCGACCGTTTTTCGATTGATGTCCGAACGAACAGTGAAGTGATGTCCATTAACCGAAAGAAAAAAACAGTCAAAGTCAGAAGTACGGTTGATCAGAAAGAATATACCGAGAGTTATGACAAACTGGTTTTATCACCGGGTGCCACGCCGCGAAAACTAAATGTTCCCGGAGAAGATCTTTCGGGAATTTTTACTCTTCGCAATTTGGAAAATACAATTGAAATTGATGATTACATTATCGAAAAGGACCCGGCCAGGGCGGTTGTAGTGGGAGGCGGTTTTATCGGTATCGAAATCGCCGAGAATTTGAAACACAGGGGGCTTGAGGTTGAAATCGTTGAGTATGCAGATCAAGTACTGGCGTTTCTGGATAAGGAAACGGTTACCTCTATTCATAAGAGAATCAAGGAAGCCGGAATTAACCTTTACCTCGGAACAGGGGTCACCGGATTTCATAAAGACGAAACCAATAGTCAGATTACAGTCGACCTTTCCAAGGGCGCGTCATTAACGGCAGAGATGGTAATTCTGGCGGCTGGTGTTTTGCCGGACAGTCACCTCGCCAAAGATTGCGGTTTAGACATTGGCGCAGCCGGAAGCATACTTGTTGACGATCGGTTTGCAACATCCGATCCGGAAATATTTGCCGTTGGTGACGCGATCTCAGTGAAAAGCTTCGTCAGCGGAAAGGAAATCCTGGTTCCGCTTGCCGGACCGGCAAACAGACAAGGCAGACAACTGGCAGGCATTCTTGCCGGGAAAGAGCCATTCAACGAGAAAAGCGCCAGAATTGTACAGGGAAGCAGCATTATCAAGGTGTTTGACCTGACCGCCGCCGCAACCGGCCTCAACGAACGGCAGGTTAAGGCAGCCGGGATTGATTACTTGAAGACATATATTTATCCTTCCAGTCATGCCTCTTATTATCCGAACGCAACCGGAATAGTGATGAAAATGCTTTTCGACAGGACCGGGAAAATTTTGGGAGCGCAGGCCGTCGGTTATGAAGGGGTTGATAAGCGGATGGACGTGATTGCCACTGCCATGCGACTGGGGGCAACCGTATATGATCTGCAGAATCTGGAGCTGTGCTATGCTCCGCCTTATACATCGGCAAAAGACCCGGTCAATATGCTGGGCTTTACTGCCGCAAACATTCTCAAGGGTGATGTCAAAGTTTTCTATCCGGAGAATGTGGACGGGCTTATTGAGAAGGGTGCGTTTTTCCTGGATACACGCACTACGATCGAGAAGGATCTTGATCAAATCCCGGGAGCAGTTAATATACCGCTGGATGAACTGCGAAAGAGACTCAGCGAACTTCCGAAGGATAAGCCGATTTATACATATTGCCAAGTCGGACTCCGCGGATATGTTGCATCGCGAATACTTGCGCAAAACGGTTTTGACGCATATAACCTGTCGGGCGGATTTCGACTATACAAGGAAATCAAGGAAGACAGCGGGTTTTCCGGCGCGGAGGGGGAGATTAAAATGACTGCCAGGGAAGATAATGATAATGCCGGAGGTATGACCGGTTCATCTGATACACCGGTAACTACCGTGGATGCATGCGGGCTTGCCTGTCCCGGTCCGATCATGAAAACAGCTGCGGCGATGAAAGAAATCGAAGACGGAAGCGTGCTTGAGATCACGGCAACGGATTCTGCCTTTGGATCTGACATAAAAGCTTGGGCCGAAAGAACGGGTAATACCATTTTATCGGTTGAGAAGGATAAGGGCGTGATATCGGCTGTCCTGAGAAAGGGCTTGCCGGGCGCAGATACCGTTGAGGATGAAGGAACCGGCAATAGAGTGATTTCATCCGGGAATGATAAGACCATTGTGGTCTTTAGCGGAGACCTTGATAAGGCAATTGCGTCATTCATCATCGCTAACGGAGCGGCTGCCATGGGAAGAAAGGTAACCATGTTCTTTACCTTCTGGGGTCTGAACCTGCTTCGAAAACCGAAACATGTGAAGGTTTCCAAAGGCTTCATCGAAAAAATGTTTGGTGTGATGATGCCCAGAGGGTCCGGAAAACTGGGTCTTTCCCGAATGAATATGGCAGGCATCGGTCCCAAAATGATTCGCGGAATCATGAAAAAGAAAAACGTCCAGTCTCTTGAAGAATTGATTCAAGCGGCGATGAAATCAGGGATTCGACTCCTTGCGTGCCAAATGTCAATGGATGTGATGGGGATAAAGGAAGAAGAATTGCTTGATGGTGTGGAACTTGCGGGTGTAGCAACATATTTAGGCGCAGCGGAGACATCCGATACCAATTTGTTTATCTGATTTTCTCTTGCTATGAAAGCCATGATTTGATATACTCTCATTCGTTGAACGAATGCAATGATTTGTTTGCAGATCGTGTCAAGGAATGATGCCGAATTGTGTAATGGTAGCACGACTGCCTCTGGAGCAGTTTGTCTGGGTTCAAATCCTAGTTCGGCAGCCACAAAATCCCCCGGAGCCATAAGGTTTCGGGGGATTTTATTGTTGCATGAGGCTCGCTTTTCCGTATTATTATGTGATTTCATCACGGTGGAGACGCTGTTTGAATTTCTTTGGCGTCATTTTGCGATGGCGCTTGAATTGCGTTATAAAGTAACTCGCATTCGAAAAGCCGGTTTCCATTGCAATCTGACTGACGTTTTTACTGGATGTGATGAGTAATTTTTCGGCTTCGGTGACACGAACATAAGTTAAGTACTCTGAAAAAGATCGACCAATCGAGGCTTTAAAAAAACGCGAAAAATAGCTGTAACTCATATTGCATAGCTTGGACATTTTCTCGGCACTAACCGTACGCATGTAATTTTGGTCAATATAACTTAAGACCCCTTCGAGTCTTACAATATCTTCGTTGCGAACAGATGAAGTCACGCCCATTTTGACACCCTGGTTGCTCCACTTGCGAAGAAACCAGAGAAATATTCTGCAAATAGCAGCACGGACAGCCAGCTCGTATCCGTATTTCTTCTCGGAATATTCTTGAAGGACTTCCTCGATTAATGCAGGAATTTCTGTCATTGTCAGCTCATCGGAGTGAATTACTCGCTGAGGAGATGAACAGGACATGATAAAAGGCATAATGAATCTCGCTTCAAACGTTGAGCGAACTGTCGAAAATAGCATGAACGGATCAAACTGGAGACAAATGAATTTACACTCAACACGGCGGGAAAAGGAGTGAGTTTCATTTGCATTCACCAAAAGCAAATCTTTACTGAATAGCGAATATTCGCGTCCGCTGACAGTCGCGCTGAATGTACCTTCGATTACATAGATAATCTCGATATACTCGTGATAGTGAGCGGGAATTTCACCCGGGTAACCTGATTTTTCAGGGTATTCAGAAGCAAAAGCAACTGTTTCGGTATTGAAGGATTGCCGAATATCCTCGTAATGCGCGGTCCCCCGATTTGCATTCGATAAAATCGTGCTTGACATATGGCAACCCTCCGATGTCATTATTTTAATAAAATGTGCTAACTGGAACAAATAAATTATAATGATTATCGGCAAATTGTCAAATAGTCAACGCAAAAAATTAATATTTTATCTGCTGTATATCTGAGATTTCCGATTCCATAGAATCCAGAAGGTTCCTCATAATTTCGTCCGGTTCGATTTCCAGTCCCTGACAGATACTCAAATATTTCTTCAGAGTAAGATTAACTTCGCCATTCTCAATGAGGCAGTAGTAGGAGCTGTTCATATTGGCTGCTTCGGAAAGCGAGCATTGAGACAGACGCTTCTTTAATCTCTCTTCACGGAAGATTTCCCCCAAGTGTTTTGATATGCTAGCTCCCGATACTTCTTTATGAAAATGTGAATACTGAATGCCGGCCATGATTCCCTCCCGTCAAACAGGACTAAAAGTCCTTGCAAATGCAAAATTTGCCCCACTTATCAAAAACCTTTTAGGGATTATTATATAGATTTGCTCATAGTTGTCAATATGATATATCCAATGGAGTAAATAAACAGAAGCGATCCCGGGATAACGGCGAGTTTGATTTGAGGGCATATTTGCTGCATGTCTCTAAAAAGACAATTTACCTCTTAGTCTGTCAGGGGTATAATAAGCGGGAAGGTTTTTGTTGAGAGGGTGCTCGAGAGATGAACACATTTAAGCTGCCTGCTTGGCTGTCTACCGGAATGGTGTTTCAGCAGGGTGTTCCTTTGTTACTGTCCGGATATGCCGGCCAGTATTCTTCAGTTACTCTTGAAGTTGTGAAAGATCCAACCGATGGCCGCAGAGTATCTAAGCTTGACACAGACTATGGTGTCATTATGAGTTTGGAGACAAGGACAGATGAAACCGGTGTGTTTTCTTTTGAGCTTCCTGCCTATAAAGCTTCTACTGACGCATATACGTTAATCATTCATTCAGTAACGGAATCAATAACAATTAAAGACCTGCGCTGTGGTGATGTCTGGGTATTTCTCGGATCAAAGCCGTTATGTGTTCCGATTTCCCGCGCAGGTGCTCCCCGAACTCCGCTCAAGGACAAATCGTTGAATCTTTTACGGTTTTTCATGCCGGAGAGAAGCGGACTTTCGGAGGACGGCAAGTACTCATACGCGGCAGCCAAATCACCGAAACCTTCATCCTGGATCCATATAAAGGATTCCTCGCAACTGTCGGCAGTTTCTTCCGTCGCTTTTTCGATGGCATATCATTTGGCTGATCAGCTTCATTACCCGATCGGGGTCCTTGATCTGGCACTTGAGGGGAGCGCAATATATAGTTGGATGAGCAGGGAGGGGTTCGAGTCTTCCGACGATCTTTCTATGGTATTAAAGGAAAGCAAACTCTATCTTTCTGAGAATGACTGGAATGCCTATTTTGATACCGAAGCAAAGTTAAAGACTAACACTGTATCGGAACAAGCAAATCCGGAGAAACTTACCACAGTCGTTTCATCGGATCTTACCGTGAAGAGCGATATTTCTCCGGATACACTCATTCATACCGACGCTGAAGTGACGACAGAGTCACCCAAAGAACCGACTGTGACAGAAGAAGCGAAGAAGGATACCGATGAAGGTGCTTCCGGAAATGTAAAGGCATTATCCAGCATGTCCGCCACGTCCGCCATTAAGAAACATTTAATTGAGCACAGCATTCCCAAAGAGCGTCTGATGACGGCACTATTTAATAATAAGCTTATTCATTTCCGAAATGTCAGCATACGGGGAATTGTATACGCCCCGGATATTGCGGACAGCGCACTTACAGAGCATTATCCTCAGTTTATCAGGCAATTTCTGGTTGACATGTCAAGCGTATTCGGACCGAAGAAAATTACGAATAAATCTGCGGTACCGTCGCTGATTCTTTTACAGATCTCACCGGAGACGCTGGATCAGAAGAATCCACTGCGCTATTTCGAACTGAATGAAACTTTATCCGCGATCCGACGGAAGCTACCCATGCCAATCGGAATACTCAGCCAACATGACCTGCTTCTTCCTGAGAAAGCCAAAACATTCACCATTGGAAGAAGACTGGCTTTCATTGCTTTAGGACTTCATTTCACGCCGAAAATGCCTTCGTCATCACCGGAATGTATTGGGGTTGAGATTGTCGCGAATAAAATAATGCTCAGCTTCGACAACACAGTTGATGGTCTTAAACTTGCTGAAAACGAATCGATTCTCCGGGGATTTTCAATTTGCGGAGAGGATCGGGTGTACATGCCCGCGAGCGCAAGAATCCTTCATGGTGTCCGCGTGATGGTTTGGCATGATGATATCGCAGAGCCGACCGGAGTGGCTTACGCATACTGTCCGGTTCCCCATCTTGCCACCTTCAGAAACAGAGCCGATTTGCCTGTCCTTCCGTTTCGTTTTGATCGGGAGAAGTCCGAGAATCTGCCTGATCTCACGTTTGCCTCCTGTGACAATCTCGAATTGATCGGTAAAAGAACGTGGGAATCGCCATTCGAAATACTTCCGGTATTTAAGGTGATCAAAGGCGAAGGGAATATTTGCAAGGAAGTTCTGAACAAGACTCAAGGATCAGCGGCGCTGCGCATCGAATACCTTACCGAGAACAGCCTGTTTATTTTCGGGCCGGTTCTTGATTATGCGTCTCTTTTCGCGCCTTTGAATTTGAATCATTTCAAGCAAATTTCGGTCGACATCTTCAATCCGGATCTTGTCGAAAAAAAACTTTCAGTCAGCGGCTTTTCCGGCAGTGCGGTTATTCAGGTTGGCCTTCGTTGGCAAACGCTGATTCTTCCGGTCGAAGGTAGCGATCCGCTGTTCCTTGACAAGCTTGAGTTAGGCATCTTCGACACACAGAGGAATGGCTCGATTTACGTGGATAACATTCGATTTCTTCGTTGATTTATATATTTGATTCGCTTTTAATTGTTCCTAAATGCTAAGGCATGTTAAACTGATTTGCAAAGAGAAGGAGGTGATTGCCAGTGTTTGAAGATCTGTTGCCTGCTGTGGAGAAGAGTATCCTTGAGGCAGCAGGGTCGATACCTGTTGTTTTCGAAGGTATTGAGCACTGCTTCGAAAAAAGCACTCCGGTACCGTCTTCAAGCAGACATTCCTCGCATGAGCTTCTGTATTTACGCAGTGGTATCGCTGAACTGACTATTGCCGGAAAGACAGTGCCTTTGGATAAAGGATCGACCGTTGTCATCCGACCAAATGTGAATCATACCATTAAAGTGATCAGTAAACAGGCAGATATGGTCGTGTTGTACTTCGGCTTTTCTCAGGATGTTCGTGAGGCACAGGAAGCCCTTCGAGCAAGTTCACCCAACGCAAAACTTGAACCTCGTGACCGGAAGACCGGACCGTCCGCGCCTGTTTCATTTCGGGGAATATCTCCAAAGCCGATCGAGAGTTTCCTGGATTTTGCACGCGGTCAGGGAGAAGATTCTCAAAATTCATCCTACCTTTCCGTCATGGGTAAAAGCCGTCAGGACATCGGAGATTTGGTGCAGCGTATCATGCGGGAAAGCGGACGTGATGCTTTCGCAAAAGACCTGATGATGCAGTTTCTCACCATGGAGCTCCTCGTTACGTTGTCGCGAGCGCTTCGGGAAGAATGGGAGGAGTCCCTTCGCGTACGCCACGGAAAGGCAAGAGAGCTGGTTTTAATTGCCAGAGACTATCTTGCCCAGAATCACGGACGAGGTGTATCCGTTGCTGATGCAGCTGCATATGTTTTCCTCAGCCAAGGATATTTCACCCGTGCATTTCGGGATGAGTTCGGAATCAGCCCGATGAGTTTTTTGATGCAGGTTCGCGTTAATGCGGCATGCCGTCTTCTCGAGCAAAAAGAAATCAAGGTCAGTGGTGTTGCGCTCCAAGTTGGGTTTTCAAGCCCGCAGCGCTTCAATGTCGCATTCCGCAAACAGATGGGAATGACTCCGATGCAGTACAGGAACCGGGTGCTTCCGGGAAACACAGATTCACAGGAATGAAAGAGGTAATCAGAATGATCGACGAGGATATTAAGGCTCCGGACAATTCGGTAAAGGGTATTGATTTGGGCCGGATTGAGGGAGCTGTTCGTGAAATACTTCTTGCTGTTGGCGAAAATCCGGATCGCGCAGGGCTTGCCGAGACTCCTTCCAGAGTGGCGAGGATGTATGCGGAATTATTTTCCGGAATTCATCGTGATATCAATGAGGATATTAAGACCTTTCAGGAGACTGGCAGCGATGAGATGATCCTTATTGGCGACATACCGTTTTTTTCCATGTGTGAGCATCATTTGCTTCCCTTCCTCGGAAAAGCGCATGTAGTATATGTTCCCCGGAACGGAAAAATCCTCGGATTATCCAAGGTTGCACGAATTGTGGATACGTTGTCGCGTAAGCCGCAGCTTCAGGAACGACTGACTTCGGAAATTGCGGATACGGTTCAAAATGCTGTCGACGCAGGTGCAGTCTGTGTCGTGATCGAAGCGGAGCATCTTTGCATGACCATGAGGGGCATCCGCAAGCCGGGCTCTAAAACGGTGACCTCCGCTATGCGCGGCGGATGCAAATCGGATGCCAGAACAAGATCAGAAGCACTGTCGCTGATCAATCGACCGAGATCATAGGTGGGCAAAATGATTGACCCGGAAGGCTCATACGAGCCACAAGGTGTTTTTAGAGCCGGCGAATTCTGCATGGAAACAGGCCTCAAAACACATGTGATGGGAATATTGAATGTCACTCCGGATTCATTTTCTGACGGAGGACTTTTCGGTAACCCTGAAAAAGCAGTAACACACGCGAAGCAAATGATTTTGGATGGTGCCGGGATCATTGACATCGGCGGAGAGTCCACGAGGCCGGGGCATACTCCGGTGAACCCGGAGACGGAAATCAAGAGGGTTGTGCCTGCCATTAAACGTATTTCGAAGTTTTCTGACATACCAATCTCTGTGGACACATCAAAGCACGAGGTTGCCGCAGCGGCAATATCCGCCGGAGCTGTAATCATTAACGATGTCTGGGGTTTGCGTAAGGATGCGCTTATTGCGGATGTTGCGGCTGAAAGTAAAGCCGGCCTGATTTTAATGTTCAATGCAAATGACACTTCACTTGTGAAAAAATCCGGAGATATTGTCCGTGATGCGATCGACTATTTATCGATAAGCATTGAAATGGCACTCAAAAAAGGAGTTCACGGAGATCGAATAATGATTGACCCGGGGATCGGGTTTGGTGTCGATACGGAAGAATCCTTTGCCCTGATTCGCGGGATACCGATACTTCGAGAATTAGGATATCCTGTTTTGATAGGACCTTCAAAGAAGAGGTTTATCGGTGCCGCACTGGATCAACCGGTTGAGCGAAGAGGAATTGGAACGGTGTCGGTTTCCTGTATCGGAGCGATGCTCGGCGCTGATGTAATTCGAGTTCATGATGTATCGGATGTTGTTGAGGCCTTAAAGATAGTGGATATCGTAAGAAGCGGACATAGCCGTACGGGAGGTGATATTGATGGCGGACGGAATTAACGGTTACCCGAATCGGATCATTATGAAGGGGATGAGATTTTGGAGCTATTCTGGTGTGCTTGAATTCGAAAAGAACGACGGGCAGGAATTTGTTGTCAATTTGACACTCGGTTTAACGGAACTCAAGGCAACCCGAACGGATCGCATTTCAGACACTGTCGATTACGGAGCGGTTTTTACTGTAGTTCGTAACGTTGTAGAGGGCAAAAATTTCGATTTGATCGAGGCAATGGCTGAGTCAATTGCCGGCGAAGTATTCACAAGTTTCAAAGAAATTGACGCACTCGAAATTGGAGTCAGAAAGCCGAACGCTCCTGTTGAAGGCTGCTTTGATTATATGGAGGCACGCTTATTCAGGGAGCGTAGATAAAAATCTTATGAGTTGCGCGTATCTTTCGTTAGGGAGCAATTTGGGAGACAGAATGAATTTTCTGTGTAAGGCTCTTTCGCTCTTGTCAAGAATCGATTTTGTTACCATTGATTTGGTTTCATCCGTGTATGAAACAGATCCGCAAGGCTATCATGACCAGGCTGATTTTCTGAATATTGTCTGCAGGATTCGGACTGAGTTGACGCCCGAGGAGCTCTTGTCCGCGACAGGGAAGATCGAGTCCATTCTGGGGCGGGAGCGATTGATCAGGTTTGGACCGCGAACGATTGATATTGATATTCTGACCTTTGATAACGAAGTGAGGAATACTGAAAAACTGACTCTGCCGCATCCGAGAATGAACGAAAGGCAATTTGTTCTTATTCCGCTCTATGAGATTATGCCTGAGAAATCCCTTAATCCCGGGACCAGTGATTCCGTCCGTTTCTTCGGTGAGATACCGAAAGAGTGCTGGCAAAAATCTTTTTGAGTTGAAGGCATCGAAAAAATCGCTATAATAGGAACATGTTAAGAGGCATTACTCAAGGAGGAAAATGATGAGCGAGGAAGTCAAGCAGAACGACAGACGTGAAAACCAGAGCGGCATGAACACCGAAGGCGGTGAACCGCAACGCGATCATAACTCGCGTAATGGGTACAGAAACAACCGGAGAAGACATTCCTCCAGACCGGCCGGACGTGACCAAAGACCGAATACGACAGAGATAAAGCCAAAGAATACGGAACGCGCAATTAATCCCAATAACCCGGCTCCCGGCAACAGGAATAATCCGAGGCGTGATAATCAATCGGATCAACGCAGAAACAACTTTCATCAAGATCAGCAAAAATCAGGCGGAGGACCCGCAAGAGGGCCAAAACCGGGGGGGACGCGTGAGCATATCGTCAGGGAAATAAGACCCGAGAATAAGGATGCTCAGAACCCGAACCAGAATATTCAACAGAACAGAAATAACAGACCTCCCCAGAACCCGGCAACTCAGAATAACCGGAACAGGGAGTTCGATAAGCAAAACGAAAGTAAAACCTGGAGTCGTAATCTCAGATCTGAGGAAACCAGTGAAGATATTCGTCTGGAAAATGAGCGCATAGAAAAAGAAATTGCGCTGGAAATTTCCGGTATCCACACGATGAAATTGGATTAATCAGGTGAAGGCATGAGCACCGATTCCGATTTGCTTTCTGATGCACCGGCGTTGTATTTCCGGCATGGAAGTACCGGAAATAGTTCCGACAGCCGAAATCCGATCGGCTTTCATGTTCCCGGTCATGCCGGGGGCCGTTTTTTCAGCGCGCAGGATTGCGTTGACCTGATTAATGCGGATACCACCGAACTATCATCTACTGATGATTTGCACCATCCCGGAGACAAGGTTCTGCAGGTTGTAAAGAACGCGTCCGAAGCTTTTGGAAGCGAGCATTCGGTTCTCTTGTGCTCAGGAGCAACCACCGGATTAAGGGTAATGATTTCCGCCGTACTTGATCAGTCCACTTGTTTGTTGCTTCAAAGAGCAGTCCATTTCTCTGTGCCGAACACACTGAGTCTGATCGATTGCAGATATATGTTCACTCCCGTCGAAGAAGCAAGAAAGTCCGATCGATCTCCGATCGGTATTTTGACCTCAGAAGTTTTAGATAAACAACTTACAGAACATCCCGAAATTACGGATGTATTGATCACATCACCCGACTATTACGGAGCGTGTGCAGATATTAAGTCCCTTGCAAAAATTGCGCATCAACACGGATGCCGGCTTCTGGTGGACGAAGCCCACGGAGCCCATTTTATTTTCGGCGGTGAACGCTTTCCTCAGTCGGCGATGCTTTCAGGTGCCGATATGTGTGTGCAAAGCCTGCATAAGACGCTTCCGGCTCTAACACCTGCGGCAATTCTTCACGTTTCTGAAGAAGCAGTTAGAAAAAGAAATGTATCTGTCGAACGAATTTATGAGATGCTCCGCGTTTTCGAAACATCGAGCCCGTCGTTTGTCATTGCGGCATCTGCCGAACTTGCGATTACCCATATGAGACGATTCGGATCCGACGCTCTCAAAAAGACGGCTGATGAGGTTTTAGTTTTGGCGAGCAAAATCGAGGCAATTCCGGGTCTTGAGACATTCCCTTCATCGAGCAAGACGGACGGCGATCCGTTACGAATGGTGATTAGAACATCTGCCGCTAATTTTTACGCGCCTGATATACAGACAGCGCTCGAAAAAAGAGGAATATTCGTTGAGTTTTCGGACCCTGTATCGTTGGTTCTGCTGTTTACGATATTCCATAAAACGGGAGACTTTGACAGATTGTTCTCTGCAATCTCTGAAATCTTGACGCATCCTGATGAAAATGAACTTCGACGCCCCGTGAACCTGAGAAAAATAGAGGCGCTGATCCGCAGAAGTTATGTTACAATCCCTGATGCTGTCCATCCGCTGAGGGAGACATTCTGGAACAAAACGGAGACAGGTCCATCCGATTTCCATGCTTCGCTTCCGGTGATGCTTTATCCGCCCGGAATTCCTCTGGTATGGCCGGGAGAGCGGATTCCGGAGGAAGTCTTTGAACTATCAGAGTTGTTGAAGGAGTTAGGCATTTGCATGCCAGGGATTCCAAAGAAATGGAAGAATGATCATCAATAGTTTGAAAAGCTTATTATCAACCGTAAACTTCATCTTTTCGCTATAATGGAGTCGAAGTATTTACAAAAGACAATTGATTTGAGATATAATATTCTCAAGGAAGTGTAAGGAATGGCAGAGGGAAGAGGCTTGTTTATCACCTTTGAGGGGATTGACGGAAGCGGGAAGACGACACAAATCCGCAAACTCCGTCAAATGTTTGAGACTGAGAATATACCTTTTGAGGTGATCCGGGAGCCGGGCGGCACGATGATCGGAGAAAAAATCCGATCCGTACTACTCGATAAGGAACATATGAATATGACCCCGGAGACGGAGCTCCTGCTCTATGAGGCGGCTCGTGCGCAAATTGTATCCGAACGAATTCTTCCCGCCCTTTCGGCAGGCAAAACGGTGATTTGCGACAGGTTTTATGACTCTACCGTGGCTTATCAGGGATACGCAAGGGGGCTGAGCCTTGAAGCGATTGATCTTGTAAACAAAATTGCGACAGGCGGACTTGAACCGGATCTGACTTTCCTGATGGATATGTCCGCTGAAGATGCCGCAAGCAGGATGGGCGGACGTAAGGCAGATTCGGATCGTCTTGAAAGCGAAGGACTTCATTTTATGGAGAAAGTCAGAGAAGGTTATCTGGCTCTCGCGAAAAAGAACCAAAGAATGATATATTTGAATGCAGCGGCGCCGATTGAAGAAGTATGGCAGCAAATAGACAAAAAGGTTAGGGAGGTACTTAGCAAATGAAACTTGTTTTTGCAATAGTCCATGATGAGGATAGTCCGCGACTAATGGCCGAGCTGAACAAGTCTGGATTTCGCGTTACAAAGTTGAATTCTTCCGGCGGATTTCTCCGTTCCGGAAATACAACGCTGATGATTGTTGTTGAGGATGAGCAGATCGATGAAGTTACTGAATTGATTCGCAAATATTCTTCCAGCAGGCAATCAGCGATCAATACCAACGTGACCCCTTCGGCAATGGGCGGAGCATATATACCGTATCCCGTTGAAGTTATGGTCGGTGGCGCTACGGTATTTGTGGTGAATGTTGAGAAGTTTGAGAAAATGTGATGGGATCATTTTCTTTGGTGGTCGGACAGCATTCCGCGAAGAAGAGACTGGAGTCTTTGTCGCATGGCAATCCGGATCAAGCATATGTGTTGGCGGGTCCCATCGGAATCGGGAAGACCAGATTGGCAAGGGCCATGGCAAAAGCATTGTTATGTGCCAATCCGGACTCCGGCGGATCATGCGATCAGTGCGGGCCGTGTCGCTACTTTGAAGAGAAAACACACCCTGACTATATCGAGATTGAACCGGGTTCCGGAGAAAAGATCATACGGGTATCTCAGGTCAGAGAAAAAGTTGTATTTGACGGGCGTTTATTCCCGCAAATATCCCGAAGAAAAGTCTATGTTATTGATGCGGACTTCCTGAATGAAGAGGGGCAGAACTCTCTGCTCAAGACTCTTGAAGAACCTCCGCGATTTGCCGTCTTTATTTTGACTGTTTCAGATAAAGAAAAACTCCTTAAAACAATACTCTCGCGAGCCGTGGTCATTTCCCTCCATCCGAACTCTGAGCAGGAAGTGAAAGAAATCCTTATTGCCGAGCTCGGTCTCGATTCGGAGAAGGCTGCCTTTTTTGCCGGGTATTCTAACGGTATTCCCGGAAATGCAATCAAACTTGCTTCCGAAGGACACCTTTCCGAAATCCGCGAATATGTCTATGAATTAATTCTGGCTATGCCTCACGAAACCCGAACGTCACTGCTTACCGAACGATATGAATATATGGAAACTAACAAGGATCAAATCGAAGAGATACTGATTACTCTTCAAATGGCACTCGGAGATATGTCGAGACTGGTTTTCGATCAAGATGCCCGTTCCTTGCGGGGAGAGGATAAAAGAGATAAGATGGTTGAAGCAATCTTATCGGAGAAAATAACACAGGAAAGAATCAGAAATGCATCCAACGCAGTGACTACTGTATCGCGCGCACTTAAAGGCAATTGCAGTTTTGAAACAGCTGTTTGCAGGATGCTTTTGACAATAAAGAAGGAGCTTACAAATGCCTAAAGTAGTCAGTATACGTTTTCATGAAGCCGGGAAAGCCTATCACTTTAATCCCGGTGATTTCAGATTGCATCTCGGCGAAGCGGTTATTGTTGAAACAAGTATAGGAATTGACCTTGGTTATGTTGCCGAGGAGGTTATGGAAATTCCGCAGGATCAGATTGTTGAACCGCTCCGTCCGGTCATTCGAATCGTAAATGAGGAAGACCACAAGCGTTACGAAGAGAAAAAGATTAAGGAGAAAGAAGCGTTTTCTCTTTGTCAGGAGAAAATTGAATCCAGAAACCTGAAAATGAATCTTGTTAATGCCGAATATAGTTTTGACGGCAAAAAGTTGATCTTCTTTTTTACCGCTGACGGCCGTGTCGATTTTCGAGAATTGGTTAAGGATCTTGCGGCAGTTTTTAAGACCAGGATTGAGCTTCGTCAGATCGGCGCCCGTGATCAAGCCCGGATGGTCGGCGGATTGGGCCTTTGCGGAAGAGAGCTTTGTTGCTGTTCCTTCCTTGACGGGTTTATTCCGGTCTCCATCAAAATGGCGAAAGAACAGGGATTATCCATGAATCCGGCCAAGATATCTGGCGCTTGCGGCAGATTAATGTGCTGCCTGAAATACGAACAGGAAGCATATGAAGATGCACATGCCCGATTGCCCAGGCAAGGGGATGAGGTTATGACACCTAGCGGCAAAGGGACTGTTATATCCGTCGACTTACTCAAGGAACGGGTGTCGGTACGCTTGGAAATTGAGGACGAAGCAGACTTAGTATCCTTTGAAGGAACAGCGGTTGAAGTTCTTACGCGAAAAGGAAAGAAAGTGGCTCCGCGGGCTCAAAGCGGCTGTCCGTGTAATAATGCATGTTCAAAGAAAAGCCCTGATTTGGTTTCTAATGGAATCGCGGATGAGGAATATCTGGATGATAGTCTTATGGATTCGGTTGACGAATCAGTAGCGGAGACGATGGAAGATTCAGAGTATGATCCGGCGTCGTTGTGATTGCAATCAGACGACGAAGTGTAAAATTTGATCAATTCTATCAGAATTAGGTTAAGACGGATTGCGTGACCTTGTTTGTAGTGATAAAATGCAGTCGAAGATTGGAGGATTTTATTTATGGCTTATGTAATTTCTGATTCATGTATTTCCTGTGGTAGCTGTGAAGGCGAGTGTCCGGTCGGAGCTATCAGTCAAGGTGATTCCCAGTATGTTATTGATGCGGCAATGTGCATCGATTGCGGATCTTGTGAGTCTGTGTGCCCTACAGATTCAATTTCTGCCGGCTGAGAAGACATGTTTTTCTAAGTATGTCACCGCCCTCCGTAACTTCTGTTTCGGAGGGCTTTGTCTTTATTTTCGTCTTTTATCTTCGCTCAGGAGGAGCCGATGCCGGATAATGAATTATTTGATTTCGGGGAAGAAACACTGGAGGAGCTCGGGCGGAGCAACTATAAGTTGATTCAAAGGAAACACGGATTCCGGTTCGGTGAGGATACAGTACTGCTTTCTCATTTCACCGCAAGTTTTGCACCTCTGCGCAGACGCGCTCCCAAAGCACTGGAACTTGGTGCAAATTGCGGCGCGGCGAGTATTTTGCTTTCTGCAAGGCGTCCTGATCTGCAAATAGATGCTGTGGAAATTCAGGAGACAGCCTATGAATTACTTAAGAGGAACATTACCCTTAATGAACTGGAAAAACGCATTATTCCGTTATGTGCGGACATCCGTGAGCTGCCGGATAATAGTCGAATCAAAAAAGCAGAATACGATTTAGTCTTCTTTAATCCTCCTTACCGAATTCCTGAGCGAGGATCGGTTACCTCGACAGAATCCGGTGAATTTGAACTTCGAAACGCGCGTTTTGAATTTTTCGGTACATTACAGGATTTCGTTAAGTCCGCCGCTGCGGCTTTAAGACCGGGCGGAGTGATTACCATGATCCAGCGAACGGTTAGGCTACCGGAAGTATTTCGATTGTTTTATTCTTTTGAAATAGAGCCTTTTGCGGTACGCATGATTCATCCGACTGTTGATAAAGGGTCGGCTTCGTTTTTAATTGCCGGCAGAAAAAAAGGGCGGCCGGGCGGATTTTTGGTTTGCAAGCCATTAATTCTGCGCGATCAGAACAACCTGCCGACCGACGAATTGTCGGCCATTTACACGGAGGATTGAATGAATGCTTTACATCGTTGGCACACCGATCGGAAACTTGGGCGATATATCACCGCGAGCAAAGGAAATCCTTGCATCTGCGGACAGAATCGCATGCGAAGATACCCGAAGAACAGGATTGCTGTTGTCGTCCGTCGGCATTAAAGGCCGACTGACCAGTTATCACGAGCACAACCGCGTTACTAAGGAAAAAACACTCCTATCCCTTCTGGAGGAAAATCAAAATATCGCACTGGTATCCGATGCGGGAATGCCGTGTATTTCTGATCCTGGTTATGAGCTTGTGAGAGCCTGTGAAGAAAGGCAGATTCCCGTTACGGTAATTCCCGGTCCCAGTGCTTTTGTAGCCGCGCTTGCCGTATCGGGAATGGATACCAGACGATTCTTTTATGAGGGATTCTTACCGGTTGACGGAAAAGAAAGAAAAAAGCGGCTTCATGAAATCTCAACGATCAAATATACCGTTGTTATTTATGAAGCGCCGCACCGCATAATCCAGACGTTACAAGATTTTTCTCAAATCGGTATGGGCGGGCGAAAGATATCTGTTTGCCGCGAGCTCACAAAAAAATACGAAGAAATCATAAGAACAACAGTGGATGGAGCTTTAAAGTTTTTTACGGAACGTGAACCCAAGGGGGAGTTTTCACTGGTAATTGAGGCTTGTCCGGAGATAAGGGCGACTTTGAGTCCGGAGACCCGGGAAAAACGTATCAGAGAACTCTTTGAAGATGGCTTTTCCACCAAAGAGATTGCATCGCATCTTGCGGAAGAATGGGCTGAAAGCAAAAAGACTATATACGCAGACGCAATAAAGATGCTAAAATAGCATAACAACAAATAATTTTTATCTGGAGGCAATCATTGATTTTTGCTGAAGACAACGACGATCTGTTGTTAGAGCTCAGATCCATGTATTATCCTGATATAGCCGATCAATCGCATATTAGCGGCTTGCTTCACGAAATGAGCCTGTGTACTTTTATTGCGGATATTACAGACAAACGATTTATGTTCTCTGCGGGAATGGTGGATTTGATCGGAAAGGTTGCGTCACAGGATATGTTGCTGGAGGCTTTCGGCCAGTACATCTGTGACAAAGATCGCGAAGCTGCGTTGGATAATTATAAGAAAGCATTTGCAAAACTCGGGACCGATAAAAAACGTGTAATCTCTTTTGAACATTCGCTTCGTCAGTCATTCAACGAAATACTTTGGGTGTGCGTGTATATGCAGCGAGTGGATACGGAAGAAGGCGCATGTGTTTTCGGGCTGATACAGGATAAAACGAAAACTATGTCGGAAAGAATACTGTCACAGTTGCTTTTCGATGGTATTAATGAGTTTATTTTCTATTTTGATTCGGTCACGGACATCTGCTATTTTAACACTCACATGATGAAGGCACTTGATCTCAGACACCATTATATTGAGCATGCATCGTCCGAAATTTTTAAAATTATTCACCCGGATGACCATGCTAGTTTTGTCAGTAGTCTGGAAGCCTTCCTACAGCACCGGAGTGATGCGCAGTCCGCAGATTTTCGCTTGCTTTCGCCAACCAGAGGAGAGATATGGGTTCACCCGTCCGGAGCCTCCGATCTGGATATCACCGGATCAACAAGATATATCACCGGCCTTCTTATTGATATTACCGACAAAAAGAAGTCGGAATCACTGCAGAAGAACATTATTGAAGGTACTTCCGCAATTGTCTTTACCGCGGACACCAAAAGAAATGAAATAATTTTTTCCGAAAACCTGCATCAGCTTTTTCCGGAGGCTCCGCTTGAAGTCAGCGGCAATATTTTAGATATTCTTTCCGATATGATATTACCGGAAGACAGAATGCGTTTTAGAGAACCGATTGATGAAATGGTAAACGGTGAAACCGACAGGTATTCCGTCGAATTTCGAATCAATAAGGGGGACGGTAAAACAGTCTGGCTGGCAAGCCGGGGTAAAGCTTTTTTTGATTCAAGCAAGCAATCACAAATGATCGTCGGAACAATATTTGATCTTTCCAGTATGAACGAAGTCAGAGAATTGGTAGAAAAGACGAGTTTTCTGCATGAAATCAGCGGGCTTCCGACTCGAGGGCGATTACTGATCGACACAGAAAAAGTCATTCATGACAGAAATGTACTTTCTGCGGCGATCATACTCGTTGATATTAAGGGATTTCATACTTATAACGACCGATTCGGAAGAGCAACGGGTGACGATATTTTACTGGGTCTCGGGAAAGCACTTGAAGAGCGCCTTCCCAGCGGCGGTAATATCTATCATATCGGGATCGATATGTTTTGCATTCTCTGGCCACACTCCACAAGGGTTCAAGTGGAACGGTTTATGGAATATATGCAGGAAGAAACCATTCACCCACTCATTGTCGGGAAAGACGCGGTCTATGTTTCTTTTGCCATGAGCGCCGCTCTCTTTCCTTCGTGCGGGAGTACAGCAGATGAATTGCTCGTTAATGCGGAAATTACTCTCCATAAAGTAAAACAGGATAAGCGTAAGAAATATGCTATCTATTGCCCGACAGATAAGCGGGAGCTAAAAGAACGATTGGATTTTGAGTTTCAACTTTCCAGATCAATCCGGAACGGAAAAGATAACTTTCAGGTGCATTATCAGCCGCTCGTTGACGCAGCGAAAGGTAAGCTCGTCGGAGCAGAAGCGCTCCTCCGATGGATATCCCCGGGAAATGAAGATGTGCGTCCCGAGAAAGTAATCGCGGCACTTGAAGCAACCGGGCAGATGGAAACAATAGGACGATGGGTTTTGGAGCAGGCGATCTGCCAGTGCGGGCAGTGGCTTGATGCAGGTGTGGATGAGAATTTCTTCATTCATGTGAATGTTACAGCGGAAGATCTTGCCAGACCCAATTATTCTGATGGTGTTATCGACCTGTTGTCGAAGTATTCACTGAACCCCAAAAATATTATTCTGGAGATAACCGAGACGTCCCTCATGCGTAACATTGCGACCTGTCGTCAGAATCTAAACCGTCTGCGGAACGCAGGCGTGAGAATCGCACTCGATGACTTCGGAACCGGATACTCTTCGCTGAATTATCTTCGAGAGTTACCCATCGATGAGATCAAGATTGATCGAGTCTTCATAGAGGACATCCAGCGCGACCGTTTCAACCATTCTTTTATCTCGGCGATCGTCCTCTTGGCACACAGTATTTCAAAACTGGTATGCGTGGAGGGAATTGAAACAAAAGAAAAAGAACAGGCTGTAAAAGAGCTTAATGCGGACATCCTTCAGGGATTTTATTTCGGAAAACCAATGGACGCCAAAGAGTTCGAAACCAGTCAGTTTCGCAAAAGCACAAGAGAAAAACATGTGATCTCTCAGTCTGCCGGAAACTCAATTTAGCAGCAACAGTTCAAGGCCGAAAATAGCAGAAGGAACAATCAGGACAATTTGACAGGTTGTCGTATTTGTTATATATTTTCATATAATGTTGCGAAAAATTTTGTACGATTTTGAGGAAGGCTACTGAATTGAAACGTCTAATTTCGATTGGTAAAAAATTTGCAAAAATGTTTTTGTGTTTATTCATAGTAATGGTCATGCTATTTGAGCTATTGACTACGGAGCAGGTTTTTGCAGCGAGTAACGAAGTGACGTTTTCGGATCAGGGCTGTACCATCACCTATAAAGAGACGGCGACCTGGGGCAAGTCTGTTCAAGGTGAAGTGATTATAAGAAATAACACCTCATCGGAGATACATAACTGGAAGCTTCAATTAACATTTCAGGGGACCATTACCAGCATATGGAATGCAAGAGATATCTCTGCCGATGGATTATGCCTGATTGAAGCAGAAACATATAATGCTGATATTCCTGTAGGCGGGCAAGTTTCATTTGGCTTTGTTGCTCAAGGTGCCAAGAAAAAGCCGGCGCTACCCAAGCAAATCAATTTGATTCTGGAATCTCCGGAAGAAGAGGAGTCGGAGATTACGTTCGATTACGCTCTGTTTGCAGGAAGCAGTTCGCAAAGTATTGATATTAGAAGTTCGAAAAGCAATTTTTACGGTGATTTGTATTCAGGTAATGACTTTATTTATAGAGGGTCAGAGCTTTTTGTAGACGGAAGTGTAAAGACGGTTGGTAGCATCAATATCTCCGGATGGAAGACAAATATCGCAGAAAGACTCGAGGGTGTTACGCCGAAGGAAATGCCGGACTGGAACAATTCTATTCTGGATAAGCAAGAGAACTGTGAGGTTTATGAAGGAGACGTTTCTTTTAATAAAAGTGAGAACATAGTCAACGGAAGTGTTCGAGTAAACGGAAATATTTCGATTAATGGCTCCACCTTTGAAGGTGATTGTTATATTATCGCGACCGGTGATATTACTTTCAATGTGAGTGAACTGTATGGATCCGGTCGCTTGCTTCTATATTCGGAGACCGGTGACATTACCATCAATGGATCCCAAATCGAAATCAACGGCATTATGTATGCGCCAAACGGAGTGATTAGGATAAATGCCTCTGATACAACAATCAACGGGCGCGTTGTCAGTGATTCCATATGTTTCAGGGGTGCGTATTTTAATGTTCATGCATCACCCGAGGATATGGATCTTGTTGAGTCTATTCCAGCGATACATGTCCGTAGCATCCGCAGATGAAGTGTACAAAGGCTCGTCAGCGTATTTCACGATTACCAAAGAGAATGAAGATAATATTCTAGATTTGGTTTGCACTCTAGATGGACTTCCGGTAACAATCGGTGAAGACGGAGTCTATGAACTGAATACCACTGTTCTTGGGGAATATACTTTTGAGGTCGTGGCGCAGACTATATTCGGGACCGAAATATCCGATTCTTCCATGATTTCGGTTGTTCCTGAGACGGATACGACTGTACCTATCGTGTCTGTCGTATTTGATAAAGACGCATACACCGTGGGAGATATCGTAGGTATCGAGGTCATCGCGACCGATGAAGTCGGAGTGGTCGGAAGAAGTCTCTTGATTGACGGTGGAGAAGTTGCACTAGATGAGAGTTTCAAGGCATATCTCGAGGGTCTTGCGGTCGGTACATATACAGTTGAGGTTCGTGCCTGGGATGCTGCGGGCAATGTCGGGACAAACGAATACACACTGACAATCGACGAGATTCCGGATACGACTGCGCCTGTCGTGTCTGCCGTATTTGATAAAGATGCATACACCGTGGGAGATATCATAGGAATCGAGGTCATCGCGACCGATGAAGTTGGAGTGGTCGGAAGAAGCCTATTGATTGACGGAGAAGAAATTGTACTGGACGATAATTTCACAGCATATGTTGATGGTCTTGCGGTCGGTACATATACAGTTGCGGTTCGTGCTTGGGATGCTGCGGAAAATATTGGAACGAACGAATATACACTGACAATCGACGAGATTCCGGATCCGACTGCGCCTATCGTGTCGGCCGTATTTGATAAAGACGCATACACCGTGGGAGATATCGTAAGTATCGAGGTCATCGCGACCGATGAAGTCGGAGTGGTCGGAAGAAGCCTCTCGATAAACGGAGAAGAAGTTGCACTGGACGAGAGTTTCAAGGCGTTTTTGGAGGGACTCATAGTTGGTTCATACGCGGTTGAGGTTCGCGCATGGAATGCCGCGGGCAATGTCGGTACGAACGAGTACACACTGACGATTGACGAGATTCCGGATATGACTACGCCTATCGTGTCAGCCGTATTTGATAAAGACGCATACACCGTGGGAGATATC
>CAZCTO010000009.1:0-4647 GCA_964501725.1 uncultured Oscillospiraceae bacterium | reverse complement strand
TACGCCTATCGTGTCAGCCGTATTTGATAAAGACGCATACACCGTGGGAGATATCGTAGGTATCGAGGTCATCGCGACCGATGAAGTCGGAGTAGTCGGAAGAAGCCTCTTGATCGACGGTGAAGAAGTTGTACTGGACGAGAATTTCACAGCATATGTTGAGGGCCTTGAGACCGGTATATTTACAGTTGAGGTTCGTGCCTGGGACGCTGCGGGCAATGTCGGTACGAAAGAGTACACACTGACAATTGACGAGATTCCGGATCCGACTGCGCCTGTCGTGTCAGCCTTATTTGATAAAGACGCATACACCGTGGGAGATATCATAGGAATCGAGGTCATCGCGACCGATGAAGTTGGAGTGGTCGGAAGAAGCCTATTGATTGACGGAGAAGAAATTGTACTGGACGATAATTTCACAGCATATGTTGATGGTCTTGCGGTCGGTACATATACAGTTGAGGTTCGTGCCTGGGATGCTGCGGGCAATGTCGGTACGAATGAGTACACACTGGCAATCGATGGGTCGGGAGATATAACAGCTCCTTTCGTGTCGGCGATATTCGACAAGGTGGTTTACTTTGAAGGAGATGCTGTCGTAATAACGGTCTTTGCTTCCGATGATATCGAGGTGGTCGGAAGACGCCTTTTGATTGACGGTGAAGAAATTGTACTGGACGATAAATTCACAGCATATGTTGAGGAACTTGCAGCCGGTACATATACAGTTGAGGTTCGAGCCTGGGATGCAATGGGCAATATTGGAACGAGCGAATATCCGTTAGAGATCGTAGAGGACGACGATGAAACAACGGAATACTCTGTAATCTCACAAGGAGATCCCCAGTATCGATACCATAACGTATTCAATACGAATGAATGGAGAACCGGCGGGAAAACCATTTTCGGGGAGACAATGATCGAACTTGTCCCCGATAAATATTATCAGGTCGGATATTCATACTATGATATTTTCAAATATCTGGATGCGGATTTTTCGTTCGCGTCTCGTTTTACTTTTTCCATAACCCACTCCGGCAATCCTGCAGACGGATTGGCGTTTGTGATTCTGACGTCAAACGATGAAGTAGGATCCATGGGCGGAGGCATGGGGTATCAGGGAGTAGAACCCAGTTTTATCGTGGAATTTGATAATTATATAAATAGCGGTCTCTGGAGAGATGAAAACGGTCTGGGAGCATGGCAGAGTGGAAAAGAACCGAATAACTATCATATCGGGGTAATGGAAAATGGCAGCGCCAGTTATCATTATGCCTTGAATAGCTACCCGGAGATACTTACCAGCGGGGCAGTTCATGATTCATGGATTGAGTATGACGGCGTTAACAACATGCTTTATGTTTATATTGAAACCTATGACGCAAATGGGCAAATCACTCGACCAACGGATCCAATTGTTACTTGCCCGATTGATTTAGATGAAATTTTTGCACAGAACAATCATGTTTATATTGGTTTTACTTCAGCAACCGGCAACTCGCGTGCCAGTCATAAGCTTCTGGGCTTTGAATTTGACCCGGATCCTGAAATTATTGGAGGCGTCGCGGTGGGCGGGATTGATGTTCCGGTCATCCAAATTACGAATCCTCAATCCGAAAGCGAGTTCCAGCGCGGTAGTGAAATTATCGTGCGCGGTATCATCAAGGACAATAAACTCCTTACCGGCTATACAATATCCGTCAAAGAGGAAAGCCAAGAGGAGTATACCGTTGTTGCTACCGGAAATACACCGGTCAATGATGCTGAAATATGCCGAATCGATACCGGATCATTAGTCGCAGGAAAATATATCATACGGGTCGACGCACAAGATGGAGAGGGAAACACGAGTTTCCAAGAGATTCAGATTAACATCGTCGGGAGCAATGAGCTACTGACGGAAATCACTGATGTAGTGATGGTTGATGAGGAGCACAGTCTGAACGTCTTCGGGACAATTGTTTCAGCAGACGATCAAGTCGTTTATGAGATATTTTATCGTTTCAATAATGGAGATGAATTACTCGCCACAAGTGGAATAGGTCATATGAGCGATGCGTTTCTAGGTGCAATAGATGTCAACACATGGAACACAGGAGTATATGAGATTATCTTGCGTGCCACGGAAACATCCGGAGCTAGGACAGAAGACATTTTTGAAATAGATTTCTTAAAGGCAACACCGGTCATTGATTTCTCCGGTATCGAGGATGGTCAGGTTATTACCGCGCCGACCGATATCATCGGCAGTGTTTCGGCAGATGGCCTCTCATACTACACACTGGAGTACGCGCCGGTCGGAACAACCGAGTTTACGGTCTTTTCACTGAGCACGGACCCCGTTGATAATGGAATTCTCGGGACTTTTGACCCGACGCTGCTGAATAACGGCTGGTATACCTTGCGATTAAACGGATATGGTGTATCTGAGGTCGATACGAAGGAAGTGTTGGTCTTTGTCGAAGGGCAAATGAAGATCGGTAATTACTCGATTGCGTTTGCGGATATGACATTCCCCGTCGATCAGATTCCGCTTACGGTGGTCCGCAGTTATGACAGCAGAAACAGATCGGAGTCCGGCGACTTCGGCTATGGCTGGAATTTGGGCATCCTTTCAGCAAAACTACAGGAAAGCGCAACACCCGGCGCGTATTGGGATCAGATTGTCTCGGACGGAGGGATAATAGGAACACCTGTTTATTCGATCATCGAAAAGAAACCGCACACGGTTACCATTGATTGGGGCAACGGCCGGATCGACAAGTTCGATATGATAATTACACCCGACTCACAGCAGATAATCCCGATTGAGTTTGGAATCGCCGTAACGTATGAGGCGCAAGTGGGTACCAGCGCTACACTTGAAGCCTTAGACACGAATACCGACCTTTTCTATAACGATGGCTACATTTATGGCAACGAATTGTTTATTGAAGCATATAATCCTTCCCGATATAAGCTCACTCAACCGGACGGCACGGTTTATATCTTTAGCGATATGACCGGTATCGAGAGCATTACGTACCTGGACGGAACGGTAATTTCCTTTGACGAGACCGGCGTGCATCACTCCGGAGGAGAATCGATTATTTTTACCAGAGACGTTGAGGGGAGAATCACAAGCATTACAGATCCCAATGGTCAGACAGTAAACTATACATATGATGATGCCGGAGACTTGGTTGCGTTCACGGATCCCGCCGGATACACGACCGGGTTTGAGTATGACGACAATCATTATCTGACCGGGATCATTGATCCCAGGGGGATACGCGTCTCGCGTAACGAATACGACGATGACGGCCGCCTGGTCGCCGTGGTCGACGCGGACGGAAATCGAATGGAATTCAGCCATGACATCGACGGACGGCAGGAAATCGTTACCGACCGCCTCGGAAACACGACCGTATATGTATACGACGACAGAGGTAACGTCCTCCTTGAAACGGACGCGAACGGAAATTCGACTTCCTATACGTACGACGGAAACGATAATCTCCTGACCAAGACCGACGCGCTCGGAAATACAAGCACGTATTCATATGATGCTTCACATAATCTCCTTTCGTACACCAACGCGCTCGGCGACACGATCACCAATGCATACAACGCGAAGGGGATGCTGACGTCCGTCCGGACTTTGGATGTCACACAGTTGATCATTTCATACGACGAGTACAACCGGATCACACAGACGGAAGACAACGCCGGAAACGAAACCAACTATACTTATGACACGAAGTCCCGGGTGACCGGTATTTCGGACAGCATCGGTCAATACTTAACATTCACGTACGATTCGAACGGTCATCCGGCGACCGCAGTGAACGGGCTGGGTGAAACCGTCTATTTCACGTACGACGACAAGGGCAATTGTGTCAGTCGAACCGAGAATAAAACAGTCGGCGGCGAAACGGTTGCCGTGACGGAACAGTACACATATGACGCCAACGATCAATTGACTCAAGTCATTTACGCGGACGGCTCCGTCACACAGGTGGAGTACAACGCGATCGGTAAAATCTCCGCCGCAACCGATGCGAAGGGAAGAAGAACATCCTATACCTACGATGCGTTCGGCAACCTTACGAAAATCACCTACAGTGATAACACGACCGAGACCTTTGCGTATGATGCGGAAGGAAGAAACACTTCTGCGACCGACCGTCAGGGAAGAACTCTGAGCATGAGTTATGACAAAGTCGGTAACTTACTATCGGTCACGTACCCGAACGGTGCGACTCGAGGATACACCTACGACGCGCTTTACAGAGTGACCGCGATCACCGATCTGAACGGCGGAACTACGGAATATGTCTACGATGCGCTCGGAAGGAACACCGCGATCGTCGATCCGCTCGACAACCGCACGGAATTCTCTTATAACTCGCTGTCGCAATTGGTGGCCATGACCGACGCGAAGGGAAACACATATCAGTACGAGTACGACGGAGTCGGACGTCGCACGAAAATGATCCTCCCGGACGGAACATCATCGCGAGTCGTTTATGATTCGCGCGGAAGGATGACCCAAGCGATCGACGCGAACGGTAATGCGACACTTTATGCCTATGACGCGGCGGATCATCTGGTCTCCGTTACCGACGCGATGGGAAGCATTTGGACCTATACCTACAACGAATGCGA